>NZ_JBXARC010000007.1:0-106353 GCF_058807855.1 Staphylococcus sp. GW821-FHT11H10 | reverse complement strand
TCATGCTAGCAAGTTAAGCGAACACTGACATGATAAATTAGTGGTTAGCTATATTTTTTACTTTGCAACAGAACCTTCTTTTAAATAGTTTATAAGCCTAAAGCTAAAATACAACAACTGTTGAAGATAGTAAGCGTGAGACAAATTTAATATTCTTCATCTATAGGATTGAATATATCCGTATTTCCACCTTGTTCTTGCACAATTTTAGATGCTACTTCGTTTCCCCATATACAAGCTTTTTCAATACTTTGGTTATCTAGCAAACCTGCTATAAAAGCTGCTGTGTGTGAATCACCAGCGCCTATAGTATCAGTTACAGGAACCTTTTCCCCCTCTAAAATCTTAACTTTACACTTATTTGCTATAAGAGTACCTTCGTTGCCTAACGTAACTATCACAGGTTGATTAGTCTGTTTACTTACTTCTAATGCCGCATCTTTCACATGATTCTCACTACTCAATTGTAATATTTCATCTTCGTTGGCATGTACTATTGTGTTTATTTCAAGCAACTTCCTTATACTCTCACAGTTCATTTTATTAATCCTTGGTGAGGGGTCAAAAATAATTGTAGTTTTCTCGTTTAAACGACTAAATTCTTCTAATAAAACTTCGTCTGAAGGAGGTTCAAAAGAATAACCTGACACATAAATATAATCATACTTATTAAGATCAATTTCTTTAAACCAATTCTTTTTCCAAGTCATTTCAACTCCAGGTATCGTTAAAAAAGTGCGTTCCCCATTATTTTCAACGATACATAACGTCCAACCATTATCACCTAATATATTATTTAATAATGAAGTTTTGCCTTCTTTTTTTAACTTATTTTCAATAATTGTTCCATTAGGACCATCGCCAACGGGCACCATCAAATCATAATTAGCTTTGAACTGACTAAGTATATCGCCTACATTATATGCGCAACCACCTACTATTGTCTTCTCAGAGTGGGCAAATTCGTCCGATCCACTACTTGGTATACTATTAACATTTAAAATCACATCAATAACAGCACTGCCGATCACCAAAACCTTTTTTTGGCTATTAATCTGGTGATATTCTCTTAATGAACTTTTCATTTTTTAGCCTTCTTTCTGTGAATATTTAAAGAAATATTAAATATATAATATAAAAATCCGCTAACCATAAATGTTACAATTATATCAAAACTTGAAGAAGTAAAAATGTTTATTAATGCACCTACTATTACTGCTATACTCCAGACCATTACTGTTTTAATATTCAGACTATTATACTGGGGATCGCAAACCAATTTTTTTCATAGCCTATATTTTTTCTCAATGTTGCATAATCAACAATGAAAATTGCAGACCAAGCAGCTAATCCAATACCCAAAACTCCTAAAAACATTTCAAAAAAAGCGAGAAAATTTCTGGAAACTACTAAGACATAAATAGGAATGGCAATAATAATAATTGAATGAATAATAATAACTGTAGAATTTTTTACTTTCAAATCAAAAGTACTCATAATTAATCTTGAGGACTTTAAACCTAAAAAACACATAGGAGTAAGGCCACCTAAAGCAGATATTAAGTAAATTACTGTCATCCAATTTGGTAGTACTTCGCTAATTAATAAGATTGGATTTTCTGCATTTGCTAATTGTGGCTCTGAAGTAGCTAATAAAATTCCAGTACTTATAATGATAAATAAAGGGATAAACGCGCCAGCTGTAACACTAGTGATTATTGATAAAGAACTGTTCGATTTTTTTTGAAAACGGCTATAATCTGCAGCTGCGTTAGTCCAAGTCAATCCAGTCCCTACTATTACAAAGGCTAATGCAGGTAGAAAACCTTTAAGCCAAGACCCAGATTTCATAGAAAAAAGAGCGTTCCAATCAGTATTAGTAATTAAAATTGTTATAACTAATAAGGTTAATGCACCAAATACATATGTGAAAAATGTTTGTACTGATACAAGTACTTTTTGTGAAAAAAGAACAGATATAATAACTAGCCCAGCAAAAATCGCTAAACTCATCAAAATTAGAAATGTACTAGTCTTAAAACCAAAAGTATTGAATAAAGCCAGAAGAGTTAAAGTTCCTGTAGAAACATTAACAGATAACCAACCAACTTGACCTACCCAGCCAATTAAAGCAGGTATATGATTGCCTTTAAATCCAAATGGTGCTCTTGAGAGCATAAAAGTTATAGCTCCACTATCTCTACCAGCTACACTTATATAACCAACTAGAACAAAGGATAACGGTCCTATTATAGCAATCAAAATTGATTGTAAAAAGCTCAATCCGTAACTTACTATGACAGCGCCATAAACTATCCCGAGAATACCTAGATTGGCTGCAAACCATATAAAAAATAAGTCGATAGGTTTCCCGTTTTTTTCACTTTCAGGAAGAAAGATTTCTTCTTTTTCCATAACGAACACCTCGATTTTTTATAACATTTTATTTTTTTCGAGCGTAGTTGCATATTGTTCTAAGTTCACACTATTGTGTTTGTCGATAGTCTCTATCCAAAGTTTTTTAAAATTACTATATCCGTATTTAGCTCCCGATATAGCAGTTGCCATAGCACCAATTGTGTCAGTATCCCCACCAATATTCGCACAAAAAATTGCGCATTTATTGGGGTCTTTACAAAAATAAGCAATTGCCAAAGCAGTGGGGACCGATTCAGTTAATGATGTTCCGCATCCTATCACATCATAAAGCCAGAGCGAATATTCCTCCTCACTTTCGAAATGATTGGCAAACTGAACTGCTAATTTTAACCTTTCTGCTATTGATGCAGAAAAAGTTTGTTCTCCTTCTTTAATAGCTATATCGTGAATATCCAAAACGCCTTCTATAATTTCTTTCCAATTCTTATCTTCCGCTGCCAATGTTACTGCATAAGCAATCATACTAGCTCCGGCTATTGCAACATCACTTGTGTGAGTAGCTTCACTAATTTCCTTAACATAATTTACAAGCTCTACTTTTTGATCTTTAGAAAATAAAGTACCAATAGGAGCAATTCTCATAGCCGACCCATTAGTTAATGCATTTTTTGTATAGAATTGGGAATCTTCTCCTTGTATTATTGCAGTTAAAGCTGCTTTAGAACTTGGGCCAAGAATATTATTTTTAAATGCGTTTGTAGCATTGGCCCATTCAATCAATTCGTCTGCTATGATTTTTTTTGAAGGTTCAAAATGATTTTTATTTAGTGCATCAATGATTAGTAGTGATTGTGCAGTATCATCTGTAAACTGTCCTTTGGTGAAATTTCTGGCTACCTTATTTTCATAAGGACCATCTAAAAAAGTTGTGATTTTCCCAAAAAAATCTTTAATTTTGTTGCGATTCCATAATTCTGAAGGCATACCTAAAGCGTCTCCAATAGCTTGGCCATATAAAGTTCCTAATATTTTATCTTTCATTATAAAACTCCCTTCTTGTCCACTTATACGTACGAGTTAATTTTTTATTTTAGAGCGCTTACATTTTATTGTCAAAATTTTAATATAAATCCCTTCCTTTTATACTATACACAATCTATTTTTTAGTTTTATTTGTGATACGCTTCTGCGTCTCGGTTAGTGATGCGGTTTTTAAACTACGGATCAATTTAATATGTTTAAGATTATCTTTTCTTTGTTATTGCAATCATAATTAAATTACCATTAGTATAAGTTTATTATTTTGGTTAGTTCAGTTTTAATAGCTTTTTTCAAACTAATAGGAAATTCTACTTTGACATTGGCACCACATGTGACTATTAATTTAGCTATAAAATTTATATCTTGCATGTTCACTTTTGATTTAAACAAATATGTCTCTTCGTTAATATTTTCAATCATATAGTCACTCCACAAGTATCCTTTCAAGATATTTAATCCAATAATATTACTTCTAATTTGTATATCAATCGTATTTTCGTTTTCAACCATAAACTGTTGAAAATTCTGCATAGTTATTTCATTACATTCTTTAGTTTCTCCCATTTCATATACTTCTTTTATTTTAGAAATGTTTAACAACTTTACTAATTTTGATGCTATATTAACAACAACGAAGTACCATTGTTGATTTTTATATAAGATACCAATACCTTTATATTGTTCTTTCAAATAGTTTTGTGAATAACAGATTTTAAATGACTTACTACCAATTGTTAATCTAATGATTTCATTAAATATCTTATAACTTTTGAACTGATATGTATCTTCATTAAAATATTGAAATATCTCATTATACTGGTTTATCAATTCTTTTTTATTCGAATTATTATATAACTTTTTTAATATTTCTTGATATTCTGTTTGAAAAGGTAACTTACTAACATTGGAGATACTTGAAAGTGTAAATACTAAAGCTTTCAATTCTTCGTCTGTGATTGCTATTTTCGTTTGGTTTCGATTACCTATGGTCATATAACCGCCATTTTTCCCTGTACTACTATATAAAGGCACTCCTAATGCTTCAATTTCCTTTATATCCCTTAAAGCAGTACTACGAGAAATATTAAATTCTGACATTAAATCATTTAACTTGAAATTCCTTTTTTCATTACAGTATTCAATCATATGATATAATCTAACAGATTTTTTCATTATTATTCCCCTTTTAGTATCAATAGGTGACACTAATACAGTATATACTTATTTATAACAAATTTAAGGAGGAAAAACTATGAATTTTCAAGTAAGTCCCTATTTTTTAATTATAGAAAATGCAGATGGTTTGAAAAGGTTGTATGAAGAGCTGTTTGGCGCTAAAACACTGTATATCCAACGTATCAAGGATAGACCGACAGATAAGCAACTTAATATCGATAAAAAAGATTTAAATAAAATTGATCAATGTGTACTTCAATTTGGAGATATAAAAATTATGATTGCGGATGATACCGAAGGTTTACCTATAACCCAAGGTAATAATATATCGCTTTGTATTACTTTTGACCATGTAGAAGAAACTAAGCGTGTGTATGACCAGTTAATAGAAAAAGGCAGTGAAGTATTAAAAGCATTCAGCCCAGAGTTCTATACTGAAGGTTATGGTTATGTAAGAGATCCTTATGGTATATCTTTACATTTATTTACGAAAAGGAAAGGTTAAACCAAGTTTCTAGTGTTCTATTACAGATATTGGTACAACTATAAGGACATTTGGGAACAAATTATCGCATGTTTTTTCAATATAAAAAGCCATGACATTATGCATCTTGGCTTTCGTTTAATCTTATACCTATTTAATAGTTTAATACCTACTGTACAGAATGAACAGTACAGTTATGACGTGCTTTTAGTTGTGATTCTATTATATGTATAGTATTTGAACTTAAGGCAAAATATGCAATACCCCGTATAAGCGATGTTTTTCATTATCAATGATTTTGGAACGGGAAAGGGTGAGGATTCAGAATGGTTTCCCGTTTCTTCATTTAGATATAAGTTTTTCAAGTTTTAACTCAATATATATTTAAAATTTCTTTTGATTAGTAGATTTATTATCAACTTCAATCATCTTACTAAAACACTCAATTTTTTCTTAAAGAAGATTTAGCGATAACTCTATTTGCTTCTGCTACTTTTTCAATTATCTTTTTCATACCTTCAATGTTTTCATTGTTTAACTGATTACTTACTTTATCCAATTTTAAAGCTAACTTTTCGAGACTGCTTCTTTGCTTACTTTCATAATACTTATTATTAACGTCACATTTAATAAAATAATTTATAATATCTTGAATATCCTTAATACTAGCTTCTATATTTAATATTGACTTACCTCCACTTATTCAAAATTATTTTGTATCTCATATTTTTTAATTTTATTAGTGAGTAATGAAAAATCAAATTTTCTAATTTCCTGATTTACATTAATTTCAGATATCTTCTCAACTAATTTCTTATCAAACAAATTACCTATAATAGTATTTACTGCTTTAATTTTACTATCATATGGTTCACTATAATAATATTTATCGGTTTCGTATTTTATCGTTGAAAGTGGTTCTTTAATATTACCCTCATAACAAATTATGATTAAATTAATAGCGTTTGAAAGCTGTAAAGCCACTTCATTATACTGTTTTCTTTGCCTATTAATATCTAAATTACCTTTATTCGTTACGCCTTGCAATTGATTACCTTTATTAATTACTTTAAACGGGTTAAATAAAGGTAATTTGTCTTGATTTGATAATTTTAGTAAATCTTCAGCAATATGATAACCACAATTAAACGTACCTAAAACTTTTTTAGAATTATCTTTTAAACTGTATGAAAAACAATAATAGCTATCTGTCAGTCTACCGCCTTCACCGTCTTTCTTTTGACCTTCTAATAATTTTAAATGTGATATAGGTGTCACATCATATTTCTCAAGAAATTTAAGTCTATTTTCATGACCTCTTAAATTCATACTTAAAGACCCCCTTTATTTAAATTTGATACATTATTATTAATTAATCTGATTTTCACTCTTCATCTACTTACTCATTTTTTTACCATCACTTATGATAACTTTCAGCGTATTTTAGAAGATTGTTGTTTATAGTTTCTGTACTATTAGAGTAAATCAAGAAAAATATACATACAATTGCTAAAAATAATATATTATAAATAAAATGGATAATTAATCATTTTTATCAATTATATTAAATTCATCACGATGCCTTAATATAGATTTTATTCACTTTACGTTGTTACTAATATTTAAAGTGTCTTGCGTCCGTTTTTCATATCTTTTTTCAGAAATAAGATGATAATTGAAGTTAATTCTTTTCACCTTCTCTATTCCCTTCCAATCGAACAGTACGGTTTTTCCGGATAATTCGATTTTCTGTTAATTCATTTCATTATATATAAATATTGCCTAATCCATACAGTTTTTTCTAATCTTATATTTATCTTTATTTAGCCTTTTTCAGTTTGGTACATTAAAAAATTATAATCCCATTTTTAATCCTCTAATTTAATATTTTTGTCATTATACTACAAACGGAACGTACGTTCTATTTATAGGGACTTTCAGCGTATCGATTAAGAGTGAGGTACAAAATATAACAACCCTGATCATTAGTTCTAAAGATCAGGGCTGTTTGGATCTATTTTATTTTAACAATAAATTCGTAAAGATTATTTATATCATCTAGGTTCTGATTACATTTAAAACTGTCATAACAAATGTAATCTCCTTTTTTAGTATATGTTCCACTACTCTTATTATGTTTAGTTTTATTGAGAAAGAGTGATGTATCAGATTCCTGATTACAAATTTTACAGAATCCTTTTACTTTATTTGGTGAAATTTCGCCATATATACCTTCGAATTTATCATCTAAATTTTTATAAACGATATATTTTCGGTTAGAAGAATTATCATTCCATCCTAAATATGAAATTTCTTTTGTATCAATTAAATTTATATCTGGTCTCTTTAATTTTTTTACTTTACGAAAAATTTTCTCCAGTTGACTTGATGAAGGTATTTCAAAATCTTGGATGTACACTTTTAATTCATTTAAAAGATGTTCTGCTTTTTTCTTAGTTAATTTTACATCGTCAATCGATGTAATAAAGTCCGAGATATCAATATCTTTTTCTTTAAAGATATCATTAATTTCATTTAGTAAAAAATCTTTTTGTGTTTTATGGGAATTCATATCGTTTGTACGATATAACTTAATCAATTGATATACTAACTGCTTTACTTTAACAAACTTATACACTTCTATTTTATTCATTTCATATTCCTCCATTTTTGTTGAAGTACTTTGTGAAATGAATGCTATTCATAACTAAGTACTTCTTATCTTTGAGTTAGAGTACTATAGCGTATGATGTATGACATATTTATATGTCGCATTATAATCAGCTCCTATAAAAATCTTCCATACTATCTTAGCAGATGATTTTATAAAAGTGAATAAATACTCCTTAAAATATCTAGTGGCATATTTATACTTATATTATATTCAGTAACTGCTCTTTTACTTATTTCAGCATCCGAATCAAGATTTATCACTTCAAACTCTAGTATCTAACTGGATATAAATGGAATTCAACAGTTACTCCCGCTTCTGTTAATGCTCATTGTCTTATCTCGAAACCGATCAAGTGATCCGACTGTCGTATGTGTAGATGGTAAATCACTAAAGTCTGTTTCAAGAATTGGTACTGCATACTTCGGTGTATCTCCTTCAACACCTTTAAGATACATAGACCATGCAAACTAATTCAATTCTTTACTCCATACTCTCTTATCATTAAATTCATTACTTGATTATGTTATACATACATTATTGCATTATAGCTTCATTCACTATTTATCATTCCCAATCTTTATTACATAATTCTTTAGCGATTTGTTCGGTGGTTAAGCAATCCCTATTCAAAATTTCATTCACATTAAAATACTTAACTCCCATCAATCCACCTTTAGATGTTTTCTTGTAGTCTGTCTCTATAAAATCTTCAATTAAGTAATAATAATGGGGTTCGTTCAATAGATTAGTCCACTTTTCTTTCCCAAGCACCATTATTTTATTTTTAACTATTTCATACTCATCAATCGATAACTCAGTACCTACAGGATAAACTGTCTTCAAGGATAATGAGCTCTCATTTATTTCCGTCACTATTACTTTGTCTACTTTTCCGATAGCTTTTATTGCTTTGTCTTTATATAACCCAATGTATTCTATCGGCTTGAAACTGTAACCTCTTTTTCAGCAGGATGAAAGTAAATATTATGTTTAAGGTTATCATCAAATGAGCTACCTGAAAGACACATTCTCATCCTTCCCTCAATATCATCTTGAATCATCTACACTTAATTGGACATATTATAAAAGAATCAACTAGAAAATATTGGATAACTATTACTACTTTAATTGTAAATCCACCAATCGAGGTAAAATATTCATAAATTGAAGTTGTTTCTATTTTCCATTCACTGCTTTGGTTTAAAATAGAGGAACAGTAGCTTGCTTACCATTCTGCATACTCATTTAGTAATAAAAACACTGCTTTTTTCATTTAATTCCCTCTTTGCTTTTAAAGTAGATAACCAATACTATTACTAATTCTTAGAATTAACGATTACTTGATAAATTTTTTCTACTATTTCTTCTATACTAAAATCACTTGTATTCAATGCATACTTATCTACTAAATATGGGTTGTATGCACGTACATCTTCAACACTCACTTTATGCCAAATAGGTAATATAATAACATGCTCTTCATTTATTTCTCTGTTTAGAAAGGATAAAAATTCGTACCTGCTCCAACCACTTTCAATAAAATTAGGGGATAAAAATACTACAACAAACCGAGAGTTTAGTATACCCATATTCATAGTTTCTGTTTGACTTTTTCCGATTTCAAAAACTTTAACATCTTCAAAGACTTTTAGTCCTTTTTCTATTAGTTTTTCACTTATCTTAGATACATAATCTTCTTTATCTAAACTAGAATGGGATAGAAAGACATCATATTCAATTATCTCTTTTTGATTCACTGCTTTTTTTATCTGATTTGATATCTCATTTATTTGATCTGAATTAGTTAATAATTTTTCCATAATCTCTTCATTTCCTTTTGTATTTTTATCTAACATACTGGATAATTTCTTTTGATTCCTAGACTGCTCTTTTTGAAGATTAATTTTTGTTTCATTAATTTTTTTCTCAATCTTAGTATACTCAACTTGTAAATCTGCAAGTTTTTGCTGCTTTGTAACTAATTGCTTATTAGATTTTTCCAAATCTCTAATATTACTGGAAGTAGGTTTTCTTTTTTTATTTATTCTTTCTATCCTTTTTCTTAATCTATCAATTTCATCTGGTAACTTATTCATATTTCTAGCTATTTTTGCAGATTTTGACATTTGACTTTTTAATTTAGTTTCTAATACTGACATATAATACCTCGCTTTTTATAATCTTATTCATTAATTGAATTTAATTCTTGCGTTATATTATTTGAAGCGTATGGATTTATCTCCATTATCCAATTAACATGGCTAGATAAACCATCTAAGTCAGGAAATAATGATAATTCGTTGATACCATAATAAGATAACTCTTCTCTTAATTTTTTGCGATAATGTTTCTTTATGATGATTTTGTGTAGTTCTTCTTTCTCTGAAAGATTAGCTTCTATAGAATTTGTAGGAGGCTCATGAATAGTAAAAATTCCACTTTGTCTAACCACTCTCGAAGCTAGACCGTTAGGCTTTACTTTTTTTATCCCTTTACTCTTAAAAGGCGTAGCCCCTTTCATATTCATATCCGATTTTTTTAAATAGGCATAAATAACAGCATCACAATCCTCATATGTTTGCACCGCAAAAAAGGCAGCAACTAAAGGATTAAAACTCCAATCCAATAGTCTAGTAGCTAATCCGTGATGTTGCGCTATAGTTAGCATATCCCAATCACTATAAGTCTCTTTTAAAAATATCATTGCTTGACGTTTCCAAGCATAAAATGTTTCTTCATCATCATATTTATCATAAGGTGCTCGACCAGCTTTCGGAACTAAACTCCAATTCAAATTACTATGACCTCTAAATAACCATAAGCTATTATCTCTATAATTCTTTAAAACTTGATGTAACTCACTGAAAGACTCGACTGACCTTTTCATAGGACCCCTCCAATAGGAACGTTTGTTCCCTTTTATATTGTATATCTTATCTTATAGGGAAAAATTAGTAAACATTATTGAAATATCTTAAAAATAAAACTAGCATTATGTCTATACATTTAATTATTGAAAGTGAGTAATACTATGATTAAAAATAAATGGAAAATAGAAATGTGGTTTCGGAATTTTAGTTATTTTATACATAAAATTGATTCAGAATTTATATTAGAAGAATACTTAGAGGATTATTTACCTAAAGAATACCGACCAAATTTTATATGTGGAAAAGCCCAACCTAGCGAAACTATATATGTAAGTTATTTTATAAATCAGGATGAACAAACTGTGGAGCAACATACTGTGGAATGTGACAAAACTGGTTTTTTTATAGATGAAATCCCTAAACATTTTATAAAAAATAAAATGCATTATTTTATTGATAGTCAAAGTAAAATTGATATTAAAGACTTATTAAATGAGTTTATTGATCAAGGTACAGCCATTTTGAATATATTAGATTTAAATGACCTAGAAACATATTTTAATGATTACTTAGAAACAATCAACCATACAACAGAATTCGCTAAAAAAATAGCTAACAAAGCTATGAAAGAAATTCGAAAAAATATTGAGTTAGAGCAAATTAAACAGCAAGTAAGTTATATGAAAAATGCAGATCAAGTCTCTTTTTTAGAAAGCTTTAAGGATTTAAAGCATACGATATTAAAACAACACCGAGATTTATCGTTAAAAAATGTTGATGATATTATAATAAGCGACTTTTTAACAAGATACCTCATTTATAAAGAAAAACAAGATTCGTATGTAAAAAAAGATATCTCAAGTATAAATAAATCTCAGTATTTTAAAAAGTTAGTAATCGAAGGTTTAATTAGAGAAAGAAAGAGTAACTCTCAATACTTTGAAATAGCTAATAGTATCAAACCTTCATCTCACAATAATAATAGCTTAAATCAATCTGATGAAATAGATCAATTTAGACAGGCTGTAATTGGTATTTCTCTTAATCTATACGATCATAATGATACTTACTTCAAATTTATCCGTAGTATTATGAAAAAAAGTTCACGTAAAGTTAATTTAACAATAGACGATATTATTAAATCTAAAAATAATATAGATAAATTTATGAAGAAAAATAAGTTAATTAGTAATAATGAGTTATTTTATTTAACAACAATTGAGGATACATTTCATTTTACATTATTCACTGCTATAACTGATTTAATTGATAAAGTAGTCAATGTTTCAAGTCGTATTATCGAAGAAGCATCTCAATACGATATATTAATTGCCTTACACAGTTTGAATAGTTTAAAAAATGAGTTGAATACAATAATAGATAAACACGAAGAAAATTTAATTCGTTTCGAAAGTCTTATTAATGGTTATGTAAGAAATACTCAATTAAAAATATTAGTTCGCAATACAATTGAACAGCACCCAGAACTAACAATGAAAATAGAAGATTCATTAATTTCAAACCTTAATGATTATAATATTAGTGAAATATATAGTAGGGAGACTTTTAATAACGATTACAATGGTATTCTTGATAAATTAATGATTCAGGTAATTAATGATTTTTATAAATTACGCTTAAAAAAATTGAATAGTGCATCTAAATTATATTATTAACATACCTTTTTAAACCCAACGATTTTTTTATCGTTGGGTTTTTTAATTAACAAAAGGTGTAATACCAATGTCCTAATATTTTCCTCTCAAATTTAGAACTTTATATCTCAGTGTAGATATAAGATACAAAGGCATCATTTAAATGATGACTAATATACAAAGGATGATCCAAATGACTTACGAGCAAGAAGATGATTTTAAACTGTTGAAAAGAAGAATTTTAGGAATTGGATTCGTTTTACCGGAGGGACAAGTATTTACTTTCCATGACTTGAACCGTCGTGCAAATGTACAATGCTCAAAAGCTGTACAACAAAATGTTGGACGTTGGTTCGCATATTTTGTTAAAAATGCGCCAAGTGTTCCATTTATTATTATCGGTAAAAATACCAATGGTCATTTAGTATATATGAAAGTCGGACCTAATCCACTCCAAGATAGCAACCCTTCGAAAGGAGGTGTTCGCTAATGAGTCATTACATCATTTTTGAAGCAGGTCCATACCAATTAGATGCAAAGGCGTGGCGTAAAACTTTTCCACCTAAAAAAGATGGAGATAAGGAAAAAGTAGTGCCTATATCTAGTTGTATCGTTGTTGAAGCTAAATTTTGGCATGCCTCAGAAAATACAGAAAAAATAATTATTTCTAACGGTAAGGATAAAGAACATACATTTGAATCTGATATTTTAACAACTCGAAACTTACCTTCCTTGATTAAATATGGTCACAGTATCAATGAAAGTTATATAAGAGATTTGAGCTATGCACTACAGTTAATGCGCGATGAACTGCCCACTTCTGATTTATATGATGGCTCGGGCATCATAGAAACACCCCACGGTTACATTGTAATGGTAGATACCATTTACACATCTAAACAATATGATCAGTTAGCATCTTTAGAGCCTATTGTCGATAGTGCTTATCTATTAGAGCCTAAAGGGACATTTAAAGATTGGTTAAATATGTATATGAACGAAGTCAAAGGTCATCTTCTTCTAGAGTTAGCGGTCATATTTGGAATTTCTGCCTTAGTGACAGCCTTTCTGAAGCATAAACATGAGGTTGAATTTGCTGGTATCATCTTTAGTTTTACAGGCCAGTCATCAACCGGTAAATCAACAGCGGCAGCTTTAGCGGTATCCGTCGCTGGAAATCCAACCAAAGGTAATAAAACGCTTTTTCGAAGTTGGAATGGCACACGTAACGCTCTTGAAGGTTACTTGAGTAACAATTATGGCATACCTATGGTATTTGACGAGCTCTCCTCAGCAACTTTTAAAGATACAACAGGGTTATTGTACTCCATCGCTGAAGGTCAAGGGCGTCAACGTTCAAACGTTCATGGAGAAGTTAAAACACCTAAGAATTGGGGAACTTCTGTCATTTCAACGTCAGAATACAGTATTTTTACTGATTCAGCTCAAAACGATGGGTTACGTGTAAGAACCATTGAAATTAATGAGCAATTTACTACAAATGCGACCAATGCTGACAATATTAAAAAAGCTGTGGCGCTAAACTATGGTCATGTTTTACCGTTAGTAGCTCAATACCTTATAAATCGTGAAGAGGAAGTTATTCAATGGTTTAAAGATGAACATCATTGGTTTAAAGCTAAATTGAAGAGTGAAGCAAACAATACAGGTATTCGTATGTTTAAGCGTTATGCAGTCATTACAACATCTGCGCAAATATTAGGTCGTGTTTTAGCTACAAATATTGATATCGCTAAAATAAGAGACTACTTTATTGATTATCATGCTCATACAGTCTCTGAACGATCACTGGCAGATAAAGCAATCGAAGTCATTACGCAATTTGTAGCACAAAACCGTGGTAAATTTTCTGATGACAAAGCGTTAAAGAATATGATGGAGAACCATGGACTAATTGCCTTAAAAGATGAGTATATCGAAGTCAAAATCATTGCGTCTGTATTTAAAAATATGTTGATAGAGCATCACTTCCAAGATGTTAATAATGTTGTTAATGCACTAAGGGATAAAGGATTTATCGAATCTGACCATGATCGAATTACAACAAAAAGAACAGTCAAAGATGACAATGGCAAAAAACAGTCACTTGTCTTTTACCATTTAAAGCTAGATTCAAAATATGCGTCTATTTTTGGTCTAACTAAAGATGCTGAACCTATTAAAGCTGAAATTAACTTGGATAACAAAAAGATACTTGAATCATGGAAAAAACAGAACGATGATTTAATTGATTTTTAATAACTTAAAGATGAAATCGTACAGGAGTAGATAAAATGGATGAATTGATTGAATTACTAGCTGATTTAGTTGTTGAAGAAATTAATCATGCTGATGACTAATAATAACGCCCAACACCAGCAGGTGTTGGGCTTATCTATAAATTCGTTCATAAATATATATTATCACTTTGGAAGGAGGAAATACGATGAAACAAGCAATAGGTTACTTACGACAGAGCACTACAAAGCAACAATCCTTAGCAGCACAAAAACAAACCATCGAGGCATTAGCCAAAAAACATAATATTCAATACATTACCTTTTATAGCGATAAGCAATCAGGACGCACTGATAAGCGGAACGGTTACCAACAAATTACTGAACTGATTCAACAAGGACAATGTGATGTATTATGTTGTTACAGATTAAACCGACTTCATCGCAATCTTAAAAATGCATTAAAACTCATGAAATTGTGTCAAAAATACCATGTCCATATCTTAAGCGTTCATGATGGCTATTTTGATATGGATAAAGCATTCGATCGGCTCAAACTCAATATTTTCATCAGCTTGGCCGAACTAGAATCTGATAATATAGGCGAACAAGTCAAAAATGGAATCAAAGAAAAAGCGAAACAAGGTAAAATGATTACAACACATGCACCCTTTGGGTATCACTATCATAATGGTACTTTCACGATAGACACAGTAAAAGCACCAACAATAAAAGCTGTATTCAATTATTACCTTCAAGGTTATGGTTATAAAAAAATTGCGCAATACTTAGAAGCTGATGATAACTTCATTAATCGCAAGCCTTATCAAGTGCGTAATATTATCCTCAACCCTAATTACTGTGGCCGTGTTATCAATCAATACGGACAATATGAAAACATGTTCCCAGCTATTGTCAGTACAACGATATACGAAGAAGCTCAAGTTACCCGAACTCAGAAACAAGTAAAACGTAAGCCGTCAGAAAATCAACTCAAACAAAAAATCAAATGTCCTTATTGTCATTCGACACTCACAAACATGACTGTCCGAAAACCAGATCATTCATTGCGTTACTATGTCTGTCCGCAAAATATGAATAATGCTCGCTTTGTTTGTGAATTTAAAGGAATCAACGCACAAGAATTAGAAACAAGTGTTTTAGCGACTTGTCAGGACTTCTTTCAAAATCAACAGCTCTATTCAAAAATAAACCATGCTATTCAACAACGACTCAAAAGACAAAGAGATATAGAAACTAAAACTACACTCAATCACGAGCAGCTGATAGAAAAATTAGCCCAAGGCAAAATTGATGCAGAAACGTTCAGAGAACAAACGCAATCATTACATCAACAATCAAAACCTATATCATCAATCAGTACGTATCAAATTCGAAAAGCTTTCCAAAACATCATTCAACAACGTTTCACGCTAAACATGTTGTACCCCTATATTGATGAAATTAATATTTCTAAAAATAAAAGCCTCGCTGGCATCTATTTCAAAAATGAACCACTGAATATTGTAAAGCAGACTATGGAATTATCAATTGTATAATTAAAGAAAGGATGGATTATAATGGATAAAATGAAGAAAAAGCTTGTAGGAGGCTACATTCGCGTATCCACAGAGAGACAAGTAGAAGGTTATAGCATCGAGGGACAAATTACACAAATAGAGCAATATTGCCAATTTAATGGCTATGAACTCGTTGATATATATGCAGATCGGGGTATATCAGGAAAATCTATGAACCGTCCTGAATTACAGCGCATGTTAAATGATGCTAAAAATGGAAAATTAGACTGTGTTATGGTTTATAAAACAAATCGTTTGGCACGTAATACTTCCGATTTACTTACAATCGTCGAAGAACTTCATCGCCAAAATGTTGAATTTTTTAGCTTGTCTGAACGCATGGAAGTCAAAAATTCAACAGGCAAGTTAATGCTCCAGATACTTGCAAGTTTTTCCGAATTTGAAAGAAATACAATTTTAGAGAATATTTACACCGGACAACGTCAAAGAGCTTTAGAGGGCTATTATCAAGGCAATCTTCCATTAGGATATAATAACATACCTGATAATAAAAAAGAATTAATGATTAATCAACATGAAGCTAACATCGTTAAATATATCTTTGAATCTTATGCCAAAGGTCATGGTTATCGTAAAATAGCCAATGCACTCAATCACAAAGGCTATGTGACTAAAAAAGGCAATCCATTTAGTATTTCAGCTGTTACTTATATTCTCTCAAACCCATTCTATATTGGTAAAATTCAATTCGCGAAATACAAAGATTGGAATGATAAACGTCGTAAAGGCTTGAATGATAAGCCAGTAATCGCCGAGGGCAAACATACCCCTATTATTAGTCAATCATTATGGGATAAAGTGCAAGCACGTAAGAGACAAGTAAGTGAAAAACCACAAGTCCATGGTAAAGGAACCAATATTTTAACTGGAATAATTTCGTGTCCCCAATGTTCTGCACCTATGGCTGCGAGTAACACCACAAACACACTTAAAGATGGCACTAAAAAACGTATTCGTTACTATTCGTGTAGTAATTTTCGAAATAAAGGCTCAAAGGTATGTTCTGCGAATAGTGTTAGAGCCGATGTCATTGAAAAATATGTTATGGACCAAATACTTGAAATTGTCAAAAGTGATAAAGTTCTCAAACAAGTTGTCGAACGTGTCAATCAAGAGAATCAAGTCGATGTAGCTGCACTTAACCATGATATTGCTTATAAACAACAACAATTTGATGAAATTAGCACTAAACTTAAAAATCTAATTCAAACCATCGAAGACAATCCAGACTTAACATCTGCACTCAAACCAACCATTCATCAATATGAAACACAACTGAATGATATCACAAACCAAATTAATCAACTCAAGCACCAACAAAATCAAGAGAAACCATTTTATGATACGAAACAAATCGCTGCTTTATTACAACGAATATTTCAAAATATAGAATCCATGGATAAATCACAGCTCAAAGCTTTGTACCTAACGGTTATTGACCGTATTGACATCCGTAAAGATGAGAATCATAAAAAGCAATTCTTTGTTACACTAAAACTTAATAATGAAATTATTAAACAACTTTTCAATAATAATAATCTAGACGAAGTGCTTCTCAGCACTTCGTCTTTGTTTTTGCCTCAAACACTCTACTTTCAAATATAATATCTATGTACTGTCCTTTCGTCATTCAATAACACTCATCTAACAAATATATTCAACACGCTAACAAATCATGGCTCAATGTGAAGCTTATATTGATATGACGAAAGAACATCCCAAAACAAAATATAAGTGGGATAGTAACGGGATTGGCTAACTTCATGTAGGAGAAGGATTACGCAAGCGTAATCCCAAAATCCCGTTATTATTTATAAATAAATAATATAAAAAGAAAAAGTAAGTCGTAATAACACCACCAAATCCAAATGATATATAAATATATAGCTATATTTCCCAACAAATGAGCGGGATAACGGGATTTTCTTGTCATATCAATGTTTGTAGCAGTTTTTCATATGGGATTTTCTCATATTGTCAACGGGATCCGTAATAAATGACAAATCAAACATATATTATCTCAATGATGTATATGAACTACATCACTATCACACTATCTAGGAGGCAATGATATGAAAACAACCACTCAAGAACTCAAACAATATATAACTCGTCTATTCCAACTATCTAACAACGAAACATGGGAATGTGAAGCGTTAGAAGAAGCAGCAGAAAATATACTTCCTACTCGCTTTGTAGACCATACCCCACTTGCGCATCTTACACTTGACACTTATACCTACTATAACGATGAACTACATGAGCTAAGTATCTATCCATTTCTTATGTACGCCAATAACCAACTCATCAGCATTGGTTATTTGGATCATTTTGATATGGACTTTCTATACCTCACAGATACTAAAAATACGATTATCGATGAACGTCATTTACTAAAACAAGGAGGGAATGACCATGAATAATTGGATCAAATTGGCACAAATATCTGTTACAGTCATTAACGAAGTGATTGACATCATGAAAGAAAAGCAAAATGGAGGAAAATAGTATGAAAATCAATCGATACATCACAAGAGGCATTAGTGAACACCTATCTCTAGACCTTCAAATCTTACTTTGGAATATGGTGAAAGAAAGAGATAATAAACCTCATACAGATTACCTACACATTTTTAGACTACAAGAAGATGAGAATATACTCTCAATCACACATGAACAAGAACAACCCGCATACAAATTGGAATATCACTATACAAACTATGTAAAAAATCAAAATGCATTACCTAAGAAAGTCTACGTTATTCGTGAAGATGACGTAGACGCTTTTTATTATGTGATGCTTTTACCAGAAGAATACTAAAGGGAGAGACGATGATGAATACAATCAAAAGTACGATACACACAGAAGCTATATTTAGCAGTGATAAAAAACACCGCTACTTACTCAAGAAAACATGGGATGAAAAGAAACCGGCTTGTACTGTGATAACGATGTATCCTCATTTAGATGGTGTATTATCACTCGATCTTACTACGGTTCTCATCCTCAATCAATTAGCTAATTCTGAGCAATATGGCGCTGTATATCTCGTTAATCTTTTCTCTAATATTAAAACACCTATGAGTATAAAGCATCTCAAAGATAAAGAACCATATGATGAACACACTGATATTCACTTGATGAAAGCGATAAGTGAAAGTGACACAGTGATTCTTGCTTATGGTGCCTATGCGAAGCGGCCTGTTGTCGTCGAACGTGTTAAGCAAGTGATGGAAATGCTAAAACCTCATAAGAAGAAAGTAAAGAAACTCATCAATCCAGTAACAAATGAAATCATGCATCCACTCAATCCTAAAGCACGTCAAAAATGGACATTGAAATAAAAGGAGGGTTATCTATGAACCATAAAACTACACAATCAGATTGGCGAACGGTTGCTAGTTGCTTAGCATCGCAAAACTATATTTCAATTATAAAAGGACTAGTATATCATTTTACAGCTATTGAAGATGAAGAAATACTTGATAAAATCTATGACGATTTTATGAATGATGACGCTATAACAACGATACTTAATAATGATTTACAGATAATTATTAACCAATACCTATCAAAATGAATATCATACTACTTACAATAAAAATAGAGCATTCTTCATTTTTACGGTGAGGGATGCTCTATTATTTATTTTTTATTGTTACTATTGATATATTTTTTTAATACAAACAAATGTGACAGTTTTATATGTTTCATAGTAAGAGTAATAAATCAGAGATATTAGAAAATAATAAGAAAATGAGAATTAGTATGTAGTGAATTGTTAAAATAGAGTATTCACAGTGAATGATGACTTATTCGTTATTTATATTTATAAAGCAAATATATAAGAAAATTTTGGGAATGGGATTATGAAACTAAGAACATTAGAGTATAATGATTTACTTTTTGTTCATGAATTAAATAATGAATATTCTATTATGTCTTATTGGTTTGAAGAGCCTTATGAATCCTTAATGGAACTTCGACATTTATTTGATAAGCATTTATTAGATGAATCGAAGAGACGTTTTATTGTTGAAGATGAAAATCAAGTCGTAGGTATTGTTGAATTAGTAGAAATTAATTACATCCATTGTAATTGTGAAATACAAATAATTATTAAACCTGAGTTCAGTGGTAAAGGTTATGCAAAATTCACATTCAAAAAAGCGATAATTTATGCATTCGATATTTTAAACATGCACAAGATCTATCTATATGTTGATGCAGATAACAAAAAAGTATTCATATATACGAGTCACAAGGATTTAAAACTGAAGGATTACTCAAAGAGCAATTCTACACTAAAGGTAAATATAAAGATGTCTATTTTATGTCATTATTGAAATCTGAATATATTTTGTAGCATAAAAAATAACTCATATATTCATTTTAGTGTATCAATAGTAAAAAATTACACGCGTTCAAATGTTACCAGTTACTTGTTAAATCAATATACCTCTTTAGAGATTAAAAATAGAATTATTGCTATAATTACAATAATTCTATTTTTTAAATTATTTATATATTTATTGAATTTTTATTTAATTAATAAAACTTTCTTTTATTATAGCTTCAATATTAACATTAGCATTTCTTATTTCAGAATTTTTATATGATTCTGGTATGTTGAAGTCATTAAATTTATTTTTATTTATATTATTAGCTAATGCGATTTCACTATTAGATACTAGAGGTAAAAGAGAGTTATACATATCCATGTAAACACCCCTAGTATTTATATATTTATTGAAATCCTTTATTAATAAATAAAATGGTTTATTTATATGTACTGCATCAAAAATTATTGAAGAGAAATCAGTTACTATTATATCGGAAATCAAAATTAATTCTTGGCTATCTACATTATTATTAACTGTTAATACATTTCTTATACCATTATTCCAGCTCGGTTGTTTATCCATTGGATGCGCTTTATTTATGATTATGTATTCATCATCTAAATTCTTTAATAACTTATTAAAATCAGCTATATAGCTAGTGTCTTTTCTACTTTCAGGAGTAAGATAATTATAATCTCTCCATGTTGGTGCGTATAATATTATTTTTTTATCTAAAGGAATATTATTTTTCAACTTAAAGTTTCTTATTAATTCTTTATTGTTTAAATTTTTTACTAACCATTCATTTCTTGGATACCCAAAATTAATAATTTTTTTCCGGTCTATATCATAAGAGGAAATGAATTTATCTACAGCTTTACTAGAATCTGATAATAAATAATCCCAACGATCAATATCAGACTTTTTATTTGTTTTATGGCTAGGGTTTAAGGAAAGCATTTTAAATTCATTTGAATCAAAAAGCATCCTTTTAAAAGGAGTGCCATGCCATAATTGAATCCAAACCTGTGCCTCTCGCTTTTTGAATGCTAATGGAATCCACGATTCACCAATTATTACTTTACTAGTATATAAGTATTTATAAAATTCATCGCTTCTTGGAGCTATTCTATACTCTTCATTTATGTTTTTATCAAAAGATACTATTTTTAATTGATTTGGTGAAAAATTTTGTTGTAAATAATTAAAAAGATATTTGGAATTTCCTCTATATTGATAATCAAATCCTAACATTAAAATAGTTTCATTATTTATATTTAAATCTAAATATTTCTTTAGCTGTCTACCTCTTTGTTTTTTTCTGTGTTTATGAACTTTTCTTCTAGTATAAAATAATAATGGTTCTAAATAATAATTATTTTTTACTGACTGCTTTAAATTATACTTTTTATCAGCTTTCAAAGATTTTCTGTTTGCATAATGATTCAATAAATTAGTCCTATGTAAGCGAAATATTTTTTGCATTTTTTTCACCTTTAAATCTCTTATCAAGTGTTTATTAAAAGCATAATCATAAAGTGGAATTACATGATTAGGTACAGTAACCATATGTAGATAATCATTTAGAATTTGCATAGTATCATATATAAATTTTTTTCTAATATTTTTTCTTTTAGGTAAACGGTTTTCAGAATACAATAGACATCGATGTAGAAAATATTTTACTACATGATATGGCGTAAAATGATGGCGATAGCCTGTTTCATATAAATTTTTCAATGCTCTTTCTATAGCAATTAAAAATGAATCTCTATGCTTTAAAGTTTTTCCATCAGATTTTGTAGAAGAGTTCTCATGAACTCTGACTTTATATAATATGTTAGAAATCACTGGTACTCGAACTGACCTTAATACACTTTTTACATAAAATTCGAAGTCTTCATATAAATACCCTTCTCCAAATCTGATATCATGATCTATTAAAAACTCTTTTTTATAAAGTTTATTAACCGAAAAATATGTAGTACATGCTAATAATAACTCACAAGTTTCCCTATACAATGCATTTTTTTTATTATATTGTTCTTTATTTATATATTTGGTTTCACCTGTTTCAGGGTAATAATATGCCCACTCAAAAATTGCAAAACTATTATCGGGAACAGCCATCAATCTCCAATAAGCTATTTTCAAAGCATTCTCAACTAAGTAATCATCAGAATCTAAGAATAATATCGATTCTCCTTTAGCAATTTCTATACCAAAATTTCTTCGTGCTCCCTGCCCTTTATTTATCCCATCGTCATATAGCTTATAGTCTATATAGCCATTGCTTGAATTTGAAATAAAACTTTTAATTATATTAATGGAATTGTCTTTCGAACCATCATTAATTATCAAAACTTCAACATTTTTATTAAAATTTTGATTTTCTACTGAGTTTAGTGTATTAATAATGTACTCCTCAGCATTATACACAGGTATAATTACAGTAACTTCATATTTTTTATTCATTAATAATCCCTCAATTTATTTTTTCTTTTTAATATTCTCTTAACAATTGATTTCGATTTTATATTTAAAATTATTTTATTATTTTTATCTTCAATTACAAAAATAGCATCATGAAAAAAGAACTTTATCGGAATAGTTACATTAAATATTTGTCTACTAAAATCATTCACTTTCTTTCCAAAAATCAAATGATTTCTCACTAATTTTAATTTAGGTTTATAAATTTTTTTTCCCTTAAATTTGATATATATATTTGAATCTTCTGATATAAAAAAACTATTATCGGAGAACGAAAAAACAATATTTCTTTTTATAATTGAAATCGAATGTATATAAACATGAATATGATTTATATTTTTTTTCCAAAAATAAGTTGAATTTTTTAATTGATATAAATAGTTTTTATACACTTCTGGAACTGGTTGTAAATCGATGATCTTCTTGTCTATATTTTTAAATACTAATTGTGATTCTTTTTTAAACTCGTCAAATTCTTCATCATTGTGTTCCAACATTTTGTTTTGATTATCGTAATACAAATAGTTTAAATAGTGTTTTGTAATTAAATATTGAACATAATTTATTACATAACCATATTTGTATTTAGATTGGTTAATTAAATACATATAATTATCTTTCAAATGATTTAAGTACCTATTTTTATTCAACCAAGCTTTGTTACTTAAAGAGTTAGGATCATTTCTATCATAAAAATAAATTGAATTTTTTAACATCCCATATTTTTGCTTGTTTAATAAAATTGTATTTATTAATTTTGCATCCTCCCAATAATCTATAGTATTATCAAAGCGATACTTTTCATTTTTTAATAATGTGTTTCTAAATATTACCCCACCTATGTGATATTGAACAAATTGATAATTTTTAAATATATTTATAATATTCCCATTGAATTTGAATTTATCATTCATCGTATGTTCATAAATTTTTCCTTCTTTAAAAATTTTTATAGGTGTAAAAACTATATCAATCTCTTTCTCTTTCTGAAAAAAATTTTTAGCTTCACAAAAAAAGGATTGACTCACCCAATCAGAATCGTCAATGAATGTCACAAATTCATTTTTTTTATTTATTATTTCTATCCCACTATTTCTTGCATCACTTACTCCTACTCCCAAATTATTTATAACTCGAATATTAGGATATTTAGAATAATAATTTAGTTTTTGTATAGTACACTCATTACTATTATCATTAACTAAAATTATTTCATCATTTATGTCTATAAATGAATTTAAAGTTTTATTTATCGTTCTATCAATAGTTTTCCAACTATTATGTACAGGTATAATTACAGAAAACATTTTATTAAAACCTTTCTACTTATTAACAAGAAGATCTTTTAAAATAATTTTGTTGAGCCTATTAAATTCTTCTTTATAAAATTCACTTGAATAATGAACTAAAGAAGCGCCAAAAGGATGTTTGAAATCAGCAATCCAAAAGTCTTCTGTCATATCTATAACCTTTACTCTAGGATAAGATTTTAAGAAATGATTGTTCATTCGCTCCCAAAAATAATTTTGTTGAATTGATAATTTAGGGTCTTTAACATTATGTTTGTTACCTAATTTATCTTTATATGCATAAGCTGACCTACCTTTAACTAAGATTATTTTTTCTAATGGAACTATCTTTGAGATGTTATCCATATATGTATTCAAATCTTCTTTCCATTTAATAAAATATTCTTCATTTTCTACTTGTCTTATAAAATCTATATCCTTCCAACACTTTAATAATTTTGTTTCTCTAAGGTGTAAATTTCCAGACACATAATTATTATCATTAGTTTTTATAAGCGGTTGCGTTGCATCTACAAAAAAGTCAATTATTATATACTGACAATTTACTCTACTTAACTCATTAAAAATATTTTTTTGAAAGTCTCTCTTTACATACTGTAATTGGGAATCTTTTATATATTTTTCACTACTATAATTCAAATTTACAGGAGATGATACAGCTGAAATGACTGAACTATGAAATTGTGTAAAAACAACATCATATATGTCTTTATAATTTGGATTAAAATATTCACCAGAATTAAACATATTCCTTGAATAACAAGATCCTAATACAGCGATACGTATTTTATTACTAGTTCTTTCCTTAACTTTTAATACTAACTCATTTTTATTATTCTCAAATATTTCAATTTCTTTATTTTCAGATGAAAAATTAATTTTAGTATTTATATTTTTTAATTTATTTTCTACGGAATCATTTTCTAAAAATAAATCATAATCAGCATCTAAATCTGGAAGTTTTTCCAATATTATATTTTTATTTATACTATTATCTTTCAAAGAAAATTCAAAAATTTGCGGTACCATTTTATTTGTTTTTTCTTTCATAATAAATTTATTCAATGTGAAATTTTTGTATTTAAAAATTAATTTTTCTTTTGTTTCTGTAATATCATCTAATTTTCCCTGAATTAAGTAATTATTTTTTCGAACTTCAATAGCTAAACTATTACTTTTGGTTTTATAAAATATAAAATTCACTCCATTATTAGTGAATATTTTTTTATCAAAAGAATCATTTACCAATAAGTATTTATCTGAGATTTGATTATTAATTTTATACCTTATAAAAACATCCCAAATATCTAAATTTTCTGAAATTATGTCTAATTTGTTAATTTCTTCTCTTAAATCCCATTTGTCAGTTTTAAGTTGAGTTGATTTAATAACATAAGTATGAAAGTGCCATAATTTTGGTAATGGTCTCTTTTTAATGACTAGGTCTTTATCAAAATCATGTTCATTATCATCAACATCTAAAATTAAATATTCATTAAAATTTTCTGATTGTAACATTGGCGTTATTAATTTTGGTGATACAATGATACTCATTTTTTCATATTCAATTTTTAATATCGTGTTATAAAGGTCATTTGTCTCTATTTTATATTCCCCATATAAATTGTTATCAAATTCTAAATTACTAGAAATTTTCCATTCTTGTTTTCTACTAATTTCTCTATCAAACAGATGTTCTATTGACAGATAATAAATATTTGATTCCTCTAATTCTTTATATTTGTGCAATTTTAAGTCTGTAGAAGGGATAGCAGGGAAACTAAAATTAAAAATTTTCTGCGCATTAAAAATTAATTCTTCTTTATTTGTTGTAAAAAACCATCCCGATTTTTCATTTTTAATAGACTTTACTTTAACTTTGTTCAACCCATCACTCTCCTATATGAATTATCTATAGATGAAACTGATTTAATATAATAATATAATACTACAAAACCCAATTATATGCATATATTATTTTTTGTTTTTTAGTTATTGTATACAAATTGAATTTATTATTTTTTTGATTAATTTTTAAAAAATAAATTGATCATTGTAACTTATGATAAACTTCACTCAAATATAACTACTATCATACATATCAGAAAGTATTATAAGTTTAAAATACTTATATAAAACTAAAAAACCACATCACTTGTGGTACGCTTCGCCTCGCATGATTTTAAATGCTCTGTATACTTGCTCGATTAAGACAACGCGCATCATTTGATGTGGGAATGTCATTTTACTGAATGAAAGTGCGTAGTTGCTGCGTTGTAAGACGTCCTCATGCAATCCATTTGATCCACCAATAACAAAGACGAAATCACTTTGACCTTGTGTCATGCGTCGTTGCATTTCTTCAGCTAATCCTTCTGAAGACAACATTTTACCTTGGATTTCTAAAGTGATGACTGTTGCTTGAGGTTTGATTTTAGCTAGTAAGCGTTGACCTTCTTTTTCTTTCACTTGTTCAATTTCTTTATCGCTCATATTTTCAGGTGCTTTTTCATCAGGTACTTCAATAATTTCAATTTTGGAATAAGCACTTAATCTTTTTTCATATTCTGATATAGCCTGTTTCCAGTATTTTTCTTTTAATTTACCCACAGCTAAGATTGTTATCTTCATAAAATCCTCCATAGATGTTAATAGTTATCCTACTTATCCACAAGTTATCAACTTGTTAACAGAATTCCCTCTAATTATAACAGTAATGTATACGAATTAAGCCATATTTTTAAAAAATATCCCCATTTCATGTGACTATCCTTGTATATATGTGGATAAGTCTGTGAATAATGTGAGTATTTCTGTGTGTATTATACACAAAAGTGGATAACTTCATTCAATTTTGGGGATAACTTTAAGTAAGTCTTAAATATTTATTCACAGATTTAGGCTAAATCTTGTTATTATAAGGTTCCTTTTGAATAATCATGTATAGTCCAAATTATTAGATAATTAACTCAATAAATAAAAAAACAACCTACTCACAAATACTAATTTTGTAAGTAGGTCGTTCTTCTAAATAATTACAATGTATATATCGGTGTAGCTTGTGCTTTATCTGTATCACATAATAGCACTTCTTTTTCAGTATCTATATCATGTTCATTTAGAACCTGACTAACGCTCATACGTGCTAAATCTTTCATGTTGTTATCTTGTGATAAATGTGAAAGATAAATACGCTTCGTATTACCTGTAATAACATCAGTCATCGCTAGTCCTGCATCTTCATTAGATACATGTCCCATATCGCTTAAAATACGTTGCTTCGTCTTCCAAGGATAACGACACATGCGTAACATATCCACATCATGATTACTCTCAAACATAAAGGCGTCACTACCTTGAATCATACCTTTCATTCTATCTGACACATAGCCTGTATCTGTAATCATCGTAAATTTCTTATAGTTATTGTGGAAAATATAAAACTGTGGATCAATTGCGTCATGAGATACATTAAATGATTCTATATCAAAACCTGCAATAGATTTTGTTTCATAAGGATTAAATATGAATTTTTGATCCATTGGAATTTTACTATCTTTCTTCTCAATTGCTTTCCACGTGTTCTCATTCGCATAAATCGGCAAACCATATTTACGCGCAAGCACACCTAATCCTTTAATATGATCACTATGTTCATGAGTAACTAGAATGCCGTTTAAATCTTTTATATTTCTATCAATTTGGCTAAATAAATCTTCCATTTTCTTGCCAGTGAGTCCAACATCTACTAATAGACTGCCTTTATCACTCTCAACATAAGTGGCATTCCCCGTACTACCACTCGCCAATACACTCATTCGTATCAAGCGGCTCATCCTTTCTACTTCCGACAACTTACTCTATATTTTAGAGTGCCTTCAGTCTAATTCCTTATATTCTGCACTCTATAATTAAAAAAATGAAGTTTCGAACAATCCACATCATTCGAAACAATCCAGTCCTCTAAAATACCTTTATATTATACTATACCAATCCAATAATTAAAGTTCCAATTCCATGTTTATCTACAACACTAACACATACAAATAAAATAAGTGCATGAGACCATCGTTGTCCCACACACTTACTATTCTTCCTGCTCCCTAGTTATCAATCACTTTCGGATTTGATGATGTCGCTTCAACATAATAAGTCTTCACGTCTTCTTTACCTTTATGTTTCACTTTAATTTCCCAGTTCGCCTGCAATAATTGCACATTCGTTTCTCTCACAACCGAGTAATATCCTAACCTTGCATCCATCACTTCATCGCCTGATTTCAAGTAACGATTAAAGTATAACGTTTCTACTGCTTTACGCGGTGTAATCACTTGCTTCTTAGGATTATTATCACTCTTCGCAGGCTCAATGTTATTCATTACCGATTGTTCATAACTTGTCGCTTTACCATCATTGATATTAAAGCGTAGACGCGCTTTATTATTATTCATCAACGGATAACCTTCATAAGTCTGTTCATACGTCACAGTATCAGATGTAACATCACCAAGTTGATACATCTTACCGTTGTATACATTACTCATGATGTAATCTTTTAAATCACTTAAATTACTATCACTCACATTAACTGTACTATTAATCTCACCTGTTAAAGTATTCCCAGAATCTTCCGCTTCTAATGACGACTTACCCTTCGCATAACTTTCGAAGTCTTTAGACTTAGCAGTAATCATCTGCATCTTCGTCCCGCTTACATCTTTATTTAAAATATCCTTCGAAATTTTAATTTCTTCTTGCTGGAATTTAACCTCATTATCACTTTCAGATTCGTTAATTTGAGACTTCGTTACCTTATTCACGTAAATCAATACGAGTAGGATATTAACTAGAATAAACACGAAAATAAACAATGTCTTCGTTCGTTTCCAATTCATTTATTCAAGCCTCCCATCCTCATAAGCGTACCAATCGCCGTCGTATTGAACATACCATGTTGGCACAAACTCACTATTACGTTGCACTTCTATATCATCTTTATCAGGTTGATCATCTTCTTTATAACCAATGACCATATTCGTTACCTTTTCGAAATCAATCGTATGATTATTTGCGAGTGAAGAACGAACACTTTCAACACTATCTAGCGACTTCGTTTTACCTTCTAGAGGTACACTAGAACGCAATAGCGCACGTTTATAGTCATAAATGCCTTTATCTCCCCAAGTGACCTCTATATCATTTAATTGCTGATCATTAAATGTTGGGTGGCCATTGAGGAAGAGTTGATACGTTAATTCACCCGATGAATTATCTGTATTGAAAAGACGGAAGTCATCATTAAAGAATCCACCATGTCCATTGATATATTCAAATGTACTTGGAATCGTTGAATCCATATCACTTGAGCTAGATTCATCTTCAGATAAATTCTTATAATGATATTTCTTACTTTCATCATTATAGTTCGCTACGCCAGTGTTATTATTGTACGTTGTTGAACCACTCTTACCGCTTCGAATAATCACTGAGTCGTCAAATAGAATAGCATTCATCGTTTCGACTGGAATCGTATCATAAACCATACGGTAAGAACGCATGTCTTTCGGACGATTTGGCGCAAATATATGCGTTGCTTTATCAATCGTATCTTTATTTGTGATTACCTCTGAATATTTCTGCATTTCTTTATTCAAATGATCCATAACTTTAATAAAATGATTAGCTTTCGTAGTCAACGTTACTTTCATTACTTCATGACGATCTTCACTTATCGCATACAATTCTAAATTCTCTTTAGGATTTTGACTTACTATAATACGATTAAATTTGAAATTTTTAGGTACTTTCGCTGATGAATTCAATACTTGACCTAGATATGTCGTTAGCGGCATATCATAAGTGAAATCTAGCACAGTAAAGTGGTCATTTAACATGGGAATATTTAAATTATAATCTCGATGAATATGTTCCACTTTACTGACTTCATGATTCTTCAATGTACCTGTTACTTGAGACAATTGAGCACGAGATGGTGCCAGCCCTTTAACCTTATCGCCTTTAACTTCTACAATTTGATACGGAGATATCACATTCTCTATATTGGCAGACATGGGCTTACCAATCGTCTTAGTATTGCTCTTTTTACTATCTGTGCTATCAATATTATTTAAATCTGGTGAGAAATTCCACACCATAAACGTAAGCACAACACTCATCATGACTAGTAGGAAAAGAATAATGGATTTAATATGCTCTTTACTCTTCATCCCAATCACCGTCGTCTATAACTTCACAAGGAAGTGTAATAAATATCGATGTACCTTGTCCTTCAACACTATTCGCCCAAATTCTTCCATTATGCGCTTCTACAATCTCTTTCGAAATGGCTAGTCCTAAACCAGTACCACCCATTTTACGTGTACGCGCTTTATCTACACGATAGAAACGATCAAAGATTTTATCCACTTTGTTAATAGGAATACCTATACCATTATCTTTAATACGAATCGTCATACGATTGTATAAAGCGTTTTGTTTCACGTGGAACTCGACACGTTTTTCACCACGAGAATATTTCATCGCGTTAGTAATAACGTTATCAAACACTTGTGTCATCTTATCTGGATCAATTTCAGTAAAGATGGTTTCTGAAGGAATTTCACGCACAAACGTCGTGTCTTTCGCTGCCATTTCATGACGGTTAATAATCTTATTAATGAACATGTTGAAGTCGACAATTTCTTTCGTAATTTGTTCGGATTCGTTATCCATTTTCGATAATTGCAGTAAATCATTAACAAGACGTATCATTCGTTCTGTCTCTTCACGTGTTACCGATAAGAAAGATGGTGCTAAATTATCATCTTTCCAAGCACCTTCTTCAAGCGCCTCTATGTAACTATTCATCGATGTTAAAGGCGTACGTAATTCGTGAGATACGTTCGCAACGAATTCGCGACGTTCACGTTCAACTTGTTGTTGTTCAGTAACGTCATGTAATACGGCGATGTAACCTGTCACAAATCCAGTTTCTTGAACAATCGTACTGAAATTCACACGTGCGATGATGCCTTCATCTTCATTTATATCTAATAAGAAGCTATCGTTATTCTCTTGAATTTCATCTAATGAGAATTCGTCTTCTAAATTCAATACACTTAGCATGTAATAACCGATTAAGTCTTCCTTAGACATACCTAACATTTTTATCGCCATATCATTGACGATACGCACACGACCACGTCGGTCTGTTGCGATAATACCGTCACTCATATGCGTGATAACTGAGTCTAAACGACGTTTCTCACTCTCAGTATTCGCTTGTGCCTCTTGAACTCGTTTAGACAAATTGTTGAAGGCTAAAGCTAATTCACCGATTTCGTCATTACCATATATCTTAACGCGTTGCGTATAATTACCTTTAGACATCTCTACCGTCTGATTACGCATGTCCGTAATCGGTCTTGTAATCGTCCTTGCGATAAAGAAACCGAGTATAACGGTAATGAAGAGGGAAATCGCAGTACCGATAATGAATATTTGGTTAATATTATTCAACTGATTATATACATCATTGATATTCGATTCTATGTAAATATTACCAATCGTCTCGTTGCCATTCTTTACGGGTAAGTTGTAAATCCAAATTCGCTCTTTACCGCTACCATAGTCTTTTAAAACATTGTGACTATTGGATTCTCCTAGCGATAAGGCTTTTTGAACGGAGTTATCATTAACTTTCTGATTAATCATATTATGTGATGATATCTTCGCTGTAGCCATGATAATTTGATCTTTATCAATAAAACGAATTTCTTCAATTTCTTGACGGTTGGCATACTCATTTAATAAACTTTGAACTTCTTTTTGAGCGTTAGAGGGATCATCTCTGTATATCCGCTCAATGTTAACTTCAAGCTGTGTCGCATACTGTTTAATATTCTTCATGAAGTTATTTGTCAGTTCTTTTTCTAAACTATTAGTGAAATATAGACCGATGATCTGCATTCCAATAATAATCAATAACACATAAACAATAACAAGCTTGGTGTGAAGGGATTGTAACTGTTTCAGCCACTTCATAGTCGCAAGCCCCTAATCGTGTTGTTGGAGGAAGTATCCAACGCCTCTACGTGTCACAATGTATTCAGGATGTGATGGATCATCTTCAATCTTCTCACGTAAACGACGAATTGTTACGTCTACTGTACGCACGTCACCGAAGTAATCATAACCCCATACTGTTTGTAGTAAATGTTCACGTGTCATGACTTGACCCATATGTTTAGAAAGGTAGTGGAAGAGTTCAAATTCTCTGTGTGTTAATTCAATATCTTCCCCACGCTTTTTAATAGAGTAAGCATCTGGATAAATGACAATATCTTTAATTGTAATTTCATTTGTCGTACCACTTACTTCTTGAGCTGGTTGTGAATAATGGCGACGTAAGTTCGCTTTCACACGTGCGATTAATTCACGTGTACTGAACGGTTTCGTAACGTAGTCATCCGCACCAAGTTCAAGACCTAAGACCTTATCGATTTCAGAGTCTTTCGCAGTTAACATAATAATCGGCATTTCGAATTTCTTACGTACTTCACGGCACACTTCCATACCGTCACGACCAGGTAACATGATGTCTAATAATACGATGTCTGGTTCTTCCTCGTAGATTAAATCTACTGCATCATTACCATCATAGGCACAGTAAACATCATATCCTTCTTTTTTCAAATTAAATTCTAAGATGTCCGCAATTGGCTTTTCGTCATCTACAACAACAACTTTTCTTGCCATATCTATAAACCTCATTTCTCAAATTGTAGTTCTATATTTTATTATTCGTTCTTAATGAATTAGTAAAGATTAAACTGTGATTTGATGCGTTTTTAATAAGTTTATAGCGCATATTAATCTACTATATAATTTACCATTAATATTCATGTAATTCTATTTTCATATTTAAAATTATAGAATAATATTCGTTTAAAGTTTACCACTCTAATTTAATATTACAAATAAGTTGAACCCTTTGAATACGGGACAAAAGTCGTAGTGACGGCCATTTAACCCATTATTACAGAATGATGATACGACTCAATGGTTTAGTAGCAAGCTTTCTATTTTAAACATAAGAATAATATTAAGATTCTGTTGCGACGTCATACTTTTGTAATGCTAAAGAATGTATTACGATATTTAGCTTTTAGTATATTTTTTGATTTTTTGAAAATGAGATCTAAAAAGTTTAAAATGTGGATTTCCATAAGTAGTAAAATGAAGGCATAAAAAAATGCCTATCCTTTTGGATAAGCAATACGGTCTCGACGGGAATCGAACCCGCGATCTCCTGCGTGACAGGCAGGCGTGTTAACCGCTACACTACGAGACCTAAAAATGGTGACTCCTACGGGACTCGAACCCGTGTTACCGCCGTGAAAGGGCGGTGTCTTAACCGCTTGACCAAGGAGCCGTTCTTAAGCACAAGATAGATTATAGCACAGGCTTTATTTTGAAGACAAGACATTTTTTACATAATTTTAATATTTTTTTATATTTCCTTAATTTTTTGGATAAACATTGTAATAACAATGGTTTTAAGGTTACAAATGCTATATTTATCGATCTTTTTACACTCATGTTTCTAAAAAAAAATAGGCATTGAACGAATCAATGCCTACAAATAAATGATGTTTCCGGAATGATAGACGGGCTTCAGTGAGCAGGTATTTCTGCAGAAATACTCAAAGCTCGACAAAACTTGAGAAACAGTTTTGCTCACTTTTCGATTCTGCTCTAAACCTAACCGCTCACTTACGCACCTTTTTGATAGACGGGCTTCAGTGAGCAGATTACTCAACAATTATACGCTAATCGCTTAAATCACAGAACGATTTTCGCTCATAGCTAGTAATTGCTCGCAACCTAACCGCTCACTTACGCACCTTTTCTTCACACCTTTTTTACCACAATTGTTCTAATAGGTTTGTTTGGTCACGGTCTGGACCTACTGAGAAGATTGAAATACGTACATTACATAATTCAGAAATGCGTTCTAAGTATTTACGTGCGTTATCTGGTAATTCTTCTAATGTACGGCAACCAGTGATATCTTCTTCCCATCCTGGTAACTCTTCAAAGATTGGTTTACAACGACGTAATTGATCTAAGTTAGCAGGATATTCTGTAATTTCTTCTCCATCTAATTCGTAAGCAGTACAAATCTTCACTGTATCAAGACCTGTAAGTACGTCGATAGAGTTAATAGATAAGTCTGTAATACCACTAACACGACGAGAGTGACGTAATACAACTGAGTCAAACCAACCTACACGACGTGGACGTCCTGTTGTTGTACCGTATTCACGACCAACTTCTCTAATATGATGTCCATTTTCATCAAATAATTCTGTAGGGAATGGACCATCGCCTACACGAGATGTATATGCTTTACATACACCAATCACTTTAGATACGAAAGTTGGGCCTACACCTGTACCAACTGTTACATTACCTGCAACAGGGTTACTTGAAGTTACGAAAGGATATGTACCATGGTCGATATCTAACATGACACCTTGTGCACCTTCAAATAAAACTTTTTCTTCAGCTACAAATGCATCGTCTAAGATTTTAGAAGTATCTGTAACAAATTCTTTTAAACGTTGACCTGCAGCATAGTATTCATCAAAGATTTCATCGAAACGTGGGCAAGTTTCATTAAACATGCCTTTGAAGTATGCATTTTTAACTTCAATGTTCTCTTTTAAACGTCTTTCAAATGTTTCTTTTTCTAATAAGTCAGCCATACGGATACCAATACGTTGTGCTTTATCCACATAAGCTGGTCCGATACCTTTCTTAGTAGTTCCGATTTTATTATCACCACGACGACGTTCTTCATATTCATCTTGTGCTAAGTGATATGGAAGAATGACTTGCGCACGGTTAGAAATACGTAAGTTAGAAGTAGATACACCACGTTCATTTAAACCGTCTAATTCTTTTAATAATGCAACTGGATCTACAACTACACCGTTACCTATAACTGCAAGTTTATCTTTATAAAAAATACCTGATGGCACTAAATGTAATTTATAAGTTTCTCCACCAAATTGAATCGTATGACCTGCGTTATTACCTCCTGAAAAACGTGCAATAACATCTGCTTGTTCCGCTAAGAAATCTGTAATTTTACCTTTACCTTCGTCTCCCCATTGTGTCCCAACAACTACGATTGATGACATGTGAGCACCTCCAAAGTTTTCTCAATTAACCATTAAGTATTCTATCAATACGAACCCCATAATGCAAATAAAAATCGAACATTAATTTTAGTGCATATGACTTCCACACTCAAAAGTAAATTTACTCAATAAAACTGTTAAATCATTGATAATAAAGCTATTTGAGTTCTTTTATTTAAAAATCATTACACATACTTACGCTAGAAATCCATCACCAAAACAAAACAAAAACCGCATATTAAACGATTTATATCATTTAATATACGGTAAAATATTTTTATGACATTTCTGCATGTACATAATCAATGTCTGTAAATTTATTGTATTGTTTCATGAAGTGTAACTTCACAGTACCAGTCGGACCATTACGTTGTTTAGCAATAATGATTTCAATTTCACCATTTTCATCATTCGATTGTGGTTCGAAATTTCCACCGTCATCGTCATCTTCACCTTCGCCACGATTATAATAATCATCACGATATAAGAAAGCAACGATATCCGCATCTTGCTCGATAGAACCTGATTCACGAATATCACTCATCATTGGCCGTTTATCTTGACGTTGTTCCACGCCACGAGATAACTGACTTAGTGCAATAACTGGACATTCTAATTCACGAGCAATCGCTTTTAAAGTACGTGAAATTTCAGATACTTCTTGTTGTCTGTTATCAGAAGCACGTGAACCACTACCTTGAATTAACTGTAAATAGTCAATCACAATCATGTCTAAACCATGTTCTTGTTTTAAACGACGGCATTTAGAACGTAAGTCTGTAATTCGAATACCAGGTGTATCATCAATGAAGATCTTGGTACGTGATAATTTACCGACTGCTATTGTAAATCGATTCCAGTCTTCTTCTGTCATCGTACCTGTACGTAGTCGATTGGAATCCACGTTCCCTGAACTACAAATCATACGTGTTGCTAATTGGTCTGCCCCCATCTCAAGTGAGAAAATGCCGACAGTATAATTACCTTCATGTGTCGCTACCTTTTGAGCAATGTTAAGAGCGAAGGCAGTCTTACCTACTGAAGGACGGGCAGCCAAGATAATTAAGTCATTTCTATTAAATCCAGCTGTCATTCGGTCTAAATCACGATAACCCGTAGGAATGCCTGGCGTTTGACCACTATTTTGGTCGAGCTCTTCAGCTGTTTCATAAACTTGTCCTAATACATCTCTAATATCCTTAAATCCATCACTCTGACGATTAGAGGATAATTCAAGAATACGTCGCTCGGCATCACTTAATATCGCATCTAATTCAAGTTCATTATCATAGCCATCGTTGGCAATACTATCCGCAGTTTGAATTAATCTGCGTTTTAATGCATGGTTTGCGACGATATTTGTATAATACTGAATATTACGTGTCGTTGGTACATTATTTGAGAGTTCCGCTAAATATTGAGGACCACCAGCCTCGCTTAATGTACCTTCTTTCGTTAATTGATCCATTAACGTTACGACATCAATTTCATCACCATCTTCATTTAAGTTCATCATCGCTCTGAAGATGTGTTGGTGGGCACCTCTATAAAAGGACTCAGGAAGGAGCACTTCCTGAGTCGAATTAATCAATTGTGGATCTAAAATAATTGCACCTAAGACAGATTGTTCAGCTTCATTATTATGTGGCATTTGCTTTTGCTCATACATATTATCCATTAATCATTACACCTCTAAATCCATCTTAATTTTCATAAATCCTAGTGCAACATTGTTTAAAGTTTAAAATTATTTTGTCATTCGTTCACATAGAATGGTTAAATGACACTCAAATACATATTTTTACTTAACCTAAGTGTTTATACGCTTAAGTAAGTAGTTCTAATGATTAAAATCAAAAAACTGCTTTAGAGCCTATCCGCTTCTTACTTCTCTACAGTGTGAACACGGATCGTACCTTCAACTTCTTTATCTAATTTAACAGGTACATTTGTATAACCTAATGCATGGATACCTTGAGGTAAATCCATTTTACGTTTATCAATTTTAATATCATGTTGTGTTTTAAGTGCTTCAGCAATTTGCTTAGTACTTACAGAACCGAACAATTTGCCTCCTTCACCAGTTTTAGCACTCACTTCAACTTCGATTTCTTCTAATTTAGCTTTTAACGCTTTAGCATCATCAATTTCTTTTTGTCTATCTGCTTCAGCACGTTTATTTTGTTGTTCCAATTGTTTCAAATTACCTGGAGTTGCTTCAACAGCATAATTATTTTTAATTAAAAAGTTATTTGCATACCCTACTGGTACATCTTTAATTTCGCCTTTTTTACCTTTACCTTTAACATCTTGTGTGAAAATTACTTTCATGCGTCTTCACTCCTACTCATTTGTTCTGTAATTGCTTGTTGTAATTGTTCAATCGCTTCTTCAATTGATAATCCTTTCAATTGTGTTGCAGCGTTAGTTAAGTGACCACCGCCACCTAAGGCTTCCATCGTTAATTGAACATTAATAGAGCCTAATGAACGTGCTGATATACCGATTAAGTTATCTTCACGTTTAGCTACTACATAAGAAGCTTCTATACCTTCTAAACTTAACAACTCATCCGCAGCTTGTGCAACTGTAACAGGATGATAAATTTTTTCGTTAGAACCATGTGCAATTGCAATGCCATTATCTTGAACTTCAACTGTTCGAATAAGTTCTGAACGATTGATATACGTATCGACGTCATCTTTTAAGAAGTGTTGCGTTAATATCGTATCTGCACCATGGGCACGTAAATAGCTTGCCGCGTCAAACGTTCTAGAACCTGTACGTAATGTGAAATTACGTGTATCCACAATGATACCTGCATACATAACAGTAGATTCTAAACGTGTTAAACGTTGTTCAGTTGGTTGATATTCTAATAACTCTGTTACAAGTTCTGCAGTCGAACTTGCATAAGGTTCCATATATACTAATAATGGATTAGAAATAAAGCTTTCTCCTCGTCTATGATGGTCAATCACGACTTTACGATTAGCTTTATTTAGAATGTTCTCATCTAATACCATTTCTGGTTTATGCGTATCCACAACGACAATCGTAGATTTGGATGTCATCATATCCCAAGCTTCATCTGATGTTACAAATCTTTCCTTCAACTCAGGTTTCTTATCGATTTCATCCATCACTCGGCGTAACGTTGGATCAATATCTTCCTCGTTTAAGACAACATAAGCTTCTAAATTATTCATTAATGCGAATCTTGAAACCCCAATTGCCGCACCTATAGCATCTAAGTCAGGACGTTTATGTCCCATAATGATAACTTTATCGCCTTCAGTTAAGATATCCTTTAATGCGTGAGAAATAACACGCGCTCTTACACGTGTACGTTTTTCCATCGGGTCAGTCTTACCGCCATAGAATCGCACGTTTCCGTTCATATTCTTAATAGCTACTTGGTCACCACCACGACCTAATGCTAAATCTAGACCAGATTGTGATAATTCGCCAAGATCGATTAAGTTCTCAGTACCTTCTCCGACACCGATACTTAATGTTAATTGAGCACGGTAACCGACACTCTTTTCACGTAATTGGCTAAGGATTTCAAAGTTAGATTCTTCGATTTCAGCTAATATTTTTTGATTTAAATACGCTACGAACTGGTCAGAATTATATCGTTTAAAGTAAATATTGTATTCTGATGCCCAACGACTAATCACTCGCGTTACCATTGAGTTGATTTCAGAACGTTGCGTGTCGTTCATATTTTGCGTAATTTCATCGTAGTTATCTAAGAATAACGTTGCGATGATTGGCTTTGATTCTTCATATAGCTCATTAGTTTGCACTTCATCTGTAATATCGAAGAAATATAAACAACTTTCTTCTTCTGAATGACGAACGTGGTAATGATATTGACCATGTTCGATTTCAACTTCTTGTACCTTTTCAAGCTGCTTTAAAATATTCGGAAAAACTTCATTGACTGGTTCTGAGATGACATTCGTTTCTAAGTGTTCAGACATGTACTGGTTAATCCATTCAATATGGTCATCAGCATCAAGCACGACCATACCAATAGGTAATCGTTTAATTGCTCTGTTGCTTCCAGCCGAGATGTGACCACTTAAGTTATCCACATAATTATCCATTTTCAATAAGGCTTGTCTGACTAACACGATGCTAATAATAATCATCACGACTAAAATAGCTGCTGCAATTGTAGCGACTAATGGTTTAAAGATAAACCATACAACTACAAGTGCAATCGAAGTAAGTACCATTAAAATAAATGGTATCAGTAGAGCCTTCTTAGTGGATTGACGGTTCATTATTCCACCTCTATTCACTTTTTAAAGTCATTTTTTAATCATTCGTTTTAAATTAATTCCTAAATCAAGTACGCCAAGTAATGCAATGATATGTGTTGCTGGTGTAATAATTGTCCCCACAACCATCAGCAATATCGTTACAGCGTTTGGTATACGTTTTGCTTTACCAAAGAAATGAATTACACTTAATCCTTGGATATACATCAGTAATGATAACACAACTTCGAAATTTAACACGATACTTTGGAAAGTACTTGGTTCAGTAGCGAACATTACACAAAGTAAAACAACCATATATACCCACAGTAATGAACGGTTAAGCTGCCAAGCAAATAAAGGTTTAAAAATTGGTGTAGCTACTTTAAATTTACGAAGAATTGGAAATGTAATAATTAAGTTAATTAAGACTAAAATAAAGACCGTAATGATAATAAAACTTGGAAGTTGAACTGCCATTTGACGAAAGCCTTCTTCTAAGATTGTTTTATAATCTGCTTCAACACCTGATGTTACAACAGCATTATGCATTGTATCTTTAAAAGGCTTAATTAATGTCGTAGCGCTAGGTATCTTTTTAAACGTTTGTAATAACATAAATGCGACTAAAGTAAATATACTTAAATATGTTGTAGCTATAAATAAGATGCGTTCTTTAGAGGCACGTTCTTTCAATAATTGGCCAATAATAAAGCTAAGTATTAAAACTAAAATCATGGCACTTAATACAAATGTATTACCCAACAATGTGGTAAGAATTACTGTGATCAAAGCTCCAATTCCAAATGATGGAATAGACTTATTCCATAAAATAATACCTGGAATTGTAGCGAATAAACATAGAATTAATCCAAGTACTGGTAATACATACGTAACTAAAGCAACCATAACAAGTGCAATTGTTCCTATAATTGTTGCTTTAGGATGTACTTTTGAAAACAAATTCGCCACTCCTATACTATTTTGACTATAACTTCTATTTTAACCTCTAAGCAAAATTAAAACAAATTGTGAAGATTGAGGTATAGCATAAGACTATAACAATGTGTTTTTACTTCCATAGCGACCTACCCGTTTCGTCTATTTCCGCTTAAATTTCGTTACTTTAAGAAAATGATACAAGTTAGGTGCCCAATCATTAAAATTTAATAAAAAGCCATCATGACCTACATTATCTGGAACAAAGAAATGACGATGATATTTAAATCGCTCCCCTACTGCCCTCACTTGATCATCTGGATATAATAAATCATCTGTAAAGCCCATTGTTAAGACCTTAGTATCCAGAGATTGATAAACATCATCTACATTAGTACGTCCGCGATCAACATTATGGCTATCTAATACATTTAGCATTGTTAAATAACATGACAAATCATACGTTTCTTTAAATTTATTACCTTGATGTCGTTGATAACTCACCACTTCATCTGGTGAAAAGCGTTGGTCATAACTTTTAGATGAACGATACGTTAGAAAGCCTAATTGTCGCGCAATACTAAGACCTTCTTTGCCACCAATATGAATCGCTTCTCGTGCAATTTCATTGAAAGCACGACTATATGATGACGTCTTATCAGTTGCTGCTAGAATAACCGCCTTATCCACTTCGAATTGGTGATTATATAGAAGCTCCATGACTTGCATGCCACCTAGGCTACCACCAATTAAAATATTAATCTTGTTGAAACCAAGTGCGTGTATGCCCAGTTCAATAGCTTTTACAATATCTCTCAAAGTTAAATGCTTTGGAAAATTTGGATTAGTTAAAGGAGAACTTGAACCAAAGGGACTACCAATAACATTAAACGTTAGAAATTGATAATCATAAATCGGCATATAACCACCGTCTATAATTTCACGCCACCAACCAGGCTCGTCATCTGTGCCATATGTTAGATGATTACCAGTAAGTGCGTGACACACTACAACAAGCGGTTGACCAGCATAGCCTACATGTTCATAACGCAATTGTAAATTATCAATCATTTCACCTGATTCAGTTGTAAAGGGTCCTAGATTTAATGTTTCTACTGTGTAATTGGTCATGCGATTACCTCCTTTTAAATAAAAAAATCGCCTATACTCTATTCTTAAAGTATGAGGCGATTTGTCTCCATTACTTATCATTCGAGTATCTCGTTGGTAGTAGCACCGTGCGTATGCATCGCCGGTTGCTGAAGTTTCTCAGGGCCGTGTCCCTCCACTTCTCTTAATAAGTTTTTTATCTCTATTCATTTACTGCGTATTTATAAAATAGTATCAATGTACCATTTATGTTCTAGACTTTTATTGTATCTAATTGTATAACCAACTTCAATTGTTAGTTGTTAGGTCCTACCTTTTCTAAAAGAAGAAACGTAAACCTGCTATAAGAACAATACCCACTAATATTGTTGTCGTAAGACTTCGTGTAAAAAGTGCAACAAAAACAGTCGGAATTGTTACTAAAACAAATGGGATATTGAGTGTATATCCTGCTACGCCCTCTTGTTGCTCGATAATGCCATCTAAGATAAGTGCTGTAAATAATGTAATTGGTATAAACGATAACCATTTAATTACCGTTTCTGAAAGTTGAATACGTGAAATCATTAAGAATGGGACTACTCGAATAATTAAAGTTACAAGTCCACACAACACGATTAATATAAACATGTGCCAAGATGTTGTCATTTATCCATCACCACCCCTAATGTTGCTGCTAACATAGATGCAATTAAAATTGCGACGTATGACGGCATGAACCAGCTTAAACTGAGCATCATCACGATGACAAATACGATAAGTACTATGTAAATTTTAAGTTTAGATGAAGTGATTGATTCAAATTGTGCCATTGTTAAAAAGATAAACATCGCGGTAATCGCAAAATCGAGACCTAACATATCTGGATTAGATATGTATTTACCGAGTAACGCACCAACAATACTTGCTAGTGCCCAAAATGAATATGCAGTTAGATTCAATCCATGTAACCAACGATCGTTTATCTTCTCCCCTTTTAAATGAGGCGTGATTGCAACGCCAAAGGTTTCATCTGTCAAAATTGAAGATAAGCCTAGTCGATTCCAAATACCATAATCTTTATAATTAGGTGCCAACGTCATTGAAAGTAGGAAGAAACGTGAATTGACAATCAATGTTGTAAGGACAATGGCAGAAATCGGTGTTCCAGTAGCCACAAGCGCACATATAATAAATTGTGCTGCACCAGCATACACAAGCAAACATAATAATAGTATTTCGATAATACTAAAGTGTTGTGAAGCCGCCACTATTCCAAATGATAGTCCAATTCCAACGTAGCCTAATAAAGTAGGTATACATTCTTTAACGCCCTGTTTAAATGTCACATGTGATGTCATCTTTGTAACCTCCTTTATTCTGTTTAATTTTATAAAGTAATATACTAATAATTTTAGTCTAATATACGGATGCTAGAGTGGCAACAACATTAGACGCAGGGTTGTGTGATGTTAGACTGAAAGACTACTTAGAAGTATTGATTTGAAAGGATTTTAAATGTGTCTATTTTTTGACTATAACGGTTGATTTACCTCTTGGAAAGCAGTCTAAAATACCCCTTTTAACTTCATCCCTTTATTAAGAAAAAGTGGAATTTTATGCAATTAATTATTAGAAATATACTAAGAGGATATGGACTAAATTTAATATATTAGAATTTCATATGTAAGGATAAAAAAAAACTGAGAAAAGCTCGGTAAGAGCATTTTCTCAGTTTAGTCGGCTACTGCGAATTTCGATGTAGCCCTAACATATTCATTTTGTCCTAGATTTATGACTTATTCATGAATTAGCCATTAACAGGACGGATTTCAGTTTTACCACCCATAAATGGTACTAATGCTTCTGGAATTGTGATTGAACCATCTGCATTTTGATAGTTTTCAACGATAGCTGCAAATGTACGACCTACAGCAAGTCCACTACCATTTAAAGTATGTGCTAATTCTGGTTTAGAAGCGGCATCACGTTTGAAGCGGATGTTAGCACGACGCGCTTGGAAATCAGTACAGTTTGAGCAAGAACTAATTTCTTTATAGTTGTCATAACTTGGTAACCATACCTCTAAGTCGTATGTTTTACTAGCACTGAAACCGATGTCGCCAGTACATAAGATAACACGACGATATGGTAAACCTAATTCTTCAAGAATTGCTTCAGCATTTTGTGTCATATCTTCTAAAGCGTCCCAAGAATCTTCAGGTTTTTCGATACGAACCATTTCAACTTTGTCGAATTGGTGTAAACGGATTAAACCTCTTGTATCTCTACCAGCTGATCCTGCTTCACTACGGAAACAAGCTGTTTGTGCAGTGAATTTTTCTGGTAATACGCCTGGTTGGATGATTTCATCTCTGTAGAAGTTAGTTAATGGAACTTCTGCAGTTGGAATTGTGTATAAACCTTCTTTTTCAACTTTGAATAAATCTTCTTCAAATTTAGGTAATTGACCAGTACCAAACATTGTATCTGCGTTAACTAATTGAGGTGTCATCATTTCAGTATAACCGTGTTGCGTTGTATGTTTAGTAAGCATGTAGTTCATTAATGCACGTTCTAATAATGCACCATCTTTAGTTAAGTATACGAAACGCGCACCTGAAATTTTTGCAGCACGTTCAAAGTCTGCCATTTTTAATTCTTCTACTAAGTCCCAGTGTGCTTTAGGTTCAAAGTCAAATTCACGAGGTGTACCCCATTTTTTAACTTCAACGTTTTCTTCATCAGAATCCCCTTGTGGTACATCTTCAGCAATTAGGTTAGGGATACGAATTAAGATATCTCTAACTTTATTATCCACTTCGTTAAGTTTAGCGTCGTTTTCTTTGATTTCGTCACCAAGTTCACGCATTTCTTTGATGACGTCGTCTGCATTTTCTTTGTTACGTTTCTTTTCAGCGATTTCTTCACTTACTTTGTTACGACGTGCTTTCATTTCTTCAGTTTTACCGATTAATTGACGACGTTCGTTATCTAATTCTAATACTTCGTCAACTACTTTAGGATCATCTCCACGTAGTTCAATTTTGCTCTTAACTGTGTCTGCTTGCTCTCTAAATAGTCTAATGTCTAACATGTAATATTCATCCTTCCCAATTTTTGAAAAATTTAATTTCGGATAACATGCGTATTTTCAATAAAAAAAGACCACATCCCCTTCACAAGGGACGTGGTCTACGCGTTGCCACCCTATTTAACAATTTAACACTACATATGTATCAAATTGCACTTTCCTTAAAATAACGGTTATTACCGGTTGTTCACAATTGTAGGTAGATTCGCATAACAATCAATTACTTGTTCACACTCAACACAAGCTCTCTGAAATTAATTGACTATGTTACTTGTCCCACGAACAATAACTTATTAAGTTATTTTTAATATAGCAAACTCCTTTATAATTAGCAAGTAAATGGTAAATAATATTAATTCATGCTAGTTGTAAACACCCTCTATTAGCCAACATAATCACTTCCCATCATTCATTACAAAATAATCTTCATAATAGTGTTGACGAAAGTCATCCACAGGTATAATATTTTCTATTGTATTTAAAAAGGTCATAAACAAACATTCAAATTTAAAACTTAACAGGCGAGTTAGTTGTTGATGCTTTCGCTACGCATCTCATCGTCACTTGAAATTTGAGTTATATATAGAATTGACAGTAATCACATTTTTACAATTTAGTATTATACGTTCGAAACGTCTTCAAGGGAGGGTTTAATTCATGGAAACATTAACAACAGTTAATATTCCGAAAAGAAAAGAAGAGACACATAAAGGTGACTATGGAAAGATTTTACTTATAGGTGGGAGTGCCAATTTAGGGGGCGCAATCATGTTGGCTGCGCGTGCGTGTGTTTATAGTGGAAGTGGATTAATTACAGTAGCTACACATCCTACAAATCATGCTGCACTTCATTCTCGTTGCCCAGAAGCAATGGTTATCGATATTAACGACACTAAAATGTTAACTAAAATGATTGAGAACACAGATAGTATTTTGATTGGACCAGGCTTAGGTATCGATTTTAAAGGTAATAACGCAATTACATTTTTACTACAAAATATTCAGCCACATCAAAACTTAATTGTTGATGGTGATGCTATAACGATATTTAGTAAATTAAAACCTGATATCCCAACTTGCCGTGTTATCTTCACGCCACATCAAAAGGAATGGGAACGTTTGAGTGGTATCCCTATTGAAGAACAAACTTATGAACGTAATAGAGAAGCTGTAGATAAGTTAGGTGCTGCAGTTGTATTGAAAAAACACGGTACTGAAATATTCTTCAAAGACAAAGAATATAGACTTGCCATTGGTACACCGGCAATGGCGACTGGTGGCATGGGAGATACATTAGCTGGTATGATTACAAGCTTTGTTGGACAATTTGATGATTTTAGAGATGCGATAACAAGCGCAACTTATACGCATAGTTTTATTGGAGAAAAGTTATCTGAATCTATGTATGTCGTACCACCTTCACGTTTAATTAGTGAAATTCCATACGCTATGAAAGAATTAGAAAACTAAATAAGCTATAAAAACAAGACTTCCCTGGTATCAGGGAAGTCTTGTTTGTTGAAGGAATCAATATTGTTGTAACTTTCTATTATAGATTAACCTTCTATTATTTAGTTTTCGTCATCTTCATCATTGTTAGATGCATTTTCAATGTCTTCATTTACACGATCCATGAAGTCTTGTCTAACTTCAATACGTTCATCTGTTGAGTCATCCTCAGATGAAACTGTAGTTTCTTCGTCCGCTTCAGTATGAAGTGCGTTACCTGGTGTATCATCGTCAATTACTTCTTCACTAGGACTTTCAGTACTCTCTGCATTTGATTCACCATTTTCAGTTTGAGCAGCCTCAGTCGCATCTTCATCTTCTGTTTTATCAATAACTTTAGCAACTGTTGATACAAATTGATCATCGCCTAGTTTCATTAAGCGAACACCTTGAGTTGCACGACCATTTTGAGAAATATCTTCTACTTCTAAACGAATGATAACACCACTATTTGTAACAATCATTAAGTCTTCTTCGCCATTAACAGTTGTGATACAAACGATATTACCATTACGTTCAGTAATCTTGGCAGTCTTGATACCTTTACCACCACGATTTGATAAGCGATATTCACTCACTGGCGTACGTTTACCATATCCATTTTCAGTGACGACTAGCACTTCATCTTCGCTATCGGCATGTGCAACATCTAGACCTACAACGACATCATCTTCACGTAATGAGATACCTCTTACACCTGCAGCAGTACGACCTAATGGACGTAAACTTGTTTCTGCAAATCTAATTAATGAAGCATGGGATGTTCCAATTAAGATATCTTGGTTACCATCTGTAAGACGTACTGCAATTAATTCATCGTCTTCTTTGAACCCAATCGCAATCTTACCGTTCTTATTGATATGTGAGAAATTGCTTAAAGCAGAACGTTTCACAATACCATTTTTAGTTGCAAATACTAAGTAACTATCTTCATCTTCAAGGTTTCTAACAGCAATCATCGTACTGATTGTTTCATCATTATCTAATTCAATGGCATTGATGACTGGAATACCTTTAGATTGGCGAGATAATTCTGGAACTTCGTAGCCTTTAAGTTTATAAACACGACCTTTATTCGTGAAGAATAGAACGTGGTCATGTGTACTTAACGTTACAAGTTGACTTACGAAATCTTCTTCCAATGTATTCATACCTTGAACGCCGCGTCCGCCACGGTGTTGTGAACGATACGTTGAAACTGGTAAACGTTTAATATAGTTATTATGGCTCAATGTGATGACGATTTGTTCTTCAGGAATTAAATCTTCATCTTCTAAATCATCTAAGCCACCTAATTGAATTTCTGTACGACGTTCGTCACCAAAACGTTCTTTAATATCGGTTAACTCATCACGAACTAATTGAAGTAAAACTTCGTCATCGGCTAAGATTTCTTCAAGTTCAGAAATATAACCGAGTAATTCGTTGTATTCATTTTCAATTTTATCTCGTTCTAAACCAGTTAAACGTCTCAAACGCATATCTAAAATAGCTTGCGCTTGACGTTCAGACAATTTAAAACGCTCTTGCAATGTTTCCATAGCGACTTTATCTGTTTCTGATTCACGAATTGTCGTAATAATCTCATCGATATGATCTAACGCTATACGCAAACCTTCTAAGATATGTGCTCGGTCTTTCGCTTTTTTCAAGTTGTATTCAGTACGACGACGTACAACTGTCTTTTGATGTTCTAAATATTCAACTAAAGCTTGTTTTAAATTGATTAATTTTGGACGTCCATTAACAAGTGCAATCATATTAACACCAAATGAAGTTTGTAATGGTGTCTGTTTATATAAATTGTTTAAAATAACATTGGCATTTGCATCTTTACGAACATCGATTACTACTCTAACGCCAGTACGTAAACTTGTTTCATCACGTAAATCAGTAATACCTTCAATTTTCTTTTCACGAACAAGTTCTGCAATCTTCTCAATCATACGCGCTTTATTAACTTGATACGGAATTTGAGTCACTACGATACGTTGGCGACCGCCACCTCGCTCTTCAATTTCCACACGTGCACGCATTTGAATTGATCCTCGACCTGTTTCATAAGCACGTCGGATGCCACTTTTCCCTAGAATTAAACCAGCTGTTGGAAAATCAGGACCTTGAATATCTTCCATAAGTTCTGCAATCGTTACATCTGGATTCTTACTTAAATGTAAAACACCGTTGATGACTTCAGTTAAATTGTGAGGAGGAATATTTGTTGCCATACCTACAGCGATACCTGATGCACCATTAACTAATAAGTTAGGGAAACGAGAAGGTAAGACTTCCGGCTCTCTTTCAGTACCATCATAGTTATCTAGAAAATCAATTGTATCTTTGTTAATATCACGCAGTAATTCTAACGTAATCTTAGTCATCTTCGCTTCAGTATAACGCATGGCAGCGGCACCATCGCCGTCCATTGAACCAAAGTTACCTTGACCATCGACAAGTGGATAACGATAACTGAATGTTTGTGCCATTCTGACCATGGCATCATAGATTGATGAGTCTCCGTGAGGGTGATATTTACCCATTACATCCCCAACGATACGTGCTGATTTTTTATATGGTTTATCAGGGGTCATACCTTGTTCATTTAAGCCATATAAGATACGACGGTGTACAGGTTTTAAACCATCACGTACATCAGGTAACGCACGTGAAACGATAACGCTCATTGCATAGTCTAAGAATGATTCGCGCATCTCGCTGGTTATATTTCGTTCATTTATTCTTGATTGAGGTAAGTCAGCCATCAAGATATCCTCCTTCTATAATCAATTCACTTAAAATAGCAAGACTGCAAGCCATTATGCTGTACAGTCTTCAAGATTTTCAATACTAGACGTTAACTTAGAAATCCAAGTTCGCATATACTGCATTGTCTTCGATAAATTGTCTACGATTTTCAACTACATCACCCATTAACATTTCAAATGTTTGGTCCGCTTCAATCGCATCTTCTAATTTAACTTGTAACATCATACGGTTTTCAGGATTCATAGTCGTTTCCCATAATTGATCCGCATTCATTTCTCCTAAACCTTTATAACGTGATATTTGCCATTTAGGTGTAGGACTTAATTCTGATTTCAATTTATCAAGTTCACGATCATTAAATACATAATATTTTTGTTTGCCTTGTGCCAATTTATACAATGGCGGTTGTGCAATATACACATATCCCGCTTCGATTAGTGGTCTCATGAAACGATAGAAGAACGTTAGTAATAAAGTTCTAATATGCGCGCCATCCACATCAGCATCTGTCATGATTACAATTTTATGATAACGTGCTTTAGAGATATCGAACTCGCCACCAATACCAGTACCAAAGGCTGTAATCATTTGACGTATTTCATTATTATTAAGAATACGATCTAAACGTGCTTTTTCAACGTTTAAGATTTTACCTCTTAATGGCAAAATGGCTTGTGTTTTAGAGTCACGACCTTCTTTTGTAGACCCCCCGGCAGAGTCACCCTCTACTAGGAAGATTTCACTTTCTTCAGGTTTCTTACTTGAACAGTCTGCAAGTTTACCTGGTAAGCTTGAAATTTCTAAAGCTGATTTACGACGTGTCACTTCACGTGCTTTCTTAGCTGCGACACGTGCACGTGATGCCATAATTCCTTTTTCAACAACGATGCGTGCAACATTTGGATGTTCATATAAGAAACGTTCAAAATGCTCAGCAAACAATCGATCAACAATTTGACGTACTTCAGAGTTACCTAATTTCGTTTTAGTTTGTCCTTCGAATTGAGGATCACCATGTTTAATTGATACGACGGCTGTTAAACCTTCACGTGTATCTTCACCAGACAATCTTTCTTTATCGTCTTTGATAATCTTACTTTGTGTTCCATAGCTATTTAATATACGCGTTAAGGCACGTTTGAAACCATCTTCATGCGTACCACCTTCATAAGTATGAATATTATTCGCATAAGATAATAAGTTCGTTGCATAACCGCTGTTATATTGCATAGCGATTTCTATTTCTACATCATCTTTAGTTTGATGAATATAAATAGGTTCTTCATGAATAGGCTCTTTATTTTCGTTTAATAGTTCAACGTAAGATTTAATACCGCCTTCATAGTGATATGTATCTTCGCGTTGCTCTACATCTTCACGCTCATCTCTTAAAGTGATTGAAATACCTTTGTTCAAGAATGCAAGCTCTCTAATACGCTTTTGTAGCGTTTCATAGTTATAAACAGTTGTTTCAGTGAATATTTCACCATCTGCTTTAAAGCGAATGACTGTACCTGTTTTATCAGTGCTACCTACTTCTTTAAGATCAAATTGAGGTACACCTTTTTTATATGCTTGATGATAGATTGTATCGTTACGATGAACGTATACCTCTAAGTCTTCAGACAAAGCGTTAACAACTGAAGAACCTACACCATGTAGACCACCAGATACTTTATAACCGCCACCGCCGAATTTACCACCAGCATGCAGTACAGTTAAGATAACTTCAACTGCTGGACGACCCATTTTTTCTTGAATATCAACAGGAATGCCTCGACCATTGTCAGTTACTTTAATCCAATTGTCTTTTTCAATAATAACTTCGATTTGATTTGCATAACCAGCAAGTGCCTCGTCGATACTGTTATCCACGATTTCCCATACTAAGTGGTGCAAACCTCTTTCTGAAGTTGACCCTATATACATACCAGGTCTTTTACGAACGGCTTCTAACCCTTCTAATACCTGTATCTGTCCAGCACCATAGTTATCTGTGTTGTTTACATCTGACAATGTATTCACCATCACTTTCTATTACTTTATAATTTCACCTTGATTGATTCGATAAAGCTTAGCATTATTCATAATTTCATGATCTATGCCGTCAACAGATGTTGTTGTTACAAAGGTTTGTACTTTATGTTGAATCGTGCTTAATAGATGTGTTTGTCGAGAATCATCTAATTCGCTTAACACATCATCCAATAATAAGATTGGATATTCTCCAACTTCAATATTCATTAACTCTATTTCTGCTAATTTAATGGATAATGCAGTCGTACGTTGTTGCCCTTGGGATCCATATGTTTGTGCATCCATATCATTTACATTAAAGCCCAAATCATCTCTATGTGGTCCAAATAAACAGACGCCTCTATCCATTTCTCGCTTAATATTGTCATTCAATAGCGTAATCACTTCGTCCAATAACGTCTGTTCATCTTTGCTCATATCACTGAGTTTAATACTTGGTAAATAAGTTAATGACAACGTTTCTCTCTCATTCGTGATACCTGCATGAATCGGTTTAGCCAATGATTCTAATTCTTTGATGAAATGCTCTCGTCTCAACATTACATTTAAAGCATATTGTGCAAATTGTTGGTTTAAGACTTCTAACATTGTAGTGTCTTGCTTCTGGCCCAATTGCAGTTGCTTTAAGTAATTATTCTTCTGTTTGAGAATACGCTGGTATTGAGCCAAATCATTTAAATATACTGCAGATATCTGACCTAATTCCATATCAATAAAGCGTCTTCGTATCTGAGGGGAGCCTTTGACAATATTTAAATCTTCTGGCGCAAAAAGAACCACGTTAAGATGTCCAACATACTGAGTTAGTCGACTTTGTTCTAAGTGGTTCACTTTTACTTGTTTACCTTTTTTAGTTATAAACATCGTTAGTGGCATCGTTCCATGTCTATAATTTAGTACACCCTCTATTTTAGCATACTCTGAGTTAAACCGTATAAGCTCCTTATCATTCGATGTACGATGACTTTTGGCTAAAGCTAATGTGTAAATTGATTCAAGCAAATTCGTCTTCCCTTGTGCATTTTCTCCGATCAGAATATTCACATCAGGATGACATTCGAGCGTAACTTCTTCATAGTTACGATAATTTTCTAATTGGAGTGTTTTAAGTTTCATTGTTCACCTTGATGAATAATGATTACAGAATCAATTTCAGGGATATCTGGGAAATCAATTCGATCTTGGTTAGCTAGTTTTTTACCGCGACGTGTTTCGCGCTCGCCATTAATTAGAACTTCAACATCTTGTAAGAACCATTTAGCTTGTCCACCTGATTCAATAATGCCTTCCGTTTTAAGAAATTGGCCTAACGTAATATCGCCTTCAACTACTACTTCTTGAACCAAAATAATCACTCCGTTTCTTTATGTGTCATTAATATATTATACCTTTTTTAGGTTTAAATTTCATTTAAAATGGAATGTGAAACCGTTTACTTCACAATATCTTTTTACATATTTAATTTTAGTAGGAAAATTAGCTATATTTTTCAATTTGAAGCGGCCTTTTTAAAGAAAATTGAAGATTACAAATGAGGTTGTATAGAGAATAGCCTGATTTTTAATTTTAAGGGCCATTTTAGCTTGATGATATATTATTTAGAGTTATCCACTAGTGATTAACTTTTGTGTCTATATTGAAGGCTGAATGAGTTTAAATTTAAAAGGAGTTACGACAGAATTTCTTTTGAATTCGTCGTAACTCCAAATTAATACCTTTTAAAACTAATACGTTCTAATTGGTAAAATTAATTGAGTGACAGAATCATCTTCTTTTGGTTTAAGGATGAACGGTTTCATCGTACCAAAGAATTCAACTTCAACTTCATCATTATCAATCGCTTTTAACGCATCCATCATATAACGAGAGTTGAAAGAAATCTTCAAGTTGCCACCCTCTACATCCGTTGCTGTAACTTCTTCTTTTACAGTACCAATCTCAGGTGACGTAGATGATAATTCTACAACATCATTACCCGTACTTAACTTAATAACATTGTTGCCACCTTCTCGTGCCAATAAAGAAGCACGATCGATTGCGTGATAGAATTCACCGTTGTCTAAGCCTAATTTAATTTCGTAATTCTCAGGGAATAAACGTGTTGTATCAGGATAATGTCCTTCTAATAAGCGAGAAATAAAGTTTACATTTCCAACTTTAAATAAAACTTGATTTGAAGCAAAGAAAATATCAATCTCTTCATCGCTATCACTCATAATTTTATTTAATTCTGATAAAGCTTTACCTGGAATGATGACATTTTTGTTTTCAGAGTCATCTTCTAATTTCAATTTTCTTACAGCCAAACGATGTGAATCGGTCGCAGTGCATATTAATTCATTATCTTGTATAAGCCAGTTAACACCAGTAAGTACTGGGCGTGTTTCTGAGGTGGACACTGCGAAATTTGTTTGTGCTATGATATTTTTTAATACTTTTACTGATAATTGGATTGCATCATCACGTGATACTTGAGGTAGTAATGGATATTGATCAGGATCTAAACCACTTAAGTTAAATTCAGAATGTCCTGAAGTAATCAGTGTTTGAAATTGTTCATTTGTTGATAATTTAACATCTTTACCTGGTAGTTTTTTAATAATATCTACGAAGAAACGACCAGGAAGTACAACTGAACCTGTTTCAGAAATAGTGACAATATCCTCACCATCTACTTGTTTAGGGATTGTAATTTCAATAGATATCTCAGAATCTGAACCAGTAAGAATGACTTCGTTATCTTTAGCATCGATTTTGATACCCGTTAAAATTGGTAATGTTGTTCTTGGTGAGATGGCTTTTAATGTGTCGTTTAATTGATTAATAAAATAATCTCTTCTAATTGTGAATTCCATCATTAATTTAAACTCCTTCCAGTCGTTTATATATAATTATATAGGTTTTAAATTCATAGTAATAGTAGTAGGGCTTGTGGATTAGTGGATATGTTAAGAAAATCCTTATGTGCCAAAGTTATACACATGTGGATAAACTGTTGATGCTGTGTATTACTTTTAAACATTATCCACATTTACGAATAAAAAGTTTATGACGCTTATAATTAATTATTGCTTCTTATACCATAATAACTTGTCACTATTTTTATTTCCCACTTTATCATTTCATAATCTGTTGTATAACAGTTTTCAACTTTTATTTTATTGATTGCGAATTTCTTTTTCCAAATCTTCAACTTCTTGTTTAAAAATTGTATCGGCTTTAATATCTTTAGCAATCTTTTCGTGCGCATGAATCACTGTCGTATGATCTCGACCACCGAATTCTTCACCAATCTTAGGTAATGAAAAATCGGTAAGTTCTCTTGATAAATACATCGCAATTTGACGTGGATAAGCAATTGATTTTGTACGTTTTTTTGCGCTGAAATCTTCGATGCGAACGTTGTAGTAGTGTCCAACGACTTTTTGAATATCTTGGATTGTAATTTTTTTAGATTTAGGAACTTGAATAATATCTTTGAGCGCTTCTGCCGCTAATTCAGTCGTAATAGGTCTGCCTTGAAGTTTAGAATAGGCAAGCAAACGTGTGAGTGCGCCTTCTAATTCACGGATGTTTGATTGAATTTGATTAGCAATATAATTTAAAGCTTCAGCAGGAATTTCTAAATTCTCTTCTTCGATTTTTTTCTGAAGAATCGCCATACGTGTTTCATAGTCAGGAGGAGTAATATCAACGATTAATCCCCATTCGAAACGAGAACGTAAACGGTCTTCTAATTTTGCAATTTCTTTAGGTGGACGGTCACTTGAAATGACAATTTGCTTCTTATTTTGATGTAATTCATTAAATGTATGGAAGAACTCTTCTTGCGTTTGTTCTTTATTCTGAATAAATTGAATGTCATCAATCAGTAACACGTCGATGTTTCTATACTTTTCTCTAAAGGCTTCAGGTTCATTGTTACGAATTGATTTGATGAAGTCATTTGTGAATTTTTCACTTGAAGTATATAGTACTTTAGCATTTGGTTGATTGCTAAGAACATGATGACCGATCGCATGCATAAGATGTGTCTTACCAAGACCAACGCCACCATATATAAATAGAGGGTTGTATGCTTGTGCTGGTGCTTCAGCAACTGCAAGACTTGCTGCGTGTGGAAATCTATTGCCAGGTCCAATGACGAAAGTATCAAATGTATTGTGAGTATTGAATTGATCTGTGCCTTCATGACCATATTCAATGATTTGACGTTGAGGTTCGCTTGGCGTGTTAGATTTACGACTTGTCTCATCAAGTTCAGCTAATTGTTCAGCAGTGAAAAATTTGGGTTCAACTTCATAACCAATAACATCTTTCATAATTGTTTGGATTACTTCTTTGTAGTTTGAATTTAACCATTCTGCGTAAAATTCATGAATTACAAAGATGATTGCAACATTATCACGAATTTCTTTGAGTTCTGTATCTTTCAAAAAAGTATTAAATGTCGATTTAGATATTTCTGATTCAGCAACTTCTAATACTTTTTTCCAAATTTCTTGTTCTGACATAAAATAAACTCCATCTTCTTTTAAATTTAGGACTTATACACAGACATTTAGACAAGTGGATAAAAATAATCACAGCATGTTAATAATTATCCACAAGTTAATAACATTCAGTGGATAACTTTATATATGCTATGATTTATTCACACTAAATACGTATATAAAATCAATAAATAAATCCTTTAAAAATAATGAGTTAGACGACTTATCCACATAATTATACTTTTTAACTTAGAGAGATGTCAAATAGGTGTGAATATGTTGTTAAACTTGGTATAAATCTGTTAATAATGAATATATTATCCACAGAAACTTGGATCTCATATGTGTATAAGTGGATAATTTTAAAAAACTAACTTTATGTACTACAACAGCTTTGGGAAATAATTTATAAAGATGAATTTAAAATGAATAAAGTTTGAAAGACGCTCGTTTGATGAAATGTATAAATATTAAAAATGAATGTTGGCAAGTGGTTAAAAAAATAACATCTTAATGCAAATGCTGCTTGCTTTATAAATAGTAATTTGTTATATTGTAGTAGTTGCTTGAATTATGACTAGATAAAATTGAATTAAAACAAGAATTCTGATATCAGAAATTATAATTTATCTATTAAAATAATCAGGATCACTACAAGAGCGAGTGAGCTGGATAAATATGTAGATGGAGGTGTTTTGCATGGTAAAACGTACTTATCAACCAAATAAACGTAAACATAGTAAAGTTCATGGTTTCAGAAAACGCATGAGCACTAAAAATGGCCGTAAAGTTTTAGCACGTCGTCGTCGTAAAGGCCGTAAAGTTTTATCAGCATAAGATCACTGACTTCTCAGTGGTCTTTTTTTTCGTTTGAATAGGTATAAATTGAGATACGCTATATCAAAACTAACTTTAACTAAAATGGCAAAGAATAAAATAAGCGAGTGATGTGAACGTGGAGAAAGCTTACCGTATAAAAAAGAATACTGATTTTCAAACGATTTATAAAAGAGGGAAATCGGTAGCAAATAGACAGTTTGTTGTTTATACCTATAATAGTAATAAAAATCATTTTCGATTAGGTATTAGTGTATCTAAAAAATTGGGCAATGCAGTGACTCGAAATAGAATTAAACGTGCGATAAGGGAGAATTTCAAAATTCATAAAGAAGATATTATTGCACGTGATATTATCGTTATTGCTAGGCAACCAGCTAAGGATATGACTACACTTGAAATCCAGGGTAGCTTAGAACATGTATTAAAAATTGCTAAGGTCTTTAATAAAAAGATTAAATAGAAGGGTAGGGGGATTTTAGACTCCTGTTAGTCTGAGGTTAGACAAACCGAAGTCTTACATTATGAGCGATAAATCAACTTATTAGCAATTTTTATAGAAACAAATTACAATGTTATAATGAAATTTTACTTGAATAAGGAGGCGAGGATAATCATGGATTTTGATACGATAACTAGTATTTCAACACCTATGGGTGAAGGGGCAATCGGTATTGTCCGTTTATCTGGACCGCAAGCCGTTGAAATTGGAGATAAGCTATATAAAGGAAAGAAAAAGTTAGAAGACGTAGATTCACATACGATTAATTATGGTCATATCGTAGATCCTGAAACAAATGAAGTTGTTGAAGAAGTTATGATATCTGTGCTAAGAGCACCAAGAACATTTACACGCGAGGACATAATTGAAATTAATTGTCACGGTGGTATTTTAACGATTAATCGAATATTAGAACTTACAATGACGCATGGCGCAAGAATGGCAGAGCCAGGTGAATATACAAAGCGTGCATTCTTGAACGGGCGTATCGATTTATCACAAGCTGAAGCTGTTATGGACTTTATTCGTTCTAAAACAGATCGTGCTTCTAAAGTTGCCATGAACCAAATCGAAGGGCGACTAAGTGATTTAATTAAACGACAACGTCAATCCATTTTAGAAATTCTCGCGCAAGTAGAAGTGAACATTGATTATCCCGAATACGACGATGTTGAAGATGCTACAACTGAGTTCCTATTAGAGCAATCTAAAAAGATTAAAAACGAAATTAATCTATTATTAGAGACTGGCGCACAAGGTAAAATTATGAGAGAGGGTCTTTCAACCGTTATCGTTGGTAAACCAAATGTAGGGAAATCGTCAATGCTAAATAACCTTATTCAAGATAATAAAGCCATCGTAACTGAAGTTGCAGGTACAACTCGTGACGTTTTAGAAGAATACGTCAATGTTAGAGGTGTACCATTAAGATTAGTAGATACTGCAGGTATTCGTGACACTGAAGATATCGTTGAAAAAATTGGTGTCGAACGTTCACGTAAAGCCTTAAGTGAAGCAGATCTAATCTTATTTGTATTAAATAACAATGAGCCATTAACACAAGAAGATCGTACATTATATGAAGTTATTAAAAATGAAGATGCCATTGTAATTGTTAACAAAACTGATTTAGAGCAAAACTTAGATATAAATGAAGTAAAAGAAATGATTGGTGATACACCACTTATCCAAACATCTATGCTTAAACAAGAAGGTATTGATCAACTAGAATTACAAATACGAGATTTATTCTTTGGTGGCGATGTTCAAAACCAAGATATGACTTATGTATCTAATTCAAGACATATCTCTTTATTAAAGCAAGCTAGAAATGCCATTCAAGATGCGATTGATGCAGCTGAATCAGGTATTCCTATGGATATGGTTCAAATTGACTTAACGCGTACATGGGAATTACTAGGTGAAATTATTGGTGAATCTGCTAGTGATGAATTGATTGATCAACTATTTAGTCAATTCTGCTTAGGAAAATAATAGTTTGTACCTCATAGCGATGCAACGTTATATCAAATTATAAATATAAATGAAATTGAGACGGTAGGAAGTCTTATTTATAAAAATAAAGGCAAAGGAAATTTAAAGGAGGTCAATTAGGTGGTTCAAGAATATGATGTAATCGTCATTGGTGCTGGACATGCAGGTATTGAAGCAGGTTTGGCATCTGCAAGACGTGGTGCAAAAACACTAATGCTAACAATTAATCTAGATAATATTGCATTCATGCCATGTAACCCATCAGTAGGTGGTCCAGCGAAAGGTATTGTCGTTCGAGAAATTGACGCATTAGGTGGACAAATGGCTAAAGCGATTGATAAAACACATATCCAAATGCGTATGTTAAATACTGGTAAAGGACCAGCAGTACGTGCGTTACGTGCTCAAGCAGACAAAGTGTTATATCAACAAGAAATGAAACGTGTCATTGAAGATGAAGATAATTTAGACATCATGCAAGGTATGGTGGATGAATTAATTATTGAAGACAATGAAGTAAAAGGTGTCCGCACAAATATCGGTACTGAATATCGCGCTCAAGCGGTTGTTATTACGACAGGTACATTCTTACGTGGTGAAATAATCTTAGGTAACATGAAATATTCAAGTGGTCCAAATCATCAACTTCCATCTATCACGCTAGCTGATAATTTAAGAGAATTAGGGTTTGAAGTTGTGCGCTTTAAAACGGGTACACCTCCACGTGTAAACGCGAAAACAATTGATTATTCTAAGACGGAAATTCAACCTGGTGATGATGTGGGTCGTGCATTTAGTTTTGAAACTACAGAATATATCCTAGACCAATTACCTTGTTGGTTAACATATACTAATGATCGTACACATAAAGTCATCGATGATAATCTACATTTATCAGCAATGTATTCAGGTATGATCAAAGGAACAGGTCCTCGTTATTGTCCATCAATTGAAGATAAATTTGTGCGTTTCAATGATAAACCTAGACATCAACTTTTCCTAGAGCCTGAAGGTCGTAATACAAATGAAGTTTACGTTCAAGGCCTTTCAACAAGTTTACCAGAACATGTACAACGTCAAATGTTAGAAACAATTCCTGGTCTTGAAAAGGCAGACATGATGCGTGCAGGTTATGCCATTGAATATGATGCCATTGTACCAACGCAATTATGGCCAACATTAGAAACTAAAATGATTAAAAATTTATACACAGCTGGACAAATCAATGGTACTTCAGGTTATGAAGAAGCGGCTGGACAAGGTATTATGGCAGGTATCAATGCTGCAGGTAAAGTGCTTGGTACCGGAGAGAAAATCTTAAGTCGTTCAGACGCATATATCGGTGTTTTAATTGATGACTTAGTTACAAAAGGTACGAATGAACCTTACCGCTTATTAACATCTCGTGCAGAATATAGATTATTACTACGTCATGATAATGCTGACTTGCGTTTGACAGATGTAGGTTATGAATTAGGTATGATTTCGGAAGAACGTTACGCGCGTTTTAATGAAAAGCGTCAACAAATTCAAGATGAAATCCAACGTTTAACTGATATTCGTATTAAACCAAATGAACACACACAATCCGTCATTGAGGCAAATGGTGGTTCACGTCTAAAAGATGGCATTCTAGCAATTGATCTATTACGACGTCCTGAAATGACATACAATACAATCTTAGAAATTCTAGAAGAAAGTCATCAATTACCTGAAGCGGTTGAAGAACAAGTTGAAATTCAAACGAAATATGAAGGTTATATCAATAAATCATTGCAACAAGTTGAAAAAGTTAAACGCATGGAAGAGAAAAAAATTCCGGAAGACTTAGATTATAGTAAAGTGGATAGTTTAGCGACTGAAGCTCGTGAAAAATTAGCTGAAGTTAAACCATTGAATATTGCACAAGCATCACGAATCTCTGGTGTTAACCCAGCAGACATCTCAATCTTACTTGTTTATTTAGAGCAAGGTAAATTGCAAAGGGTGAAAAATTAATGAACGGCATAGAATGGCTAGCTAAAGAATTAAGTGAACATGGAATTGAATTGTCAGATAAACAAAAAGAACAATTTCAAACATATTATCGTTTACTTGTAGAATGGAATGAGAAAATGAATCTCACAAGTATTACAGATGAACATGAAGTTTATTTGAAACATTTCTATGATTCAATTACACCAAGCTTTTATTATGATTTCAATCAACCTTTAACCATCTGTGATGTTGGTGCTGGTGCAGGTTTTCCAAGTATTCCATTGAAGGTTGTTTACCCTGAATTGAAAGTAACCATTGTAGATTCTTTGAATAAACGTATTCAATTTTTAAATCATCTAGCTGCTGAACTTGGCTTAACTCAAGTTAGCTTTGTACATGATCGCGCTGAAACATTCGGTAAAGGCGTAAACAGAGAAACGTATGACGTAGTTACAGCACGTGCAGTAGCCAGACTTACAGTGTTAAGTGAATTGTGCCTTCCTTTAGTTAAAAAAGGTGGTCAGTTCATCGCATTGAAGTCTTCTAAAGGAGAAGAAGAATTAGAAGAAGCACAATTTGGGATTAGTATATTAGGTGGCGTCTTTAGTGATTCTTATACATTTGATTTACCAGAAGATGCTGGTGAACGACAAATGATTATTATAGATAAACGTCGTCAAACATCTAAAAAATATCCTAGAAAACCTGGTACGCCTAATAAATCTCCTTTACTAGAAAATTAATAGCACTTACATGTTAAAATTAATTTTAAGAGGAGTGAATGGATAATGAAAAAGCCTTTTTCAAAATTATTTGGATTGAAAAATAAAGATGACATCGTTGGATACATTGAAGAAGATCGCAATTCTAGCGTCGAATCCATTCAAATTGAGCGTATTGTACCTAACCGTTATCAACCAAGACAGGTGTTTGACTCAAGTAAGATTACTGAACTTGCTGAATCTATTGATGAGCATGGTTTATTACAACCCATCGTTGTAAGACCGATTGAAGAGAATATGTATGAAATTATTGCGGGTGAACGACGTTTCAGAGCACTACAGTCACTGCATAAATCTCAAGCAGATGTCATTATACGTCATATGAATGATGAAGAAACAGCAGTTGTAGCATTAATTGAGAATATTCAACGTGAAAATTTATCTGCTGTTGAAGAAGCGGAAGCTTATAAAAAGCTTCTTGAAATTGGTGGCACAACGCAAAGTGAATTAGCTAAAAGTTTAGGTAAAAGTCAAAGTTTTATCGCAAACAAATTGCGACTATTGAAATTAGCACCTAAAGTGATTAATCGTTTAAGAGAAGGCAAGATTACTGAGCGTCATGCTCGTGCTGTCTTATCTCTCAAAGAGGACGATCAAGAAAAGCTAATTGAACAAGTGATTAGCCAAAAATTAAATGTTAAACAAACAGAGGCACGTGTTAAACAGAAAATTGGACCAGAAAAAGTAAAAGCTCAATCTTTCCAATTCTCTAAAGATTTAACACAAGCACGTGACGAAGTTGGAAAAAGTATTCAAGCTATTGAACAATCTGGTATACGTGTAGAACAACGTGATAAAGAACATGATGATTATTACGAAATTAAAATAAAAATTTATAAAAAATAGATGAAAAGTGTGTATGATACCATTTCTTAAGGGATTGGTTTTAAAATGTATATCACTAAATATTAGCACTAAGATGATTAAAAATTGAATTATCTTAGTGTTTTTTTATGTTCAATATGGCAATCATTTTTATTACAAAGTGCTGTTTACATAGCAAATAAATAGATTTACAATATTATTAAACGAAACGTATCGTTTAATAATTAAAGAAGAAGGGTTTATTGTGTTTGGAATATCCATTTCTAGTGCTATTCTTCATTTTGTTATTGGAGGTCTTGCAGTGGCAATTGCATCTATAATGGCTGAGAAAGTCGGTGGTAAAATGGGTGGCATTATCGCTACTATGCCGGCAGTCTATTTAGCCGCAATTATTGCCCTTGCGATAGATCATCGTGGCAATCAATTAGTACAAATGTCAATTCATCTTAGTTCTGGTGCCATTATTGGGATTATATCGTGCATCATAACAGTCTTTCTAACTTCTCTTTATATTAGTAAAAGAGATTATAAAAGAGGTACAGGATTTGCATTAATATGTTGGCTTGTAATTTCTCTAGGTATATTTGTCGTTAGACATATGAATTAATCTTTGGAGGCTTTTGTAATGAAATTAGCATTAATTAAATTCTTGGTTGGAGGATTAGCAGTTACACTTAGTTATATTATTTCTGTTATTTTACCTTGGAAAGAGCTCGGTGGCGTCTTTGCTACATTACCTGCAGTATTCTTAGTTTCATTGTTTATAACAGGAATGCAACATGGCGATGTCATTGCTAAGCACGTTAGTAGAGGTGCAGTGTTTGGCATGACAGGTGTATTAATTAGTATACTAGCAACATGGGCGATGCTTTATTTTACAAATCATTGGTTACTTAGTATTGTTACTGGATTTATTGCATGGTTTGTAAGTGCAGTAATTATTTTTGAAGCGGTTGAATTTATTACGCGTTTAAGAAGGGGAAAACATGGCTGGAAGACCGAAAGATCCGACAATCAATCATAAAATATTTGATGAAATAGATCGATTGTTAGTAACCACTCATTTTAGAGACATTACGATTGATCAAATTTCAGAGAACACAGGTGTTTCAAAAGCAACGATTTATCGTCGTTGGAAAGATAAATCATCGATTATTGTAGATATGTTTGTGAGTAGAACTCAGATTTTTGAAAATGAAAATAAAGATTTATACACAGGATTGTATCAATATTTAGTAAAGATAATGTCTATTTATAAAACCAATCTTGGACGAGCGGTTATTGAAATATTGATTAGTAATCAACAAAATGACGCTCGCGAATTATTTATGCAAGGTTATTTTAAAAATAATCGTAAGATATTAAAATCTATTATTGCTCAACATATTAAAGAAGAGGATCAAGATTTATTTATAGATTTAATCTTCTCACCGATTTATTTTAATATTTTAATTAAACCTGAAACACTCGATGAAGCGTATATTGAAAAAATGTTGAAAATGATATTAAAATCATTTAATGACTAATATTTAATAGTAAATGGAACAGCAATAAATGTTAAGACGCTGTTCCTTTTTTAGACGTCGGGAAGTCTTGCAAATGCTGATATATCAGTATGTAAAAGGATTTTGACAATGAAAAAGATGCGTATGACAAAGAAATTTGGTAGTTTTTTATATGAGGAAACGTTTCTATAGAGATGAAGTGAGATACGGCACATATTTACTATCTTGCTTCTATTCTATGCAAGATTAATCTATATGGTTAAGGAGTTATGGATGATGGAAATCGGTCAACAAATTAGAAAATATAGAGAAAAAGAAAAGTATTCTCAAGAGTACTTAGCTGAGAAATTATATGTTTCGAGACAAACCATTTCTAATTGGGAAAATGAAAGAAGTTATCCAGATATCCATAATTTGTTAATGATGTGTACATTATTTAATGTTTCATTAGATGATCTTGTTAAAGGAGACGTGAAACGTATGGGTCATGAAGAAGTTAAAAAGGACATGGATTTTTGGACGTGGATGATGTTGATTTGGATTTTATTAGCTTGTGTTTTAATAGGACCACTTTTATATTATTTGAGTTGGTGGGGCGTTGCGATTACCTATGTTATTTTTTCTGTAGGTTTTTATAGTAGTACGCAAGTCGACAAAATTAAATATAGGCACGGTATGGATAATTATGATCGAATCGTTGCATTTATGAATGGTCAAGATCCAAACGAAGTTCAGACGAGTAAAACACGTAATCTCATTACGAGCATCTTATCATTTGTCTTTGTAGTAGGTGCATTTGTAATCATATGTTGGTTAAGTATTTATTTGTCATTTAAATTTTTACCGTAATCAATTAAAAAGACCTAAGAAGCGGAAATGCTTCTTAGGTTTTTTAAAAATTTCACTTTAAATTTTGCCCATCGCGTCTTCTTCTACCGAATAATAATACACTACCTAAACTTGCAAACATTGTTGCTAATAATGATTTATTTATATTAGCATCGTCGCTACCAGTATTTGGTAGGTGCTTCGGTTGATTTAGTTGTTTAGGTGTTGGTGGCACATGATGTGTCGGTGGTACACCTGGTTTTTCAGGTGGGTTGCCTGGCGGGTTAACTGGAGGTTGACCCGGTGTTTTAGGCGGATTATGTGGTGGTTTGTTTGGCGTTGGTGGTACGGGAGGTTTAACAGTGTTGTTAAACTCAGTATCATTTATTCCAACTGATTTACCGCCTGAACTGTTGTAAGTTACAGTTGCTTGTAAATTACCAGTTTCTGGATTTTCAGTAACTACCACTGTTGATTTGATAGACATTGTATCATAAGCAATATTTGAATCTGTTCCCACTTGTTCAGTGATTTGGTAAATATAAGTGCCTACTTTATTGAATTTAATTGGTAAGAAATTCACTTTACCATTCGCATCATTTGTTGCTGATTGCTCTGGGTGATCAGGAGTGTTTAAATCCGTTAAGATGAATGTGTAATCTCCACCTTTAAGTTGACCACCTTCCAATTTCTTAGTCACTTTGAATTCAAAGTTTACTGGTACTGGTTTTACTTTATTTACACGTTTTTCTGACGGTTTAGGAGGTGGTACTTCATTGCCACCTTTGGCTGGGTTAAAGAACTGCACAGACTGATTAGCTACATTAGTGATGTCTTTACTAGCTTTGGCACTGTCTTTAATGACCCCGACAATATCTAATTTGTAATAACGTCCAAATGGCATTTGCGCATTATCTAGCACATGGTCTTTGACTAAACTATCTTTTGATGTAGCTATGATAACACCATTCTCATCTGTGATATCAAATAAGTTTGTAACGTCCTGTCCAGTAATACCGTCGTATACCTTAATACTTTGAACAGCTACGCTTGTTTCATCATAGTCATCAGTAATGCCTAATTTATTAATTTTATTCTCTGGTGTTAAGTGTGTTGTATCTAACCAAACTTGATACACAATTTTATCGCCACGATTAAGCGTTTTAGTATTGATGTTTTCTGGTTCATTATTAGTTGTTTGATCCGCATAAGGGTTCACATTAGTATCTGCATATTTATTCGCTAATTCACTATCATCATCTAATAATTTATTTGCTGTAATATCATATTTTTCCACTGATAAATCAAATTTTTCAGGTTGGAATACAGGTGTCGGTGGTGTTGGAGGAACAAATGTATTGTTGAATTCAGTATCTGCTGGCGCAATCGATGTTGCTGTAAGTACATGTAAATCTTTAGTGATATTTACAGTTACAATTGCTTTCATAGAATCACTACTGATATTCGGTAAGTTACTAGGAACTTCTTCAACAGTATACGTGAAGGTTTTACCAGCATCGGCATTAGTATAAGTCGGACGTTTACCTTCAATAAAGTTGAAGTTTATTTGACCTGTCGCATTATTTGTACCTGTAGCGATAACTTCTCCGTCAGCATTTTTCATAGTGAATTGAAACTCTTCATTGTTTAACGGACGGCCAACTAGAGATTTTGTAAAATGAACGTCAAAGTCTAATTGCTTAGGTGCTACATAATAGTTAGTGAATGCTTGGTTATTATCAGTATCTGAATCATATGCGTAACTCACATTTGCGTTTAAAGCCACATTTTCTTCGGTTACTGTAACAGTTGCTGTAATCGTTAATGGTTCAGCATCAAAATTTGAGTTAAGGTTAGCTTTATTTTCTGTAATTGTATAAGTGTAAGTACCTGGTTTTGTAAATGAAATCTTATCAAATGTAACTGAACCATCTGCTGCATTTGTTTTTGATTGCGAAGTCTCTGGAATAGCTGGTGAATTAGGACCGGCTACAATATTGAAAGTGAATTCACCTTGCGCTAGCGTATGTTCGCCTTTAACTACTTTATTTGCCTTTAATGTGACTTCAACAGGGTCTATTGCTGTGTAGTAATAAATAATAGGATGCGCTTTAGCTAATAAGTTTTGTAAACGGAAGTTACTTCCACGTCCTACTTGTACACCATTTATTGATTGATTAGGAGCAAATATATTCCCAACAGCACCTTCGCCAGCACTAGCTGGTTGAATAAGAAATGGTATATTATATCCAGGAATATAAATCTGTTTACCTAAATCATTTTTATTTCTTTCGCCAGGTCTTAACGTTGCTTCATAAACTTTCACATAATTTGTTGTATCGATACCTGTGTTTTTCGCAGATTCAGACATGTGATCCACCGATAAAGTCCAAATTTCGATACGTGTTGTACCATCTTCTCCGATAATTTCTTTGATACGTTTGACACCACCATTATTCGTTTCAGCATCCACATATCTCAACCCAACTTGGTATGGGCGAACCATTGTACCAATCATGTGATTAGGCTCAGCAATTTGATATAATTTGTAACCTTCAAATTCACGTGAGTTTGAAGCGGTATAGATTTGTCCATCCATACCTTTAATCGTATAGTGTGCTAGCTCTTTTTCAGTGAAATCTGGTTGGTATGTTTGAGCGTTTATATCAGTCTTATCTGCTTGATAAGTGGGGTTATTCTTAGTAACAACACGATAATAGGTCGTTTCAGGAACAATGTGGGGCACATAATATTGTGGATCTGTAATGGTTGTTCCTTCATTCGCCTGGTTAAATAAATCGTAAATTTGTATGCCGCTTCGTCTATCTTCTAAGCTACCATTATCATCTATTTCAAAACGTGCTCTAATAGTTGAAACTGTGTTTTTGAATGAGTCTAATGTATTTAAAAAAGTGAAATTGATATGACCATATTTCGCTTTTTGAGGATCATGAGCAGCTACTGCGATTTCTAGAGAATTTTGACCAATGGATACAGTGCCAGGTGAATTGATCTGTTTCGTTTCTACTACAGTATTTGTCTCACCGTTAACTAATTCAATCGTTACGTCATTAGAATCATCGTAGGGCTTAGATAAACGATAATAATATTTTGTTTGATAGGCAGCATTAAAATCTTTAAGATCTGTTATCGCAAATGTATACTGATTTGGATCAGGACTTTTTTCAAATACGACGTTTGGTGTTGGGACAGTATTTGAATCTTTAGGTTGTAGAATGGCAACATCTCTACTTTTAACTGATGCACCATTAGCATCATCCATATTAGGTGTTGCAGTTGTCGTTGTATCCTCTAAGACGCCTTCTGAAGTAATTGGTGACGTTGCTGAACGACGTGAACGCGTATGTATTACTTTCTTCTCTATTTGAGATGAAGCGGCAATGGCTTGCGCATTTGCATTTTCTTTAACTGAGTGAGTTGTCTTACTCGTTATTTGTGATTGAATTTCTGCTTTTGTTGTATTTTCTGTATTTTTTAGGGGATTAGATTGATATGTTGAAGCTGCATTTTGTACGTCTTCGTGTGTTGAATTATTGGCTTTCTTTTCAAAAGATTGTGGATTGGAAGCCGTGTCCGTTGTTAACGTACTATTATGTAATTCACTCGCATGAGCTACATCTTGAAAGCCCACAAATAAAAAGGCACCTAATAGTACGGAGCCTGTTCCTATTGAAAACTTTCGAATAGAGAAGCGATATTTAGTTTTTTGAAGCATAACTTGATGTCCTTTCTTAGATGAATAAAATATTTCTGTCAATTTAATTATAAAAAATATAAAATAAAAAATATTAATATATAATGATCATAATTATTAAAATAAAAAGCAAAGGGGTAGGATAGAATCCTTTTGAATTCTATCCTACCCCCAACTTACTTAGCTTGTAGAATTTCTTTGTGAAATTCTTTATGTTTGGGCCCCAAACCCCGTATGTATGATTAGAGCTGAGAATCGCTTGATTTAAAGCGCCTTCTCAGCTCAATTAATTACTGCTTGTTTTCAATGTAGACATATTTATTCAAAAAGCTTTGTTTTCAATATTAGTTACTATTCTTTTCTTCATAACGTTTTAGAATATAACCACCACCAAGTAAGCCTACCGGCACTCCAATAAATGGTGTCACAATGCCACTTAATATGAAGACGATAAGTACTAACATAAGACCGTTAAACCAATTGACTTTCAAACTTAATAAATCCTCGTAAGATTTGCGAATTAATTCTTTAATATTCATTTAAACAACGTCCTTTCTTTTCAATTATTAAATAGAGTGTTTTACAATTCGATTTGCATGGATAAATGAGATTGCTGCAAAGATAAGGTAAACAAGTGAATAAACAATCATCACAATGATAATCGGTATAGGAGAGTATTCTCCCATTAGTTTCATAAATACCATTGCAGCAAATAGTGCGTGTAATAATGCGATGATTAAAGGTAAACCGAAGTTGAATAGAATCTTTAATGCTAGACCTTTCGTCATATCCGTGTGTGTGAAGCCGATACGTCTTAATATGCGATAATTGTTAATTTCATCTTCGGTTTCATCCATTTGTTTAATATAGATAATACATCCCGCTGCGATGAGAAACGCTAATCCTAAGAATGATGTGACAAATATTAGAATACCATTACTTTCATCTAGCATTTTCTTCGTGTCATTTTTTAATTCTACATTTGGACTTACTTTCTGAGCTAATGTCTCCGCTTTGGAGAGGTCTTTATGATCTTTGATATTAAATCCATAATGATGCATCAGTTGGTCCTTCATTTTCAATTTATTGAAATTATCTGGACTTACTTTTAAGACAGGACCACCTATAGAAACGGTCGACGGAATTACCTCATTGTCATCCTTTTTATTCACGTTTAATGTCATTTTTTGTTGACCTTGAAGTGTCATATCTTTATTCGTATGAACACTTACAATGCCAGAAAGCGGTCCTTGTAGGTTAGTAATTGTAGCATGGTTACCTTTATTATTTTTATCTGGCATCACAACGATACCAGTATTTTGCATACCTTCGTTTGTTTTACTTTTTAAGGCATCATTTTTAAACAATTTCGTATTACTACCTTCAAATGTTTTCGTGTCATATTGAATATGATTTTGTTTTAATAGTTTTTCATACTTTTGAGCTGATTCTGTTTTAGAAAAGTTAACGTCTTGAGGAGACGATACTTGAATCATATAGTCCGTATTGGCTTTACTAATCGCGCCAAAACACAGAATAGTTACTGTCACAGCTGAAATTACCGCAATAATTGTTAGTGACATCGCATTTTTCTTCATGCGATGCATAATTGATGAAGTAAATACGACATCTGTAATTGAAATGCGTCCATGTTTAGACTTTTTCAGTGATTTAAATATGATAGATACTGAACTTCTAAAGAATAGATAAGCCCCCACAACGGTTAGAAACAGAATTAAGAAAGGTGTGACTAAGACCATTGTTAAAACTTCGAACTTACCAAACATTTCAGTAGAAATATAATACCCAAAGATGATCATGATAATGCCTAGAATACCGGCAATAAGTTCAGGAACGGTAATTTTAGCTTTAGTAGCTTCTGATTTAGTACTGTCCTTCATCATTGACAGAATGGTTCTTCTTTTTAGGAAAAGGAAGTTCTGGAACATAATCAAGATAAATGCTAGTACGAGCATCACAATTGTTTGTATTAACGCAGGAAATTCAAATCCGATTGATACACCTACTTTCAAATGCATCATCTTCACTAGAATGTTAAGTAGAATTTCAGAGCCTACAATACCAATTAAAATACCTATGATGCCAGTAATAAAAAAGAATGTAAGTTGCTCGATAGCTAGCATTCTTAAAATGTTTTGTCGTGTTAATCCAATAAGTTGGAATAGCGCAAATTCTCGTGTTCTACGTTTAATAAATAATTGGTTCGCATACATTAAGAAAATAATAATTGTAATAAATAGGAAAACTGAGCCTACTTTAGCACCTTCTTGAATAACTTTTGGAGAACCACCATTATTAATACTATGTGTGTACTGCAAAGTGACAAAGCTAAAGTATAAAATAATACTAAAAATGAGTGAAAAAAGATACAGTGCATAATTTTTGAAATTACTTTTTAAGTTTTTGAGTGTAATTTGATTAAACGTCATTTGCGACACCACCTAAGGCTGACTGTAATTGAATGATTTCATTATAAAATTCGCGTTTAGATTTATCTTCTTGATGGATTTCTGAATGAATATTGCCATCTTTTAACATAATGACACGCTGTGCGAAACTCGCTGCAGATGGGTCATGAGTTACCATGATTATCGTGCTATTGAATCGCTCGTTCATATCTTCTAGACGGTTGAGTAAGTCTTGCGCACTTTTCGAATCAAGTGCTCCTGTCGGTTCATCGGCAAAGATAATAGCCGGTTTATGAACGAATGCACGTGCGGCAGCGGTACGTTGTTGCTGACCACCTGATATTTCGCTTGGATATTTATCGCTTAACTCATAAATACCGAGTGCTTCAGTAACTTCTTTATAATTTTGTTCCATCTCATCTTTACTTACTTTTTGAACGGATAGTGGCAACATAATGTTTTCTTTAACAGTTAAGGTAGGTAAGACACTATAATCTTGGAAGATAAATCCAAGTTCTTTCTTACGAAATTGTGCTAACTGCTTATCTTTAAGTTGATTAATTTCATTGCCACTTACTTCTACAGTTCCTCCAGAAATACTATCGATGGAACTAATGACATTGAGGAGGGTAGTCTTACCTGAACCTGAAGGTCCCATTATGGCGACGAATTCTCCTTTGTCCACTGAAAAGTTGATGTCGTGTAGGGCTTTATATTTTTGTTTACTTCCGTATACTTTTGATAAATGATTGACGTTTAGAATTGGCATGTCGATCGCACTCCTTATTTGATTTATAATTTTTCTTTTGCTTTAGTTGGAATTTTTGATTTTTTAACTTCTTCGAATGACTGAATTGTGTGAGATTTTTCGCGTACAACTAAGTAATGATTTTGTTTTAATTTTTTAGATGCTGTGTATTCAATTTTTTTAGATTTACCATCTTTCGTGTAACCCGTTTGATTGTAATGATAGATATAGAAATCTTTTTCTTTATCAACGACTTCTACTTTCGATGGCTTTTGAGTCTTAACGTAATATTCATATGTTGGGGCTAGAGGATTGAGCTTGTTCCAGTCATTGATTGAATGATTGTTAGGGTGTTGATTGGAATAAGCATTTAATCCAAACAATCCTCCGATAACGATAATTGCAATGACGACAATTGTAATGAATATATTTCTTAAGGTTTTCAATATCATCACTCCTTGTTTCTATTACACTTATAATTGTAGAAGGGTTGCGTCAGTACTGCCTTTATCTAACCTTACAAAGTCGATGTCATTTCTTACGAATATGAAAGATTGGATTATTTTTTGAAAATGTAAGTAAGAAGGCATTCTTAAATGTGATAACTTGAATAGTAATCTTGTGAGAGGTTTGTTACGATGAAGCTATCAATAAGTACGCTAAGGATGAATTTCTTGATGAGCTTAATTTTCAAAACGAAGTAAATTGATTAACGTTACGGTTTTTAAAGATGAGTGAAACGACTTTGCAATATATTTGTGATAAAGTAAGTTGTGTTTATAAAAGATGATAGGCGGGGTTTAATTGAAAAAAGAGATAATTGAATGGATTGTAGCCATTGGTGGCGCACTCTTAATTGTAGGTATTGTATTAAAGTTTATTGGAACATCATACACAGTATCAGGTTCATCGATGTATCCAACTTTCCAAGATAGAAATAAAGTGATAGTTAGTAAGATTTCGAAAACATTGAACCACATTGATAATGGTGATGTCGTTGTCTTCCATGAAGATGCACAACGTGATTTTATTAAGCGTGTGATTGGTACGCCAGGTGATAAAGTTGAGTATGAAGGTGATCAATTATATGTTAATGACAAAAAGGTATCAGAGCCTTATTTAGATTATAATAAGAAGCATAAACAAGGTAAGTATTTAACAGGTACATTTAAAACAAGCCAAGTGAACGGAGCAAATGGTAAAAATAAAATTCCTAAAGATAAGTATTTAGTTTTAGGTGATAACAGACAAAATAGTGTAGATAGCCGTTTGGCTGAAGTTGGTTTAGTAGATAAAGACCAACTTGTAGGTAAAGTTGTTTTAAGATATTGGCCATTTAATAAATGGGAAGCAGGTTTTAACCCAGGCACATTTTAGAAAAAACAATTAAATGAATAAAATTTATTGTCGGTGGAGTCTTAGACTTCATCGTTTTTTTATTTCAGTATAGTTAAGGCAATATTTAGATTATTATATTAAATGAACTTATCTAAATATTGCTTTTTAAAATATATATTTATTTTGATAAAAAGTTCAAAATAATATAGAAAGCAACACAAAATAAATGATATACTTTTTGAAGATTTAAAAAATAAAAAATTGGAGGGATTCCTATGCAATGTCCAAATTGCGGAAATGCTATCGAACCTAACGATTTATTTTGTGGAGAGTGTGGCCATAAAATAGATAGACAGTCTCAGACTATTAATTCTGCTGAAAAAGATATCTCTAATGCTGAAGCTAATGGCCGACGACAGGATTCAAATGAATCATTAGGTGAAGGTAACGAAACGACATCACATCAAAGTAATCATTTATCAAGAACAAACGAATCGAAACACGATAAACATTCTTATGAAGAAGGTAAAGTGCCAGATCATCAGCATGTACCTGAACAGACTACATCGACACAACAACATCAAATGCATCAACCACAGTCAAATCAGCACCAACAACCTCACAACAACGTAGCACATACATATCACAATCAACAACAATACAATCAGTCATATTCAAACCATCAACAACCACAACAAACAAGCCAATTTAGTGACCATGCAAAAGAAGTGACAGAAGAAAGTAAAGGTTTCTTTAGAAGTGCTTTCGCTTCACCTGATCAAGTACTAAAAAGCCAACAAGCATTTAGTTTTAAATTGTTATTTTCTTTAATCATTGTCGGTTTATTAGTCGTAGCACTGTTACTTGCTATTGTAATTCCTTCATCAGTTGGAATGTTTGAAACACCAAAAAGCCAAATTATCTTTTCTGTTATGTTAGGTGTCATTTTATTCCTAGCAGTGATAGTGGGAGCAACATATGGTATTTCGCGCTTAGTAGTTAGACAGCCAATTACATTTAAAAAAGTACTGTCAGATTTTGTACTTATTAATAGTGTTTCAGTGGCAGTACTATTGATTGCACTTATTTTAATGTTCGCTAATTCTTTTAGCTTTGGTGGCGCATTATTTATGCTATCCATTCTATTAATCGTTGTTTCAGGTGTTTACATGATTGCCAAATATAGTGCAAATCATCATACGCGCTTTTCTAGTTTTTACGGTGTGATTATTTACATTATTGTGTTCTTCTTATTTGTGACTATTTTCGGTGAATCTTTATTTAACCAAATCTTTGGAAACTTAATCAGTGAGTTCAATAATCTATTTGATGGGAGTTCGATTTACTAATGAAATATTGTAGTAATTGTGGTCAACCTCTTCGCGAAGGTGTGAAGGTATGTACAAATTGTGGGAAACCCGTTCAGCAATCTAAACCAAATCACTCTAACACACAGCAAGATTATCACAACCAAAGTCGACAAGATAAGCATGAGCAACATCAATATCAAGGGTATAATAACCATAATCAAAACGGTTATGCCGACAGACATGATCAACAACCACGTAAAGGCGATAATAAAAAGACTTGGATTATTATTGCAGTTATAGCTGTATTGCTAATTGCTTTGATCGTTGCATTTTCAGTATTAAAAAATCAATTTTCTCCGGAAAAGCAAGCATCTAATATTGCACAAGCAATTAAGAAAGATGACGAAAAAGCATTAGCCAAAGAAGTTACAACTCAAAATGACCAAAAATTAAGCAAACAAGAAGCACGCGCATATTTAAACTACATCAAAACAGAAGATGACTTAAATAATGTCGGTAGTAATGTAGAACAAAGTGCGAAAGAAATTAAAGATAATCGTTATAATAATTTATCTGTGGATGCTAATGGAAATAATGTGTTAAATATTTCAAAGGATGGCAAGAGATTCCTATTTTTTGATAATTATTCATTCAATGTTCCACAAAAATCAGTGAGCATTTATCCAAGTAGTAGTGGAGATATTACTTACGAATACAATGGTAAGAAGCGTACGACAACGGTTACGGAAGATGATGAAAAAACGTTAGGTACGTTCCCAATCGGTGATTACAATTTAAAAGCAACAAAAGACATCGATGGTAAGAAATTCAAAGGTGCGCTAATGATTAACATGAGTGATGACGCTACTGCTTATGAATCATTTAAACAAAAACGTTTCACAGTCAGCGTTGATGGCGGCTATATGTTAAACAATGTGAAAATATACGCGAATGATAAAGAAATCGGAAGTGAATCATCTTCTGAAACATTTGGACCATATGACCCTGATGAAGAAGTAACCGTTTATGCACAAGGTACTTATGAAGGTAAAACGTTCAAATCAGATTCTGTTAATGTGACTAGTTCTGGGGAAGACGATGATGACGTAACAGATGTCACAGTTACGTTTAATGATGATGAGATTGATAAGTATATCGATGACAAAATGGATGCTGAGTCTGATAGTGATAGCGATGATTCTGATTCAAGTTCAGGCGAAGTGACACGTGATAACGTCATTGATAAAGTAGAATCATACGAAGGTCATACGTTAGATACGGATACTTACACATACAAAGAACCAGAAAAAACAGATGATGGTAAATGGGGCTTCTCATTTACTGACAAAGACGGAGATTTAGCCGGATCATATACTGTTGACACTGACGATGGTTACGTAACTGAATACGATGAAGATGGTGAAGAAGTCGGTTCTGGTTATTAATAAATGAATAGTTATTATCATAATGAGGTTGAGCGATTGAATTTAATTGCTCAGCCTTAATTTTTAAGGATTTTTGAAGCATAATAATTTATGAGCTTTAATATTAATTAAATCAATTTATGTTACTATATATTTAATTTACCGAAAAATTTGAAAATTTAAACTGGAGGCGATAGTTATGATGTTTGGTTATCAAGTGAATGAACATGTGACGTTGAAGATATTAGAAGAACGTGAAGCGGAGCAACTTTTCAAATTAGTTGATGCGAATCGGGATTATTTAGGCGAGTTCTTGCCATTTGTAGAATACACAACGGAAGTTACGCACAGTAAGAAGTTTATTCAGTCGGCACTAGAATAGTTCACTCGTGGTGATGGCTTTCCATATCCTCATTAGGAGCGGTTTTTTGGGAGTTTATTAATAATTAAATACATAGGTGGGATAGTTATGATCTTTGGTTACCAAGTAGATAAAGATATTAAATTAAAGATATTAGAAGAACGAGAAGCAGAACAGTTATTTAAATTAGTAGATAGCAATCGTAACTACTTAGCAGAATTTCTACCTTTTGTTGAACATACGAAGAAGGTTGATGATAGTAAACACTTTATCCATTCAGCGTTGCAACAATTTATCGATGGTAATGGATTTCATTGCGGGATATGGAGTAATAAAGAACTGATTGGAGTTATTGGGTTGCACTATTTAGATTTAATTAATAAAAAAACTTCGATTGGTTATTATTTAGCTGAAGCCTTTCAAAAGAAAGGTATCATGACTAAATGTACTAAAGCTTTAATTCGTTATGTATATGAAGAATATGATATTAATCGTATTGAAATACAAATGTCTACCAAAAATAAAAAAAGCCGAGCTATACCAACAAGACTTGGATTCACACAAGAGGGTATATTGAGAAGTGATGAACGTTTACAAGGAGAATTTTCAGATAGTTATGTGTATAGTTTACTCCGGGAAGAATATGATGATTAATTCTATTGTAAATATACATTCAAATTTATTTACAAGATGATTTTATAATAATTTTTTAAGTAATCAATAAACGTATGATATCCACTTATAGATTCATTCCGAATATAATAGAGAATAGAGTTATCTCTTTCTATTTTTAAGCTTATTGTTTAGTAAAACTATATATAATAAATTGAAAGTGGTTAAAATTTTTATGTTAGATTAAGAATATACCAAGTGTAGGATAACACAATAAAAACTATTGTAAAGATGGAGTCAGTTATGGGGTATAAATTATAATATTACAATATTTAAGTTTAAAAGTGATAATTTCCGGAGAATTTATTACAGAGGTTCAACAGGGTTATCCTATGTTAGTACGATCGATAGATAGATAGTTCATTCAATTTAGCTAATGTAATGAAAACTCACATATATAGTGCATTTAGTACATTAAAAATTGGTATTGATTTATTAAAAAAGAATGAAGATATTGAAATTAATTCAATATATGGACACGGAGGTATATTCAAAACCAAAAAAGTTCCTCAAACATTTTTGGCAGCAGCAATGCAAAGTCCCGTTAGTGTTATGCAAACTGCTAGTGAGGGTGGAGCATGGGGGATTGCTGTTTTAGCTAGATATCTTGTAGCAGAAAACTATGTAAATTTATCTAGTTATCTTAATGAAATTGCTTTTAAAGATACTGATTCTATCAAAATTGAACCAAATGAAAAAGAAATAGAAAGCTTTAATCGTTATATATTGAACGTTTTAAAAAAAGGTCTTCCTATAGAACGTCTTGCTAACGAACAACTTTAAAGAAATCACAAATAAGCAAAGGGAGAAAGTGAATTATTGTGACTAACGATTTAACTAAACAAAATCGACAATTTTTAGGATTACCTGGGGAATTCTCAGATAGTTTATTGAGAGAAGAATATGAAAATGAAATTTAAAGATGAGAAATTAGTTAAATTTAATAGTATCTTTTGATTATTTACTTATCTACTTGACATAAAGCATTTTAAATGATTGTTTACAAAGATAATCAATAATTAAAATGAAAGAAAATACACTTATATTAAGTTTTTCACTTCTACTCTTATACAATCAATACAAAAGGTTAAAAAATTTAAGTTCAATTTGATTTAAGTCATAGAGCTAGGACTTTCGTAAAAGAAGTTTATCTTCAATATAAATTAGGTTACATACACAGTTGGGATAGGAAGAAGAATGCATTTTGAATTCTTTGTCTTATTCTCACATACTTTATACATTTTTTAAGTGTAATCATTTTTAATATAGTTAAAAAGATTAGAACGTAAAACTTTTTTTAAAATAATTTATATAATATAATAATCTCTATCTATTTAAGAGTATTATGTAAACAATATTGATTTTAATTGGAAGAGGGTGAATTGATGACGAGGAAATCTAAGAAACAGTATATTTTAGAATCTGCAGCTAATATAGTAAATAGACAAGGTACTGACTATTTAACATTAGATGCAGTAGCAAAAGAAGCAAGTATAAGCAAGGGTGGTTTGCTTTATCATGTTAAAAATAGAGAAGGTCTAATAAAGGAACTTGTCAATTATGCTAATGAATTATATCGAGAAAATGTAAATAGTCATATTGATAATACACATTGTAAACAAGGACAATGGTTAAATGCGTTTATTGAAGCAACGAAAGAGCATCGTGTTGAAAATGCGCCTATTACTTCTGCAATGCTTGCTGCACAAGGTTCAAATAAAGCGCTACTCTTACCATTAAAATCTTTATATGAAGATTGGCAATCTCAAATTGTTAATGACGGTCTAGATGAAATAGATGCAACAATCATTAGGTTAGCTGTTGATGGTTTATGGTTATCAGAAGTTTTTGGAATAAGTGCAATTGATGAATCAATGCGTGAAAGAGTAATAAATCGGTTAAAAGAAAACGTAGAAGTAGGTATTAATAAAGAAAAAAAATAAATTTTCAGGTTTTAAGCTGTTAGGTGAGATTGAAACTTTTCAGCTTATTTTTTATGCTACGGTTGAAACTTTACCGACCAGTTGGTATAGTTTGTAACGTATTTAAAATATAAAGGAGTGCTTATCTTGAAAAAAGTGTTATTAACTGCAGCAATTACAGGCGCTGGAGATACAATTGACAAAAATGAAAATGTTCCAGTAACACCACAAGAACTTGCTGATTCAGCAATTAAGTGTGCAAAAGCTGGAGCAACAGTAGCACATATTCATGTTAGAGACCCTAAAACAGGCGGGGTGAGTCATGATCCAGAACTGTATAGTGAAACTGTAAGACTCATTAGAGAGGCAGACGAAGATATTATTATTAATGTAACAGCTGGTGGCGGTGGCGACTTTATTCCAAGTCAAGAACACCCAGAAACAGGTGGTAAAGGAACCTGGATTCAAACGCCTAAAGAGCGTCATAGACCAGTAGGTGACACATTACCAGAAATGTGTACGCTTGATTGTGGCAGCGTTAATATGGGAGATTCGATATATATTAGTCCCGCTTCATGGCTGAGAGAACAAGCGCAAATGATTAAAGATGCAGGTGTACAACCAGAACTTGAATGTTTTGATACAGGTCATGTCAGTTTTGCAAAGCAACTTGTTAAAGAAGGCTTAGTCGAACAACCTATGTTCCAATTTTGTTTAGGTATACCTTGGGGCGCTGAAAATGATGCTCAAACGTTAGACTATCTTATTTCAAGAATCCCTGAAGATGCACAATGGTCTGCATTTGGTATTGGTAGAATGCAATTACCGACAGTTAGAGAAGTTGCTAAACGCGGTGGAAATATTCGTGTTGGTCTTGAAGATAATTTGTATATTTCAAAAGGTGTTAAAGCAACTAACGAAGCATTAGTTGAAGAAGCTAAGAAAATAATGAAAGAATATGATTTAGTCCCATTAACACCTGCAGAAGCAAGAGAGAAACTTAATCTTAAAAATAATAAAGGAGGCAAATAATGAAGTTCGCAGTAGTTGGAACAGGCGTAATTGGTAGTGGCTGGATAACAAGAATACTCGCTCACGGACATGAAGTCATTGCTACAGATCCTAGCGAAGGTGCCTATGAAAGAATGCTAACACAAGTTAAACAAAATTGGCCTTATGCTAAAGAAATGGGATTATCTGAGGGAGCATCGTTGGATAATTTAAGCTTTACTACGGACTTAAAATCAGCAGTTAAGGATGCAGATCTTATTCAAGAAAACGTTCCTGAAGTAGAATCTATTAAAGATTCGGTTTTAAAAGAAATAGACTTTTATGCGAAACCGTCTGCTATTATTGGTTCAAGTACTTCTGGCATTATGCCAACAGAGTTACAAAAAAATTTAAAGAATCCTGAACGTTTAGTAGTAGCACATCCTTTCCATCCAGTATATATCTTACCTCTTGTTGAGATTGTACCAGGTCAAAGTACTTCAGAAGAAACGATTATTAAAGCTGAGGAAATTTATGAGAATATTGGCATGGATGTCCTCCATGTAAGAAATGAAATTGAAGGACATATTGCAGATCGTCTAATGGAGGCATTATGGAGAGAATCTCTACATATTGTTAATGATGGTATTGCGACAACAGAAGAAGTAGATAAAGCATTTACGCATGCAGCTGGTTTACGTTATGCACAATATGGACCATTCATGACATTTCATCTTGCAGGTGGCGAAGGTGGTATGAGACACATGCTTAAACAATTTGGTCCTGCATTGAAAAAACCATGGACTAAGTTAATTGCGCCAGAATTGACAGAGGATCTTTACGAAAAAGTAGTGAGCGGTAGTGAAGCGACATCACAAGGATATACAATGTCAGAACTTGATCAAAAACGCAATGAATTCTTGATTAAAGTAAAACAACTCGCAGAAGAATATTGGCCAGAAGATACAGATTCAATGAAAAAATCTAAAAAACATCAAGTGGTAAATTAATATGTCAGAACATTATATTTACCAAACAAATGTAAAAAAAGAATGGGTTGATTATAACGGACATATGAATGATGCTGAATACAACCGTGTTTTTAGTGATGCAACAGATGCATGGTTAGCATTAATTGGTCTTAATCAAGAAACAATTCAAAGATTGCAGTATACAATTTTCACATTAGAAAATCATATAACATTTTTAAAAGAAATGAAAGAAGACGAAAATATTCAGGTAAAAGTACATCTTTATGATTACGATAGTAAACGTGTACACGTTTATATGGAGATGTTTAATAAGGATGATATATGTAGCGCCATATATGAAGTTATGTTGATGGGAATAGATATAAATACAAATAGATCAGCACCTTTTCCTGAACAAATATTAGAATCTATAGAGTTATATTTTAATACAACACCTATTAATGAAAGACCTAAACAATTAGGACATCGAATAGGAATTAATAGAAGAAAATAGAGGCTAATTTAGTAGTTAATAATTGAATGATTGAAATATGGAGGACTTAATGTGCCTTGTTTTTACTTAGTAAACTTTGTATAACATACACTTTAAGTCCTCAGTTTGTAATAAATATAAAAAAAGAGAGGACTGGATATATGTTAAGTATTAGAAACTTATCAAAAGTCTATGCAGGTGGGAAAAAAGCAGTAGATAATATGAACATTGATATTGAATCAGGAGATTTTGTTGCTTTCATAGGAACAAGTGGGAGTGGTAAAACAACCGCATTAAGAATGATTAATAGAATGATCGAATCATCAGATGGTGAGATTACAATTAATGGTAAGAATATTAAAGATATCAATGCAGTAGAATTAAGAAGAAATATTGGTTATGTGATTCAACAAATTGGTCTAATGCCTCATATGACAGTTAAAGAAAATATTGTACTTGTACCTAAACTATTAAAATGGTCGCAAGAGAAAAAAGACAGAAAAGCAAAAGAGTTGATTAAACTTGCAGATTTGCCTGAAGAATATTTAGATAGATATCCTTCACAATTATCTGGTGGACAACAACAACGTATTGGTGTAGTACGTGCCTTGGCAGCTGAGCAAGATATTATTTTAATGGATGAGCCATTTGGTGCATTAGATCCAATTACCAGAGACACATTACAAGATTTAGTGAAAAAATTACAAAAACAACTAGGAAAAACATTCATTTTTGTTACACATGATATGGATGAAGCAATTAAATTAGCAGATAAAATTTGTATTATGTCTGAAGGTAAAGTAATTCAATATGATACACCAGATAATATTTTACGTCATCCAGCTAACGATTTTGTTAAAGATTTTATTGGTCAGAATCGTTTGATTCAAGATAGACCAAATGTACGAACAGTAAAAGATGCAATGATTACACCAGTCACTGTACATATTGATGAGTCATTAAATGATGCAGTTAATATTATGAGAAACCGACGAGTAGACACAGTTTTTGTAATTGATAATAAACATCATTTACTTGGATATTTAGATATTGAAGATATTAATCAAGGACTACGTCAAATGAAAGAACTTATTGATACAATGCAGCGAGATATTTATCGCGTTAAAGTTGATAGTAAATTACAAGATACTGTACGTACAATTTTAAAACGTAATGTAAGAAATGTACCTATTGTTGATACAGATGGTAAAACTCTAATCGGATTAGTAACTCGATCTAACTTAGTAGATATCGTATACGATACACTTTGGGGTGAAATTGAAGAAGAAACAATAAATGAAGATGAAGGCATTGTCGAGCCTAAAGAAATAGGGGCGGATAAAGTATGAGTTATTTAATAGACAATGGTGGCATATTAGTTAATAAAACTTTTGAGCATCTGTATATATCAGTAGTAGCGTTATTACTTGCTATGATTGTTGCTATTCCTTTGGGGATTCTACTATCAAAAAGAGAAAAGTTATCGAAGATTTCTTTAACTGTAGCTGGAATCTTACAAACAATTCCAACTTTAGCAATTTTAGCTTTAATGATTCCACTTTTTGGTGTGGGTAAAACAACAGCAATTATTGCATTATTTATTTACGTATTATTACCAATTTTAAATAATACAATTGTAGGTGTCCAAAATATTGATAACAATGTAAAAGAAGCAGGACGTAGTATGGGTATGACAAATTTTCAATTGATGAAAGATGTCGAATTACCATTAGCTTTACCAATGATTTTAAGTGGTATCCGTTTATCTTCAGTATATGTAATTAGCTGGGCAGCTTTAGCAAGTTATGTTGGTGCTGGAGGACTAGGTGACTTGATTTTCAATGGTTTAGCTTTATATGAGCCAATGATGATTATCGTAGGTACTATTTTAGTAACTGTACTTGCACTAATTGTAGATTTAATTTTAGCTCAAATTGAAAAGTGGATAGTTCCGAAAGGACTTAAAGTTTCCAGATAAACAATAAAGGAGGACATTATGAAATATTATAAAAAATATATTGCAGTTTTTGTACTATGTCTAACTGTGTTGTCTGGATGTAGTTTACCAGGTTTAAAAAATAGTAATTCAGATGACGATGTTAGAATTACATCTTTAGGCACAAGTGAATCTCAAATCATTTCACATATGTTAAGAATTTTAATTGAACATGATACAAATAATAAAATACAACCTACTTTAATTAATAACTTAGGATCAAGTGTTATTCAGCATAATGCTATTACAAGTGATCAAGCAAATATGTCTGGTACACGTTATACAGGTACTGATTTAACAGGGGCATTAGGGGAAGATCCAATTAAAGACCCTAACAAAGCAATGAAGGCAACACAAAAAGGCTTTAAAGATAAATATCATCAAACATTCTTTAATTCATATGGTTTTGCAAATACTTACGCTTTGATGGTAACGAAAGAAACAGCAAAAAAATATCATTTAGAAACAGTCTCTGATTTGAAAAAACATGCAAATAAATTAAGGGTAGGTATGGATAGTTCTTGGGAAAGTCGTAAAGGTGATGGCTATTCAGGATTTAAAAAAGAATATGGTATCGATTTTAAAACAGTAAGACCTATGCAAATTGGCTTGGTTTATGATGCATTACATTCTGGTAATTTAGATGTAGCAGTAGGTTATTCTACTGATGGTCGTATAGCGGCATATGATTTGAAAGTACTTAAAGATGATAAACATTTCTTTCCACCATATGATGCAAGTCCTTTAGCGACTGATCAATTATTAAAAGAAAAACCAGAATTAAAACCAATTATAAAAAAATTGGAAGGTAAAATTTCAACTGAACAAATGCAAGAACTAAACTATCAAGCAGATGGAAAAGGTAAAGAACCAGCAACAGTAGCAGAAGATTTCTTAAAAAAACATAATTACTTTGACGATGAAAATGACTCTAAACAGAAAGGTGTTCAAAACTAATGGAAGGTAATTTATTCGAACAACTAATACATTATTATCAAACAAATTTTGGTTATCTATGGGAGTTATTTATTAATCACTTCTTAATGTCAATATATGGAGTATTATTTGCTGCTATTATCGGTATACCTCTTGGAATACTTATTGCAAGGTTTGGTAAGTTGTCTGGAATTATTATTACATTAGCTAACATTATTCAAACAGTGCCTGTAATTGCTATGTTAGCAATTTTAATGTTAGTAATAGGACTAGGTATTAATACTGTTATTTTCACTGTTTTCTTATATGCACTTCTTCCTATTATAAAAAATACGTATACTGGTATTAATGAAGTGGATATCAATATTAAAGATGCTGGAAAAGGAATGGGAATGACACGTAATCAAGTCTTACGTATGATTGAGTTACCACTTTCTTTATCAGTAATTATTGGAGGCATACGTATTGCACTAGTAGTTGCAATAGGTGTTGTTGCTGTTGGTTCGTTCATTGGAGCGCCTTCACTTGGTGATGTCGTTATTCGTGGTACGAATGCTACTGATGGCACACTATTTATCTTGGCTGGTGCATTACCCATTGTTGTGATAGTAATCCTTATAGATATTATTTTACGTCTAGCAGAGAAAAAATTAGATCCAGCTACACAAACGAATAATTAATAAAGTATTTAAGGAGTAGATAATATGGCTTTAATCCAGATGAATTATTTATCAAAAACGCTTGGAATGCATCAATCTTTAAATGTTATTTTACCTGAAGATGACAGTTATTTTGATTCAGCGAACGAAACAAAAAAACTTAAAACAATGATGTTATTTCATGGACTATCTAGCGACACTCATTCGTATATGAGATATACAAGTATAGAACGCTATGCTAATGAATATCAATTAGCGATTATAATGCCTAATGCAGATCACAGTTTTTATACGAATATGGCTTTTGGACACAGTTATTATGATTACATTTTAGAAGTTTACAATTATGTACACCAGATTTTACCGTTGTCTAAAAAAAGAGAAGATAATTTTATTGCAGGGCATTCAATGGGAGGATATGGAACAATTAAATTTGCATTAACACAAAGTCAGTTGTTTTCTAAAGCTGCTCCTTTATCTGCTGCATTCGACGTTTCTATGCTTAAAAAATACAAATGGTATGATTTTTCACCAGAGTCTATAGTTGGAACGGATAAGGAGATAGTTGGTAGTAATTTTGATCCTTATCATCTCGTTGATAAAGCTATAGAGAAAAATATTGATTTGCCAGAGTTATTAATTATGTGTGGTACAGAAGATGAACTTTATAAAGGTAACTTAGATTTTATTAACTATTTAGATAAAAAAAATGTACAGTATGACTTTATAAAGAGCTCAGGAAAACATGATTATGCATTTTGGGATAAAGCTATTGAAAAAGTAATTAAAATATTTACAAATAATATATAAAATAATAAGACCATTAGTCTAACAATTTTGACTAGTGGTCTTATTATTTTATTCTTATATAGAAAGATTTAATATTGATTATTCATTTACAAGTTAATTTAAAAATCAATATATATTATTTAGGGCAATGACAACAATTGAGTTTTATCAAAAAAATACCAATTCTTTCAAATAATTCACAAAAAAGTATAGTTTAATTTTACATTATTTCATATTAACGTTTATTTAACTTCATTTCTAATTGATGAATGAGATGAGTAATCAGTTCATTATTAGGAGTTGCGATACCTAATGATTTACCATAGTTCACAATTTGACCATTTAAGTAATCTATTTCAGTTAAACGACCATGATTATAATCTTGATGCATTGAAGGATAGTGTAAACCTTGTGCATGATCAGGATAAGCTGCTTCAATTTTCGAGATTAAGTCGTTAATATGAATATCTACATTTTTAGCATGTGCTACGTCGACAATTTCTTCAATGATTGGGCGTATCATTGCTCTAGAATGATCATAAGCGCCCAATTCACCGATTGTTTTATCTAATATCGTGCACAGTGGATTTAAAACACTGTTAAGCGTGGCTTTAGACCATATTGCTTTAAATACATCATTACTGATAGTGGCATTTAAATGAGCTTGATTTAAGATATCTGCAATTTCTTGAGTACGTGGGTCTTTTTTACCATCAGCACGTTGAAAGTCAATTGAACCTTCACCTTCTAATAGCAATTGACCTGGACCACGTAATCCAGCTGTCCACATTGTTACGGCTAAGAAAATTTGTGATTTTGGAACGAATTGTGATAGACGTTCGTCATGGCCTAAACCATTCATCATACATAAGATGGCAGTATCCTCGCTAATTGCTCCCTGCTCTTTTAAAATTTGCATCATTTGTTCAGATTGCATTGATTTTGTTAAAAGTACGATAATATCATAGGTTTGATTGACCTCTTCAGGGAATGTGGCATGCATTTCAACAGTATAAGTATCATGTTCAGTTTGAACTTCTACTCCTTTTTCATTTATTCGATGAACATGATCTTTCCAGTAATCTATTAATGTAACATCTTGTCCACTTTGTTTTAGGTAAGTACCAATACGACTTCCCATTGCACCCGCCCCAGCAATTGCAATTTTATTAGCCATACTTAACACTCCTTATTTTTCTTGTATTCTATCTATTTCCACTAAAATATGTTAAAAATATAGTCTAAATTACATAGATTTAAGCTACTAATCATTTTCTGATGATTTGTCTTGTGCTTGTTAATCCTCAGAAGACGATGATTCTTCTTGCACATTATCATCATTATGATTAGATTCCGTACCTTCTTTATCTTCCGATGATTGATTTTTGGTGTTTGTTTCTTCTTGATTATCATTAGTAATTTGATTATTGTCTTCTTGATTTTGACCATACTTTTGTTCTTTAGCTTTATTAAATTGTTTCATTTCTTCATCAGTTGCATTAGTATAACTATCTATGACTTCTCCACGATATTTATTAACCTTAATTGTTTGTGTTAATGCAGGCCCAGCAACTGTTCCGTTTTTAAAATTAACAAAATAAGCTTCATTATTTGTTGCATTTTTATCAATATAAAATCCACTTTGTTCTCGTCCAGAATTTAAATATTTTTTAGCATAAATTTTAGCTACATTTAATGCATGATATTCACTTATAGGTTTTTTATTTATTGGAGGTTGTTGATTATTTTCTTTAGATGTTGAAGATTTACTAATATTTTGATTATTGATATTATTCTCTGATTCATTTTGGTCATTTGATGAGTTTTTATCATTTTTTGTCACTTTTGATTGTTGTTGATCATTCGAACTTTTTTTATCTTTATCATCTAAATTCAGGTTTAAGCTACATCCACTCAAAATTATTGTAAAAGCTAATGCACCACTAATTAATTTATTATAAATCATTTATAAATCACCTTTAAAAAGCATGTTTATTTATATCGTACCCTAAAAGGATAATTTTTAACATTTAATATGAAAATATATTATATGAAATTTTTTATTTAGTTAATGTATAGATTGGATGAATAAGTGGCAGAACGAATAGATTTATTTATAATAGTATAGATAGCCAATTTGATGTGGTTGGTCTTGTTGATAAAAAATTGTAGATAAAGTAGTTTGGAGATATTGGCCATTTAACGAATTGAAACTAATTTTTAATCCAGGAACATTTGAAAAATAAAGTTACAACGAACGTATCTAATTCGTTGTGATCACTTATTTTATCGTATTGTTTATGTATATATACCATACAAACCAAAAAAGTAAGATAGAATTTATTTTGAATTTGTCGTCCCCAAAAAAGAGGACTAAAGTTGAAAAAAGCTTGCGACAAATGCATTTTCAATTTAATCATCGACTACCATCAATATATAAAACCTGAGACATTTAATAATGTCTCAGGTTTTGTCCTATTTAATTTTAGATTGTTGGTTTGTGTTATTTTTAATATAGTTCTTTTTACGTTGATGATCAGGTTGTAAGGTTAAACCTAAGAATTTTCTTTCTTGATTTGCATCTTTGAAAAATGAAATCATCATTAAAATAACAACAAAACTAAATGGTAATGCTGAAATAATAGCAGCTGATTGCAGAGCATCTAGACCTGTCGATCCACCAGATAGTAAAAGTACGTAGGCAATCGCTGATAACATGACTCCCCAAACAATCTTAACAAAACCGGATGGATTTAAACGTCCAAATGATGTTTGCATACCTAATACAAATGTAGCTGAGTCTGCGGATGTAATAAAGAACGAGCCTACTAAGATAATAGCGATAAACGATAAAATTGTACCCATAGGCATTTCATTGAAAATACCAAATAATTGTGTTTCAGGTGGCATACTAAAGATGTGTTTAGATTGCTTACCAATTTCAATACCAGTAATACCAAAGGCTGTAAACCATAACATACTAATAATTGTAGGAACACCTAATACTGCTATAACGAATTCACGAATCGAACGACCTTTTGAAATACGTGCAATGAAGATACCTACAAATGGTGACCAACTCATCCACCAGCCCCAATAATAAATCGTCCATGACTGTAACCATTCATGTTTTTGTGAGTTAAGTGGAGCAACATCAAAGCTATTAAAAATAAGTGTATTCAAATATTCACCAATTGAGGATGTAAACATATTCATAATTAAAATTGTAGGACCTACAATTAGAATAATAATAAGTAACATCGCAGCTAAAAGCATATTTAAATTACTTAAATACTGAATACCTTTGCTTAAGCCACTCCAAGCACTAAGTAAGAATAAAACTGTAACAATAAGAATAATAATGCCTTGAATAAGCTTATTGTTTGGCACTCCAAATAAATAATTTAAACCACCGTTAATTTGCATGGCGCCAACACCAAGTGACACTGCCACCCCAATAATAGTAGCAAAAACAGCTAGAACATCTATAACAGTACCTAATGGACCTTCTACTTTATTCCCGAAAATAGGACGTAATGTACGAGAAATGAGTCCTAAGTCATTTTTTCTAAACTGTGTATATGCAAGAGCCAAAGCAACAATACCGTAAACTGCCCAAGGATGTAGTCCATAATGTAAGAAACTTGAACGCATAGCTTCAGCTAGAGCAGCTTCTGTTTCTTTACTCGCTGTTGGTGGAGATAGATAATGTGAAATGGGCTCAGAAGATCCATAGAATACAAGTCCAATACCCATACCTGCACTAAATAGCATTGTTAGCCATGAAATAGTATTAAATTCTGGTTTATCATCAGGTTTTCCTAATTTAAGCTTTCCAATTGGATGAAAAATAAGAGTGATACAAAATATCAGAATAATACTAATAAGTAACATATAGTACCAACCGAATGTTTCTGTAATAAAACTTCCGATTGCTCCTGAAATTGAACCAAATTGATTAGGGAATATGGCTCCAATAATTACCAGTAACCCTACAGTAACTGAAGCAAAAATAAATACATTTGAAAACTGTTTAGATTTGTTTTCCATGTATTTAACTCCTTTCAAATTTAATAAAGTAGATGTATAAAAGCTTAACATATATAGTTAAAAGAATAATGAATAAGTTTAAAATTTTACAAACATGTAATAAGTTTATACCTTTGAATTGTGTAATATGTTGCTTTGGTTATAATTTCTTTCATGTTTTAAAAAATATAGGAGATACTAATTATATTTGGATATCAAATTAATGAACTTTTGAAATTAAAAATATTTGAAGAACGAGAAGTAAAGCAGAATAACTATTTAAATTAATAGATAGTAATCGTAAGTATCTATCAGAATTTCTATCTTTTGTTGAATAAATAAAGAAGGTTGAAGATAGTAAAAATTTTATCTATTCACTATTGCAACAGTTTACACGCGAATAAGAAATGAGGAGTTGTATTTAAAAAACCGCACTGATGCGGATATGGATTTCATTGTGGCATATGGTATGACAAGGAACTTGTAGGAGTCATCGGCTTGCATTATTTAGATCGTGTTAACAAACGAACGTCTATCGGTTACTATTTGGCAGAGCACTTTCAGAAAAAGAGATTATGACAGCATGCACAAAGGTGTTGATTCGCTATGTGTACGAAGAATTTGATGTAAATCGTGTGGAAATTCAAATGTCGACGCGCAATCCGAAAAGCAGGGCCATACCTGAGCGACTTGGTTTTACGCAAGAGGGCGTGTTGAGAGATAGTGAACGTCTACGTGGAGTGTTCTCAGATAGTTATGTGTATAGTCTATTAAGAGAAGAATATGGGGATGTTAAAGAAGAGTGGTAAGTAGAAGCTTATAAAAAAACGCTTAACAGTTTGTAGTAATAAACTATGTTAAGCGTTTCATTCTTTATTGTTCTACTATTTGAATTAAATTACCGCAAGTATCGTTGAAAATGGCCATTTTAGCACTACCCATTGTAGTAGGTTCAACGGTAAAGTGAACGCCTTTTTGCGTTAATGCATCATAGGTTTGTTGTACATTTTCTACGCCGAACATCGTAATAGGTATGTTGGCTTCGAATAGACGTTGTTGATAATCACTTGCAATAGGGTTGCCATTTGGTTCTAAGACCAATTGAGCACCATCTGGTTGATTCGGAGATACTAAAGTAAGCCATCTAAATCCTTCGCCTACAGGTTCATCTATTTTCTTTTCAAAACCTAAAATGTCTGTATAAAATTGTAAAGCTTCTTCTTGATTATCTACAAAGATACTATTCGCAATAATATTCATATTTATCCCCTCAAAGTATTTATTATGAAACTTGGATTACTTGGCCTGTTTAAGCACACGAGCCATTTCTTCAATTTTGCCTGCATGTAATGGGACGTGAATGGCATTTAACACTAATAATTCGTTAAGTGTTTTGCAGCCAGCAATCGGTTGTTCAAGTTCTTGTGATAGTTGTTCATCAGTAAGTTGACGAGCACGATCTGGAATTGTTTTTAAGTCCTCTTTAATCGATTCAATTGATGGTATGTCTTGTTCCTCCCAGTTTGCAGGACTAGAACCATAACCAAATAATTTAGTATACGTTTCAATATCAACGGCATTTTGAGCACCCATTGATAAAGCAGAATCGAAGATAGTTAAAACATGTCCAAATTGCCAATGTAAAGTATTTGGAAAAACATCATTCTCTTTATCTAATACTTTCTCAACGTTCCAATTATCATAAACTGATAATAGATAATTCACACCTGTATCAATAACATCATAAACTGTTTTATCACTCATTTAATCTCCTCCACATTCTTTAAAAATTAACTACTAAATATTTACCCGTTAAACATTCTTGTCAATCTAGTGGTAAGATAGTGTTATTAAAGAAAATGACTAAATGGCAGAGTATTTAATAGATATTTTATTAGAAAAAACATATAAACTTCATACAAGAACTTAATAGGTTAACGAATCTTAGATATAGTTGAAAAAGAATAATTTTTTAAAATTAAAAAAGCAATTATTAAACTGAAAGTAAGAGGTGAGAAGGGCGTGTATGTCATTCAAGATATTGACCATCGTATTGAAACATGGATAGTGCATATTGCTAAAAAAGTAGATGTGATGTTACAAGATGTGGCTGTTGAAACTAAAAAGCATGACTTAGATTTAGTGACGAATATTGATAAAGAAGTTCAAGCGGATTTCACTCAACTTATTAAAGCAAATTATCCAGAACACCAGATTATGGGTGAGGAAAAAAGTAACGGTGAAGTAGATATGTATCGTGGTTATGCTTGGGCGATAGATCCTATTGATGGAACAACCAATCTTGTTAAGCAAGGTAAGGATTATTGTTTAATTGTAAGTTTATTCTACGATGGCGAGCCTTTACTAGCCTATACATATGAATTTTATCAACAGAAATTATATAAAGCTGTTCAAGGTCAAGGTGTGACGATTAATGGCGTGCCACTTCATGTAGAAAAGTATCATCATCTCAACGATGCTTTGATTTCTATTGATCCGAAACGTGCGAGTTCTGAATTACTCAAAGCGTTGATTTCACATGCGCATGGTTTTCGATTTATTGGCGCTGGTGGCATTGGTGCATTGCGTACAATCACTGGTGATTTCGGTGCAAGTATTGATATGGGAGCAAACCTGTGGGATATGAGTGCACAAATATTATATGCGAAAGAGTTAGGGTTAGTAGTAACAGATATTCAAGGCAACTCTATCGATTTAAATCATGTTAAAGGTGCGATTATCGCGCATCAGGATATTCACGAAGACATCATTAATATTATAAAAACGTATCAATAAAATATCCTGCCACATCCCGATACTAGAATGTAATGGGTGATGTGACAGGATTTTATATAATATTAGGAAAGGTTTGGCTTTGATCGCTCGTTATCAAGCCTTCAAGTGTCATTATTTAAGGTTTAATCGCAAATGCACGTACTGGGAACCCAGGTGCGTCTTTCGGTTTCGGACTAATGGCATAAATGACCGCACCACGCGTTGGCAATTGGTCTAAATTCGTTAACAATTCAAGCTGGAACGTATCTTGTCCAAGAATGTAACGTTCTCCAACGATGTCACCATTTTTAACGGTATCTACCGACGCATCTGTGTCGAATGTTTCGTGGCCAATTGATTTTACGCCACGTTCTTCGACTAAGAACTTCAAGGCATCTAAGCCCCAACCCGGTAAATGTTGATTACCATCAGAATCTTTATTTTCAAATTGTTCAATATCTGGCCAACGTTTCGACCAGTCAGTACGTAATGCTACAAACGTGCCTTCTTCAATACGTCCGTTTTTAGCTTCCCATTGCTCTAAATGGTCACGTGTGACGATAAAATCAGCATTTTCTTCAGCTTCTTTTGAAAAGTCTAAGACGATAAGGGGCAATACTAACTCTTTCAAGTCTAGCTCTTCTAAGTAACGTTTATTCTCTACAAAGTGAATAGGTGCATCGATGTGTGTACCATATTGAGTGACGATATTCCAACGTTGCACGTAAAAGCCGTGCTCTTTGACTGTGAAAAGAGTGGAAACTTCACCTTTTTCAAATTCACTAAATCGAGGTATTTCAGGGTCAAAGGTATGTGTTAAATCAACCCATTCAGCTTCTTTCAGTTGATTTAGTTGATCCCATAATGGATAGTTTGGCATGTTCAACACCTCCAATTGTAATTGTTATTCTATGTTGATTTTGGCAGTGGCTGACTGAACTGACTCATCGCTTTAGGAAAAGCTCGCTTCAGTTCTAGTCAGCTGTGCCGGGGCCGACCAAGTATTCAAAGTCACAATAGTTTAATAAAATGAGGCAGTGGCTGACTGAACCGTCTCATCGCTTTAGGAAAAGCTCGCTTCAGTTCTAGTCAGCTGTGCCGGGGCAGTACTACGAAATCACAAGTGATTTCTGTACTGCTCCCCCCTACGCGGGTTTGTTTTGATTATTTGATTCACGTTTTTTACGAACTGTATTTACAAGTACAGTAAGAGCGTCTTTTACTTCATCTTCTTTACGTGTTTTTAAGCCGCAGTCTGGGTTAACCCAGAATAGTGAACGATCAATTTGTTGTAAAGAACGATCAATCGCTGTAGCGATTTCATCTTCTGTAGGGATACGTGGACTATGAATATCATAAACACCTAAGCCAATACCTAAATCGTAGTTAATATCTTCAAAATCTTTGATTAAATCACCATGGCTACGTGATGTTTCAATTGAGATAACATCAGCATCTAATTCATGGATAGCATGGATGATTTGACCAAATTGAGAATAACACATATGCGTATGAATTTGCGTTTCATCTTGTACTGAAGATGTTGCTAATTTGAATGAATTTACTGCATCTGCAAGATATTGTTCATGGTATTCAGAACGTAATGGTAAACCTTCACGTAAAGCTGGTTCATCTACCTGGATTACTTTTATACCCGCTTCTTCTAGCGCTAATACTTCTTCGTCAATGGCTAAAGCGATTTGGTCTTGAACGACTTTACGTGGTACATCTACGCGTTCGAATGACCAATTTAAGATAGTTACAGGGCCAGTAAGCATACCTTTCACTGGTTTGTCAGTTAAACTTTGCGCATATACAGTTTCTTTGACTGTTAGTGGTTCAGTCCATTTTACATCTCCGTAAATTACCGGTGGTTTAACTGCGCGTGAACCATATGATTGTACCCATCCAAATTTTGTTACTAAGAAACCTTGAAGTTTTTCTCCAAAGAATTCAACCATATCATTACGTTCGAATTCACCGTGCACTAATACATCTAAACCAATATCTTCTTGGATTTTAATCCAACGTGCAATTTCACTTTCTAAGAAGTTATTATAGGCTTCATCTGATATACGTTTGTTTTTCCAATCGGCACGATATTTACGTACTTCTTGTGTTTGAGGGAATGAACCGATTGTAGTTGTTGGTAAGTCAGGTAAGTGTAAGCGTGCGTCTTGTGCTTTTTTACGCTCAGGGAAAGGTGACTTACGGCTTGTCGGTACACTATCGAAATCGTATTCTAGATTTTTGAATGATTGACTTTGGAAACGTTCATAACGTGCTTTCAATTCGTCATATTTTGCGCTGTCATTCTGATTGAATAGTCGACGTAGCGCGTCTAATTCGTCTAACTTTTCAGTGGCGAAACTTAAACCTTCTTCGATAGATTGCTCTAAAGTTTCATCATCTAATGATACTGGAACGTGTAATAAAGATGATGAAGGTTGGATAACGATATGTTTTGCGTGTCCTTGTAACGTTTCGATTAATTTTTTCTTAGCTTCGATATCTGCAGCCCACACGTTACGGCCATCAATAATACCTGCATATAATGTTTTAGATGAATCGAAGTCACCTGATTCAATTTGTTTTAAGTTATAACCGTTGTCGTGTACAAAGTCTAATCCTAAACCACCAACTGGTAATGAACTTAAGAATTTAACATTGGCACGTTCGAAGTAAGTTTGAATGACTAATTTGTCAGCTAAACCTGCTTTATCAAAGTAGTTATAAGCTTCTCTAGTAATAGCTTCATAAGCTTCGCTTTCATCAGTAACTAATACTGGTTCATCAACTTGGATATAAGCTGCACCAGCGTCAATTAATGATTGAAGCACTTCTTTATATAAAGGTAATAGTGTTTGAACTTTCTCTTCGAATGATTGATGTCCACCTTTAGATAATTTTATAAACGTAATAGGACCTACAATCACAGGGTGAGCGTTAACGTTAAGAGATTTCGCATAGTTAAAGCGATCTAATAAAATGTTGTGGTTCACTTTAGGTTCAACATTATCCCATTCAGGAACAATATAGTGGTAATTCGTGTTGAACCATTTAATGAGTGCACTCGCTACATGTTCTTTATTACCGCGTGCAATATCGAATAATAAATCATCGTTAACTTCGCGACTTTGGAAACGTTCAGGGATGATGTTGAATAATAATGATGTATCGAGAATATGATCATACAATGAGAAGTCACCAACAGGTACACTGTCTAAATTATAATTTTTTTGTAATAGTAAATTTTCTCTATGTAGGTCACTTAACTTTTGATCTAATTCTGCTTTATCGATTTTTTTAGCCCAATAGCTCTCGATGGCTTTTTTCCATTCTCTTTTTCTACCTAATCTTGGGAATCCTAAATTTGAAGTTGTAATTGTTGTCATGATATTGCCTCCTTGTTTTGGGTAATTGCTTTGGAATATGCTGCGAGTTCTAATGAATAATCGATACGTTGGAATGGTGTGATAATGTATAAACCATTGAAATACTCATGCACTGTATCAATCAATTCTTTAGAAAGTCTCAAACTTAATGCTTTTGTTTTTTCTTTATCATCTTTTACTGCTTTAAATTGGCTTAATACGTCTTCAGACATTTTAATACCAGGCACTTCGTTATGTAGGAAAAGTGCATTGTTATAGCTTGCGATAGGCATGATACCTATAAATAGAGGGACATTAAGGTGTTTCGTCGCCTCATATACTTCTTTAATTTTTTCTTTGCTATACACAGGTTGTGTAATGAAGTAATTCATACCGGCAGCTACTTTTTTCTCAAGGCGTTTTACTGCACCGTCAAGTTTGCGTACATTAGGGTCAAATGCACCAGCGATGTTGAAGTTTGTATGTTTCTTCAGCGCATCACCATCAGTATTAATACCTTGATTGAATCTTAATGCTAATTCGGTTAATCCTTTTGAATTTACGTCGTAGACATTCGTGGCACCGGGTAGGTGGCCTACTTTTGAAGGGTCACCTGTAATCGCTAAAATTTCATTAACGCCAATAAGCGATAAGCCAAGTAAGTGTGATTGCAAGCCAATCAAATTACGATCTCGACATGTAATATGCACGAGGGGTTCAATGTTATAACGTTGGCGTATGATGCTCGCTGCAGCGATATTGCTAACACGAACAGTAGCAAGTGAATTGTCAGCGAGGGTAACAGCATCAATGTTCGCTTCGTCAAGTTTGCCAATATTCTCAAAGAAGAGATCTGTATCTAAATGTTTAGGTGTATCGAGTTCGACAATAACTGTTGGTCCGTTTTTAACTTTTGTTGTTAAATTATGTTTATACGTATGTGTGACTGCTCGATTTGTCTGACGATTGATTGGAATGACGTTTTTATTTTTAACAGGCTTTAAATCTTTTACAGATGATTTGATATACGCAATGTGTTGTGGTGTTGTGCCACAACATCCTCCAATTAATCTCACACCCTCATTAATAAGTTCTTGTGCGACATCTCCGAAATATTGTGCATTATCGCTATACTTAAATTCGCTATTTTCAATATCCAGTAAACTTGCGTTTGGATAGCATGATAAGTAAGCCGTTTCTGGTAACTCAATATGTGAAAATGAGCGTTGCATATGGTGTGGACCGTGATGGCAATTTAATCCAACAACATTGGCGCCACAGGCAACTAGTTGCTGTAAAGCTTTATTGATTTCAGTGCCATCGACTAAGTAATTTGTATTTGAAGCGGTCAATTGCGCAATGATAGGGATATCGTACTTTCGACGTGTTGTTGTAACAATATTTGTCAGTTCTTCTAAGTCGTAGTAAGTTTCGAACAATAACCCATCAACACCTTCTTCAACGAGTGTATCGATTTGATTTTCAGCGTGATACTGAATGGTGGACAAAGGCAATTCCTCTTGCTGTAAACTTCTGAAACCACCTACTGTGCCAAGTATGAAAGTATCAGGTCGTGCGGCACGTTTTGCGATGGCTACAGCTGCCTTATGAATGTCTTTTACTTTATGTTCCAAGCCAAAGCGTCTTAGCTTTTCAAAGTTAGCACCATACGTGTTGGTCTGGATAATATCGGCACCGGCCTCTATATAAGAACGATGTATAGACTCTACTTTTTCTGGATGAGTTAAGTTATAAGCTTCTGGACATGTATCTAAACCCTCTGAATAGAGAATTGTTCCCATTGCACCATCAGCTACTAAAACGTTGTTCTGTAATTGATTCAATAATCGACTCATTGAAAGCCTCCTTTAATGCGTAGTTGAGGTCAGCAATTAATTCTTGAGGTTGTTCTAGACCTACGCTTAATCGGAATAAGCCAAAGGTAATGCCACGTTCATTTCGAACATCTTCAGGAACAGCAGCATGTGACATTGTGGCTGGATGAGATAATATCGTTTCTACACCCCCAAGACTTACTGAAACTAGGGGTAAAGTTAAAGCATCTACAAAGTCTTGTGCTTTCGTTTCATCTTTTAATCGGAATCCAATCACGGCACCACCGCTATTTGCCTGTGATAAGTGTAATGAACTGTTTCCTGGATAATATACTTCGGCAATTTCTTCTCTTTCTTTTAAAAATGCTACAAGTTTCTCCGCATTTGATGTTGATTGTTTAAACCGCACAGGTAATGTTTTTAAGTGTTTGGCTAATGTCCAACTATCATGCGCTGACAATGCAGTGCCCGTACCATTCTGTAAAAGATATAATGCATCAGCGACGTCTTTACGATTTGTAATGGCAGCGCCTGCGATAATATCGCTGTGGCCACCTAAAAATTTAGTAGCTGAATGAACCACAATATCAGCGCCAAGTGCAAGTGGTGATTGACCCAATGGTGTCATAAATGTGTTATCTACTGCTAAAAGTAAGTGATGACGTTTAGCAATCGCTGCTACTGCACGTATATCTGTAATTTTGAAACAAGGATTGGATGGAGTTTCTACGTAGATGAGTTTGGTATTCGGCTGAATCGCACGCTCAATTTCTTCAGGTTGTGTAGCATTAACAGTCGTAAATTGAATACCAAAGCGATTTAAAATTTGTTCTGTAAGTCTGAATGTGCCACCGTATACATCATCAGGAAGAATGACGTGATCATTTGCTTTTAATGTTAGTAATACCGCTGAAATTGCTGCGATACCTGAGGCGTACGCAAATGCATATTGTCCTCCTTCAAGTTTCGCTAATTTCTCTTCAAGAAGTTGGCGGTTTGGATTGCCACTTCTGGCATAATCAAATTTTGCATTGCCACCAAGCACTTTTTGATGAAATGTTGAAGAGTCATAAAGTGGTGGGTTAGCTGAATCGTAATCTACACCTCTGTGTTCATCATAAATAACTTCGGTTTCTTTTGATAAGCTCATGAAATCACTCCTATTTTAGAATTCTCCAATGCTCGTAAAATATCTGACTCAATGTCGTTATAATCTTCAATACCAATGGATAAGCGTATAAGGTGTTCATCTATGCCACGTTTATCTTTTTCTTCATCCGGCATATCAACATGAGTTTGTGTGTATGGGAAAGTAATGAATGTTTCTGTTCCACCTAGACTTTCTGCAAAGATACAGATTTCTAAATTTTCCAAAAATTTAGCAACGCTAAAGTCTTTATTTAGACGTAAACTCAGCATGCCCGTTTTACCACTGTATAGCACTTCATCTATAGCACTAGAAACTTTACATCGCTCGGCTAACTTCTTAGCGTTTGCCTCTGACCGTTCAATACGTAAATGTAATGTTTTTAAGCCACGTTGTAATAAATAACTATCGATAGGAGACAATGTTGCTCCAATCATGTTATGCAATTGCCCAAGTTGCTCAGCTAATGATTCATCTTTAACAGATACAACTCCAGCCAATACATCATTGTGACCACCAATATATTTAGTTGCTGAATGGAGTACAATGTCAGCACCGTCTTCTAAAGGCGTGGATAAATAAGGTGTTAAAAACGTGTTGTCGATAATTGTTAATAGATTATGCTGTTGACTTAAGATGTAATAAGGTTCAACGTCAATTTCGATCATTTGTGGATTCGAAATAGGTTCTATGAAGAGTGCCTTTGTATTGGTCGTAATAGCGTTAACAACTTCTTCATAATTTAGGAAATCAACATATTTAAATTTGATACCATATTGTTTTTCATAAAAGTCAAATAATCTAAATGTACCACCATATAAGTCGAAAGCGACTAATATTTCATCACCTGGTTGAAACAAGTTACATATGAGTTGTACTGCAGCCATGCCACTTGAAGTGGCAAATGAAGCAATGCCTCCTTCTAATTTCGCAAAGGATTCTTCAAATGCAGAACGTGTTGGATTCTTTGTTCTTGTATAATCATAGCCTGTTGACTGACCAAGGTGAGGATGTTGATATGCAGTAGACAAATAGATAGGATTGGCTATTGCGCCAGTAATATCTTTAGTTAATGATATTTGTGCTAATTGAGTATCTTTCATGTCAAATCCTCCATTCATTTTTTTGTCCAATAAAAAAAGCTTCCGTCCTTTAAACCCGATATGCATCGGATGTAAAGGACGAAAGCCTGTTTCGCGGTACCACCTTTATTTATTACTTTATTGCTAAAGTAACCTCAAACAGTACGCCATTTTATGAATAAAAGTGTACTGAGATGGTGGACGCTAATTTAATCGTTATGTAACACTTTAGTCGAATGAAAGGGACACATTAAAAAACTCATTTAACTTGATTATAAGTAAATGAGTATTAACGATGATTAGCGACGTCTAGAATTCCAGTACGCCATTAAACAATAAATGTTAATACTGTATCGCTATAACGGGCGAACCCGTTGACACCTCGTATTGGCATCAACACTCAAAGGCCATTTTCAAACTTTCTTTCAATGTCTCTTCTCAGCTTTGGAGACTCTCTGTATTAGCAGTGTAAGTTCTACTTTCCTTATTACAGTGTGTAATTTGTGTTTTTTTAAGTTAATTCATAGCTTACAGACCTAAATTACATTTGTCAACAACTTTTCTGAAAATTAAAATTATAAAGGTAATTCAGAAAACGCTTTAAGTATTGATAGAATAGCGATAATTGTATATAAAAAAATTTAATTTTTTCATTACATTTGTCTAATCTACTTGTTAAACCTATTCTATATTTTTTAAAATAAATAAGTACTAAAAAATGCGCGCCATTGAATTTATAGTGTAAAAGTAAGTTTGTTGTGATTGTAAAAGACTAGTTCTTAGATAATGCTTCAAATACGATATCAATAATGGCTTAGAGGGGTGAAAATAGTGGGTCATAAGCAAGATGAGCGATTGGCGATAAGTCAAAATGAACAAATTCAAAAAATTGATCTTTCTAAAATTAAAGCCAATCCATATCAACCTCGTAAAACATTTGACGATGATAGATTGAGTGATTTAGCAACGTCAATACAAACTCATGGTGTATTACAGCCCATTGTATTGCGTCAGACTGTACAGGGCTACTATATAGTAGTTGGCGAAAGACGATTTAGAGCATCTCAATTAGCAGGGTTAACCGAGATACCTGCCATTATTAAAGAATTGTCCGATTCTGACATGATGGAATTAGCAATTATCGAGAATTTACAAAGAGAAGATCTCAATGCCATTGAAGAAGCTGAAAGTTACCAGCGCCTCATGAATGATTTAGGATTAACACAACAAAAAGTAGCGGAACGACTAGGCAAATCACGACCATATATCGCAAATATGTTAAGATTGCTAAATTTACCCAAAGACATTTCGAATCAAGTCAAAGAAGGTGCGTTATCTAGTGCACATGGACGCACGTTGTTAGGCATTAAAGATGTCACTATGATGAAAAAGATAAGCCAACAAGCCATACGTGAAAATTGGAGTGTTAGATATCTTGAACAGGTTGTAAATGAATTACAAGACGGTGGGCAGTCTAAAAAAAGCAAAGCAACAACGCAAATAAAACCTATATTTATTCAAAAGCAAGAACGTCGACTAAAAGAAAAGTTTGGGTCTAAAGTAGACATTTCAACTAGCAAGAATATAGGTAAAATAACATTTGAATTCAAAACAGAAGAAGAATTTAAACGACTCATTCAAAAACTCAATGACGAAGTATGATACGTAATCAATCGTATTGATAGAGTGATACTCTATGAAAGAGTGAGTTAAGATGTGTTACATCTTAGGCTTTGCCAAGGAAATAAGTAATAAAATAAAGCTTAAGACGGATACATATTGCGCAATAAATGAGTATAATAATTTAATTATAGAAAAGTTGAATAGGGAGGTTACTATTACATGAATCAGGTCAAAAATGTATTGTCTTCATTATTTGAACCTTTAACTAAAATAGAAACATATGAAAATTTAGCTATTAAAATAGCACTAATTATCATATATATTATTGTTGCACTTATCGTCATAGCAATATTAAACAAAGTAATTGAACAAGCATTTAAAATTCAAAATCGCAGTAGCAAAGGTAATAAGAAACGTTCTCGAACGCTTATTTCGCTTGTGCAAAACGTAGTGAGCTACATTGTTTGGTTCATTGTGATTACTACTATCTTAAGTAAATTTGGAATTAGTGTTGAAGGTATCATCGCCAGTGCCGGTGTTGTCGGTTTAGCTGTTGGTTTCGGTGCTCAAACGATTGTTAAAGATATCATCACTGGTTTCTTTATTATATTTGAAAATCAATTTGACGTTGGCGATTATGTTAAAATCAATAGCGGTGGTACAACAGTAGCAGAAGGAACAGTAAAATCTATTGGCTTAAGATCAACACGAATTAACACAATCACTGGTGAATTAACGATTTTACCGAATGGTAGTATGGGAGAAATTACTAATTTCTCTATTACTAATGGTTTCTCTATAGTAGAAATTCCGGTATCTGTAGAAGAAAACTTAGACAAGGTAGAAAAGCGTCTAAATAAACTATTTACTGCAATGCGTAGCAAATATTACTTATTTATCACTGATCCAGTCGTAGAAGGTATTGATTCGTTGGATGAAACTAAAGTAACGTTTAGAATATCTGCTGAAACTATTCCAGGTGAAGGGGCATCCGGCTCAAGAATATTACGTAAAGAAATTCAAAGAGTATTTGTTCAAGAAGGTATTAAATTACCACAACCAATTTATATTAAAAATAATAATCAACAAGGCAAATCTTAATTATTATTGAGGGGTAATTTCATGACGTCAAATTATGGAATAAATGATATAGTAGAAATGAAAAAGCAACATGCATGTGGAACTAATCGATTTAAAATTATTCGTATGGGTGCTGATATTCGCATCAAATGTGAGAATTGTCAACGAAGTATTATGATTCCACGTCAAACGTTCAATAAAAAATTAAAGAAAATATTAGTATCAAATCAAGATACTGAAGGTTAGGAGAATGATTAATGGCTTTAACAGCAGGAATCGTAGGATTACCGAACGTAGGTAAATCTACATTATTTAATGCAATAACAAAAGCGGGAGCATTAGCCGCTAACTATCCATTCGCAACAATTGATCCAAACGTAGGTATCGTAGAGGTGCCAGATTCACGTTTAAATAAATTAACAGAAATGGTTAAACCTAAAAAAACTATTCCTACAACTTTTGAGTTTACTGATATTGCAGGTATTGTTAAAGGTGCTTCTAAAGGTGAAGGTTTAGGAAACAAATTCCTTTCACATATTCGTGAAGTAGATGCAATTTGCCAAGTTGTACGTGCATTTGATGATGAAAATGTAACGCACGTATCAGGACGCGTAAATCCTTTAGACGATATTGAAGTTATTAATATGGAATTAGTATTAGCAGACTTAGAATCAGTTGAAAAACGTTTGCCTCGAATTGAAAAAATGGCGCGTCAAAAAGATAAAACTGCTGAAATGGAAATGAGAATTCTATCTAGAATCAAAGAAGCACTTGAAAATGGCGATCCTGTACGTAGCTTAGACTTCAATGAAGAAGATCAAAGATACGTTAACCAAGCACAATTACTAACGTCTAAGAAAATGTTATATATTGCCAATGTTGGAGAAGACGAGATTGGTGATGAAGATAACGATAAAGTAAAAGCAATTCGAGAATATGCAGCGAAAGAAGATTCTGAAGTTATCGTTATTAGTGCAAAAATCGAAGAAGAAATCGCTACATTAGATGACGAAGATAGAGAAATGTTCTTAGAAGATTTAGGCATTGAAGAACCAGGACTAGACGTACTTATCAGAACAACATATGATTTATTAGGTTTATCAACATACTTTACTGCAGGTGTACAAGAAGTGCGTGCTTGGACGTTCAGACAAGGTATGACAGCACCACAATGTGCAGGTATTATTCACACTGACTTTGAACGTGGATTTATCCGTGCCGAAGTGACAAGTTATGATGACTATGTTGAGCATGGCGGCGAACAAGGTGCTAAAGAAGCGGGTAAACAACGTTTAGAAGGTAAAGAATATATTATGCAAGATGGCGATATCGTTCACTTTAGATTTAACGTTTAATAATCACATCCAATTATTATAGCGATATGCATAGTAAAAATTAAATATTTGATAAAAAAATAAAAAGCAATGTAAGTTTCGCTTGGCTTGAATGACAGGAGACTTACATTGCTTTTTTTATATTGTTTATTTCATTATATCTTAAAAGAACGGTATAACTTTACTTGCTTCAATAATATCTTTGGTGCTAAAAAACTGTTTACCTTCTCCAGTGTATGCAGGTTCAAGAATCATATTGGCTTTCGCACAATATAACCATTCTGGATTGATACCGCAATTTAAGACTTCTTGAAATTCTTGAAAATCTTTATTCCAATCTAAATCTAATTGCATGTTTTACACCTCGACTATATTATAGAACAAGTGTTCGTAAAAATAAAGTGTTATGTATAAATTTTTTAACTAGTAAACCAATCAGCAGTAACATTCGCATCTATGTAATTAGCATCAACGTTTTGGTTTAGTTCAGGGGCATAGTAACTATCTGTGTATTGCCATAAAACTTTCTCTCTATTAGGTTCTTGCTCTTGATAAGCTGCTAACCAATAACCATCATAGGCACTTACAGCATTCGGAACGTTGTTGGTCATAAAGTTCTCATAAGAATAAAATAATACTTTTTTATTCCCTGAAAGTTGTTTCATTTCATCAGCCCAAGCTTTTGTAGCAGTGTCAGCATCACCAGAAGTGATTGAATTTTGTTCAAAATCATTTACATAGAATGAAGCTTTAGGTGCACGACTATAAAGCGTTTGAGCTTCATTTCGAGCATCATCAGCATTTTCATACAGGCTATATGAATAGACGCCGAATTTCATATTATTTTTATCTAATAAAGCTGAATTATTCTCCAAACATTGATCAACATATTCAGAACCATATTGACCTCTGATAATGATGAAATCATAATCTTTTTTTAGTTGTTTAACTTGCGAATCCGTTAAGTTTCCTTGCCATTCTGAAATATCTAACACACGATCGCCATTTTGTGTTGTGATTGCTTTAGATTTTGTTGAAAAGGTTGAACGGTTACTAGTAGCGTTGCTTTGTTCATTGGGATGATTTTTTAGATATTTTTGATATCCATACCCCATCGTTCCTTTTTGGCTACCTTCAGTCTGTTCAGAAGCGTTTGCATTTAACGCACCTATAGAAGTCGCCATAATAGTTAAACATGCAATAGATGATGTTGTTTTCTTGAACATTTGAGCTCTCCTTTAGATATTTTATTTTTTAAAAATAATATTAATATGCAAAATGCAGTTGTGATGTTAGTACAAAAACTAATGATTCGCAACTTTATAATTGACACGACACATATGTTGAAAAATAAGATTATAAACAATGTAAATTAGCGGAACTGATGCTGAATAAAATATATTGTAAAAAGTAATACTCTGTGCTATAATTCTTGATTGTGAGTAATGAAAATTATTCCTTGCTTATCGTTAGTATTCGATAGGCCGCATAGACCACAAGGAGGTGCAAGTATAAAATGAGAACATATGAAATTATGTATGTCGTACGTCCAAACATTGAAGAAGATGCTAAAAAAGCAGTTGTTGAACGCTTCAACGGTATCTTAGCTTCAGAAGGATCAGAAGTTTTAGAAGAAAAAGACTGGGGTAAACGCCGTCTTGCTTATGAAATTGAAGATTTCAAAGAAGGTTTCTATAACATCGTACGCATTAAAACTGATAACAACAGAGCCACAGACGAATTCCAACGTTTAGCTAAAATCAGTGACGATATCATCCGTTATATCGTTATCCGTGAAGACCAAGATAAGTAATAAATTGATGGGGGCGTTTTAATGATAAACAGAGTTGTATTAGTAGGTCGTTTAACTAAAGATCCAGAATACAGAACCACTCCCTCAGGCGTAAGTGTAGCGACATTTACTCTAGCAGTTAATCGTACTTTCACGAATGCTCAAGGGGAACGCGAAGCTGACTTCATCAATGTTGTTGTATTTAGAAGACAAGCAGAGAATGTGAATAATTATTTATTCAAAGGTAGTCTAGCTGGCGTTGATGGTCGCATACAATCACGCAGTTATGAAAATCAAGAAGGTCGTCGTATCTTTGTTACTGAAGTTGTAGCAGATAGTGTTCAATTCCTTGAACCTAAAAATGCTCAAGGTGGCCAACGTAATCAAAGTAATAACAATGATTTCCAAGACTACGGTCAAGGATTTGGTGGTCAACAATCAGGACAAAATACATCTTACAATAACAATAATTCATCAAATAATAAACAATCTGATAATCCATTTGCAAACGCAAACGGACCGATTGATATTAGTGATGATGACTTACCATTCTAATAACAAAATGAACGTATAAAAAAATATTCCAAAGGAGGTAATTAACCATGGCAGGTGGACCAAGAAGAGGCGGACGTCGTCGTAAAAAAGTATGCTATTTCACAGCAAATGGTATTACACACATTGACTATAAAGACACTGAATTATTAAAACGTTTTATCTCAGAACGCGGTAAAATTTTACCACGTCGTGTAACTGGTACTTCAGCTAAATATCAACGTATGTTGACTACAGCTATCAAACGTGCTCGTCATATGGCTTTATTACCATATGTTAAAGACGAAAACTAATATATAAGTATTGGTTAAACCCCGTAGGCTTAAGGCTTATGGGGTTACTTTTTTGCTTTGAATTTTAGGGAAAGGACAGAAAAAGGATATAATAATAATTTTACATTAAACACTAAGTTGTACTATATCAAGAAAAGAGTCCGGGACATAAAGTTCTTGGATAAGTGAAAAAAAGACAATTTCTATTAAAATAATATAGAAATTGTCTTTTTTATAAATTTTTTGATTATTTTCAGCTCGTTGAGCTACTACTTTTCTTATATTA
>NZ_JBXARC010000006.1:84181-107350 GCF_058807855.1 Staphylococcus sp. GW821-FHT11H10 | reverse complement strand
AATTGCGCCATTTTTGTATTCAAACATAAAAATTGGACTGATGATTTTTAGTCATCAGTCCAATTTATTATAGAGCCGTTTCTATTAAATGAAATCAGACATTGAAAATTATAGAATGATTGTATATTTTTTATTTAATTTTTATTAATTATTTGTTAATTGCATAGTTTTTAGTAGAATAGTTATTTATTTTATTGATAAAATAGTACTAAGAATGATGAAAAGGATGTAATTTAATGAAAATCAGAGTCATTGTGCCTTGTTTTAACGAAGGTGAAGTCGTAACAAAAACTTACGACAAATTGACTGAAATTTTGATGGAAGATAGCTTGGACAAAGGGTATGATTATGACCTTTTATTTGTCGACGATGGTAGTAAAGATAACACAATCGACCATGTTCAACATTTAGCAAGCTTAGATCAACATGTTAAATATATTTCTTTCAGCCGAAATTTTGGTAAAGAATCAGCAATGATAGCTGGTTTTCAGCATAGTGTGAAATGTGATGCTGTGGTGATGGTAGATGGAGATTTACAACATCCACCAGAATTCATTCCACAAATGATAGAAGGATTCCAAGAGGGGTATGACCAAGTTATTGCTAAGCGAGATCGAACAGGTGAGAACATAGCCCGTAAGTCAATGACTAAGTTATATTATAAATTGATAAATAGCTTTGTCGAAGACATTGAATTCATAGATGGTGTCGGTGACTTTAGATTATTGAGTCAACGTGCAGTTAAAGCAATGTCTTCTCTTAAAGAATATAACCGCTTTTCAAAAGGTTTATTTGAATGGATTGGTTATAATACTAAAATCTTTACATATCAAAATGTAGAACGAGAAGCGGGTCATTCTAAATGGACATTCACTAAATTATTAAATTACGGTATTGATGGGCTAATTTCATTTAATAATAAACCTTTACGTGCGATGATTTATCTCGGAATGACGATATTCAGTTTAAGTATCGTTTATATCTTGTATCTGCTGATAGGTATAATGGTCAATGGCATTAATAATCCTGGTTATTTTACAACGATAGCTGCGGTATTACTTATTGGCGGAATTCAATTGATTTCTATTGGTGTAGTAGGTGAATACATTGGACGGATTTACTATGAAGTTAAGCAACGACCTAAATATATTGTGCAAGCATCAAATTTAAAAGAACCAACGCACGATCTCAAAGTAGTAGAGCAAGAGAAAGAAAAAGTACATTAATAAAAATCAAAATAAACGCTTGAAGTTTTAAATGATGAAACTTCAAGCGTTTATTTATTTTCTATATGATGTTTTAAATTAGTATTTTTAAGTTGCCATGCTAGATAGATACCTAAAAGAATATAGATGATTAAGAAGATATACCAGAATGGCGTCAAAATAGTTAATAATACAATCGAAATTATAATAAGCATATAGCCTATAGTAATTGGAAATTTAAGCTTTTTTATAAATTTAAAAATTCCAAGCTCTCCTCTAGAGAAAGTACCTAAAAATATTGCACTAGCACCTATTAAGAATATTGTTGGCGCTAAGTATGGAACAGACATGTAAATTGATTGATCACTTGATCCATAGGTAATAAATAATGAGCAACTTATTATGATAGAAAATATCAAGGCAATCGATTTATACTCGTAAATTACAAGTGTATAGTGTTGATGATTCAAGTAAAATTGAAGTCCCAACCAACATATAAAAAAAGCGATTGAGCATAATGTTATAAAATTAAATTTGTCGATGACGATAGCATTAATTAAAGCGTTAATCGTTATTGCTATTAATACGGAGCTAAATTTAAGCTGTTTGAATTGGTGCTTATATAAGTCAAGGCCGAGTACACCAAGCACTACGGCGATATTAATTAATACATATATAATCATGCTGTACTCCTATCTCACATAGTTCATTAGAACATTATACCAATTAAAACAAACTTAATCATTTCAAAACACTTAAAAAATATTTTTCATTTATAAAGTAATTATTAAACACCTTTTTTGTTACTCCACAGTAACGTATGCAACTGTGGTAAAACATAAACTTGGTTCATATCATTACTAGCCATTACTCTATCAACTAATGCTTCATATCGACTTAAAAGTTTCTCTGTATGGTTGTCAACATCATCATCTAGGTAGGGATTACCGACTTGTAAGTAAAAAGGAATGTTTGGGTAGCGATGATGTATCATTTTAGCGAATTCGTAATCATCATCATCAAAAATAACAACCTTTAAATTAAGTGTTGATTCAATGCATTGTTCGATTACACTATCTAATATGTCAATGTTAGGTTTCATGTTAGAGCTTGGTGGTTTAGGACTTATAGTTAAATCGTTAATTTGTCTCATCCATGGTTGGAATTTACTTCCTTGAGTCTCTAAAGCAGTGTATATCTGTTTTTCTTCAAATAAATCCACTAAATCTTGTATACCTTTAATTAGTGCTGGGTTACCTCCAGATATCGTAACGTGATCAAAACGGTCACCGCCGATTTTTTTCAGTTGATTATATATTTCTTCAGCTGTCATTAACTTAATGTCTTCTTTAGCACTTCCATCCCAAGTGAAAGCAGAGTCACACCAACTACAACGATAATCACAACCTGCAGTTCTAACAAACATCGTTTTGCGACCTATAACACGTCCTTCACCTTGAATCGTAGGTCCAAAAATTTCGAGTACTGGAATTTTAGCAGCCATTATTTATACTCCTTTGGGCGATATACCACATAACTAGTCGGCGTTTCACGTAGATAAACTTGGACACATTCAGGTTGATTATCACAGTTTTGTAGATGAGTTTGGACCATTTTATATATTGTTTGAGCTACAACTTCAGTTGAGGGACTCTTATCTTTAAATTGAGGTAAATCATTTAATAAGTAGTGATCGAATTGGTCGTGGATTAGTTTTTTCAAATCACTAAAATTGATTAAGAAACCATTATGATCGAGTTTATCGCCTGCAATTGTTAAATTAACAAAGTAAGTATGCCCGTGTGTTCTCATACATTTACCGGCATCTTCACTTGGAATGTAATGCGCGGCTGAAAAATTAAAATCTTTATTAAGTTCAAAACTATAGGGGTGGGCAACTGACGGATAGAGTTGTTGAATCATTTTAATTCGCTCCTTTTGCTTCTAAATAATGTTGTAGACCACGTTGTCTTAATTGACACGCTGGACATTCACCACAACCATCACCAATCACACCGTTATAGCATGTAAGTGTATTGTGTCGAATATAATCTAGAACACCTAATTCGTCACTAAGTTCCCATGTCTGTGCTTTGTCTAACCACATTAAAGGGGTATGAATAACAAAGTCTTTATCCATAGATAAACTAAGCGTTACATTCATTGATTTAATAAAGCTATCACGACAGTCTGGATAACCTGAAAAGTCCGTTTCACAAACCCCGGTAATAATATGTTTAGCATTGCGTTGATAAGCTAATGCACCAGCAAATGATAAGAATAATAAATTACGTGCTGGTACAAACGTGTTTGGAATACCGTCTTCACCAGTTTCAATGTCCATATCATGTTGTGTTAAGGCGTTTGGAGTTAATTGTGATAATAGTGACATATCTAAAATATGATGTTTTAAATTTTGCTCTTTTGCGATGCGTGTAGCAACTTCAATTTCTGCATCATGTCGTTGACCGTAATTAAATGTTACCAATTCAACATCTTTAAAATGTTTTTTAGCGTAAAATAAACACGTTGTGCTATCTTGCCCCCCGCTAAATACTACAATGGCTTTGTCCTTGTTTAAATTTTGATTTGTCATGAATATTCTCCTTTTTTGAAAAGATTAGAATGATACTTTATGCCGTCTCTAACCTAGCCATGAGAACATAAAAAAAGTCTATCTCTATAAAAAAGATAGACTTAGAAACATTTCAACTAGTTATATAAAAGTAATGTTACTTTCAAACTAAATATTTCGATTATTGTCTAGTTTTTTATAGAGGGTTTCAGCTAGGAACCTCTTTTGAGTTTTAGTACGCTAGTTAGCGTAATATATTCACTTCTTAAAATCAAGCTATATTTTAAAGCAATATAAATAGTAAACCCTTACATTTTCAAAAAATTATTAATTATAATAAGGTTATAGATGAATTTATTTAACATAGAGTTGGAGCGACATAAATGATTATAGTTATAGATAATAAAGATTCATTTACATATAATTTAATAGATTATTTTAAGACAGAAACTGATAAAGAGATAGTTGTATACGAGGTAGATGACGTTTCCGTTGATCTATTAAGGTCATCTAACGTAGAGGCAATTGTCATCTCGCCAGGTCCAGGTAAACCTAGTGACTATCCAATTTTAACTGAAATTATGAATCAATTTGAGGGTGAAATTCCTATATTAGGTGTCTGTTTAGGTTTCCAATTTATTTATGAATATTATGGAGGTACGATTATTCATGGATTAAAGCCGGTTCACGGTCATACCACGACGTTAACTCATAGAGGAACTGGACTATTTAAAGGACTACCTAAATCGTTTGAAGTAATGAGATATCATTCACTGATTGCTGATAAAAATCATATCCCTACCGTTTTAAATATGACAGCTTATAACGAAGAGGGGATTATAATGGCTTTTGAACATAATCAATATCCTATTTATGGCGTTCAGTATCATCCTGAATCTATTTTAAGTGAATATGGGCATGAACAGATTCGACTATTTTTAGAAAAAGTGAGGATAGACTATGAACATCGCATTTAATTATCGATACTATACGACACCTGATCATTTTGAAACAATAGCATTGAATTTTGACACGTATGTCTCTAAAAAGGTGGCTTACACTTTGAATGACATCGGTGCAGTAGTTCGCTTTGCTCAAGATGAACAATCAAACGGACGATACGTAGCACTTTATCTTACATATGAAGCGGCAAAATTTTTTAATCAAGAAATGGCTACGCACGAATTGGATAATAATCAAGTCATAGCTCTTGCATATAGTTTCAATCCTAATATGGCTAAACATCCGTCTAACAATCTTTCACAAAGCTACATTCCTAAACATCAGTTTCGCTTTTTGGAAAGTGATGCAGAAATGCAAGATAAGATTAAACAAGTTCAAGACGCAATCACTGATGGAGAAACGTATCAAGTGAACTATACAACACGTTTAGTTAGTGATATCCATTACCCAATCTCTGATTTATATTATTATTTAACTCAGACAAATAATGGTGGTTATACTGCATTATTAGATGTAGAAGAGATTAAAGTTGCCTCAATTTCTCCTGAATTATTCTTTCAAAAAGGAGCATTTAATAACCAAGAAAATGTAGTCGTAAGTAAACCGATGAAAGGGACAATGCCACGTAGTATTAATAAAGATGAAGATTTGATGAATTATGAAATATTGAAGAACTCTCTTAAAGATCGTGCTGAAAATGTAATGATTGTTGATTTATTGCGTAATGATATTTCTAGAATTTCTAAGCCAGGAACTATACACGTTAATAAGCCATTCTTTATAGAAAGTTATAAGACTGTTTATCAAATGACGAGTATGGTCTCGGGTCGATTAGAAGCCGAAACGAGTTTGACTGATATTCTAAAAGCGCTGTTTCCATGTGGTTCTATTACGGGCGCACCGAAACTTAATACGATGTTATACATTAAAGCGCTTGAGGCTAATCCTAGATATATTTATTGTGGCACAATTGGATTATTATGCCCGGATGATAAAATGATATTTAATATTCCAATTCGAACGCTTGAGTATCGAAATGAGAAAGTTCATTACGGTGTGGGTGCAGGGATTACGATTGATTCTATACCTGAAAAAGAAGTACAAGAGTTTCGAGATAAAACAAAGATATTGGAGATGTTATAAATGAACTTGTTTGAAACGATGCGTTTAGAAAATGGTGAAATTCCAAGACTTCAATATCATATTAATCGAATACAACAATCATGTGGACGTTTAGGTTATGCCTTTTCAAAGGAGAACTGGTTACATCTTGTAAAGGAGATTATAAAAAATCATCAACAGGGCACGTTCCGACTTAAAATAGAAATAGATAAAACTGGCGATATGAATTATGTAATTAAACCTTTATCTCAAAAGTCGCTGTTTACGGCTAAATTTCAGCAAGTTCAAACGCATTATAACGAACGATATATCATTAACAAAACCACAGAACGCCGGCATTTAGCACACAATCATGAAACAGATTTAATATTATTATATGATGAAAAAGGTAAGATTCTGGAATTTGATATTGGTAATATCATGATAGAGGAAGAAGGTACATACTATACGCCGAGTTATGACAACGACTTTTTATTGGGATGCATGCGTCAATCTCTTATAGATGAAGGAAAACTTTCAATCAAAAATTATACTAAAACAGAACTCAGCGAGAAATTAACTAATCAGCAGGTACGTATCTATTTACTAAATAGTTTACGAGAGGTTGCCGATGTGTCTATTTATCTATAAAATAATATTGGAAGTATATGCGTATTTATTGATAAAAACGAACTAACGGAGTGAAATATGGCAATATTATGGGTTGTAATTATTGTGATTTTAAATGTGATAAGTAAATATTTAGCAGATCGATATTTAAATAATAATGCACTCATTAAGGCACGAATTGTGGCAACCGTTACCGTTTTAATTCAATGTGTATTCATTTATTTTTTAATTAAATCAATCATTCCTTATGTGGTTGATTTTCTAAATATATTTTATCATCATTAAACATAATTATTTTGAGGTGGAGTTATGAAAATTTATAGTCAGGGAGATCAAGCAATTGTAATTGCGGTTGAAAAAGATGTATCTAAAAATGTAACAACTGAGTTAATCGCAGTGCGTAATCATTTATTAGAGAAAGATTTGCCATTTATAACTGAAATTGTGCCTACTGAATCAGATATGATGATTTGCTATGATGCTCGAGATATGATTAAACATCATAATATTACTTCACCTTTTCAATATATGAAGGCACTAGTAACATCTATTCAAGAAGAAATAAAACAATTAGAAATGAACAAAGATGAGAGCACGACCTATGAAATTCCTATTATTTATGGTGATGAATTTGGTCCCGATTTACAGGACTTGCTAGAGTATTACAAATTAACAAAAGATGAATTTATTCAATTACATTCTGATAATGCTTACTTTGTCTCTATGATGGGCTATGCTCCTGGCTTTCCATATTTAACTGGAATGAATGAGGCATTGTATGTTAATCATACAAGTAATAAGAAGAAACTTGTTACTGCAGGTTCAGTTATTATTGAAGGAAAAAAATGCGGGATTGTTACAACTGATACATATAATGATTGGTTAGTGATAGGGTACACGCCTATGACGTTGTTTACTCCTGAAAAAGAAGATTTTACACTGCTAAAATTAGGAGATAATGTCACATTCAAACCAGAAAAACGCAAAGATATTGAATTAGGAGAATTTAAACCATGTCAATCATAATAGAAAAAGCCGGATTGTTTAGTAGCTTTCAAGATTTCGGGCGTCATGGATATGAATATGCAGGTGTTATTCCGTGTGGAGCTTTAGACACGCTAGGTCATGAAATAGCAAATCGTCTTGTCGCTAATGACAAGAATGAAGCAACACTTGAAATGACACATATAATGGCTAAAATTCGATTCACTGAACCTACTTTGATTGCATTAACAGGTCAAAATTTTGAAGCTTATACACAAAACATGCGAGTAAAACCTTATAAACTATACCTTTTAGGTAAAGATGATGTGTTATCTTTTAAAGAAACAAATAAAACGTCACGTGTATATCTTGCTATAGGTGGAGGATTTAAATTAGACAATTGGCTGGGTTCGAATTCTACGGATTTAAATGTTCACATTGGTGGCTATCACGGGCGTAAACTTGAAAATGGCGATGAAGTTGAAATGAAAAGAGAATATACTGAACGTCATCATAAGTTATTTGAGAATCTAAAAGAAAAGCGTACTACTGATTGGGGGATTGATGGTTATGCATTGTCGTTCAACTATATCTCTGACGTGTTTCATGTTATCGCAAATAAAGGTACTGAAGACTTTGATAAGGAAACGCAATCCCATTTTATTAAAGGCGAATATAAAGTAACTAATAAATCAAATCGTGTTGGTATGTTATTAGATGGTGAGAAGATAAAAGCATATTACGATGATATGCCTGCACATCAATCTGTTAAAAGAGGAACAATTCAAGTTAAACGAGATGGTACACCGATTATCTTATTAAACGATCATTATACAATAGGAAGTTACCCTCAAATTGGAACGATTGCGAGTTATCATTTGACTAAACTTGCACAGAAACCACAAGGTTCACGTTTGAAATTCCAATTTATTGATATTGAAACCGCTGAAAAAAATGTTGTGAAATTTAGCAATTGGATGAATCAACTGTTTCACGGTATTGAATTCAGAATGCAATTAGAAATGATGAAATAACTGTTAATAATTAATTGAATGTACGATTTATTTATACGGATTTTTAATAGATTGAGTAGGTCTATAGTCTGATTAAAAATATCATATAAAAAGCTATAATAAATAAATCAGTGCGTCATCATTATACTTGTATATATTTGTGACAAACTATTGAGATGTCGATATATAAAGATGTTTTTTCTTGATAAATGAGTAAAAATACTATATATTTATATATTGAACTACGGGCAATATTACAATAATATTACAAAGTTCATAATTTGTTAATATTTTATTAATAATTAAATAGAATAGCATCCAACATTGTATACATAAGGCATTACTAACATATAGTTCGTCATTGGGATAAATATGTAAGAGTGAATTATCGTTTGTATTTAATGTATGTGTATGACATATTCTTAATAAATTAAAATAGCGAAATTTAAAAACTAGTAAGTAATTGCATAACGGTCATATTTGAGTGAGTGTTTAAGTCTTCGGTTAAGTCTTTAACATTTCTTCAAAGTTGAATAACTATAAACGGAGGAAACATACATGAGTTTACACAAAAAGAAAATAAGTCTTTTTGCGTTTTTCTTACTGACTGTTTTTACAGTGACATTGAAGACGTATTTTTCATATTATGTTGATTTTTCTTTGGGTGTTAAAGGACTAGTTCAAAACTTAATACTATTGATGAATCCATATAGTTTAATCGCGCTTATTTTAAGTGTGTTCTTATTCTTTAAAGGAAAAAAAGCATATTGGTTCATCTTTATTGGAGGATTTTTACTATCATTCTTGCTATATGCAAATGTAGTTTATTTTAGATTCTTCTCGGACTTTTTAACATTTAGTACACTTAACCAAGCGGGGAATGTTGAGTCTATGGGTGGTGCTGTTGGGGCATCATTTAAATGGTATGACTTTGTTTACTTTATAGATACTATTGTTTATCTATTCATCCTTATTTTCAAAGGAAGTTGGTTAGATAAGCGGGTCTTCAGTAAAAAGTTTGTACCGGTTGTAATGGCTGCTTCAGTAGCATTATTCTTCTTGAACTTAGCTTTTGCTGAAACAGATCGTCCTGAGTTATTAACACGTACGTTTGACCATAAATATTTAGTGAAGTATTTAGGTCCATATAACTTTACAGTTTATGATGGCGTTAAAACAATCCAGAATAACCAACAAAAAGCATTGGCTTCTGAAGATGACCTAACTAAAGTATTGAATTACACGAAACAAAAAAATACAACACCAAATTCAGAGTATTTTGGTGCTGCTAAGAAGAAAAATATTATTAAAATACATCTAGAAAGTTTCCAAACATTTTTAATCAATAAAAAGGTTAATGGTAAAGAAGTAACACCGTTCTTAAATAAATTATCTACAGGTAACGAAGATTTTAGATACTATCCAAACTTCTTCCATCAAACTGGTCAAGGTAAAACATCAGACGCTGAGTTCACAATGGATAACAGCCTTTATGGTTTACCACAAGGTTCTGCATATTCATTGAAAGGTGATAATACTTACCAATCATTACCTGCTATTTTAGATCAAAAGCAAGGTTATACTTCTGATGTTATGCACGGTGACTATAAAACATTCTGGAACCGTGACCAAGTTTATAAACATTTTGGTATTGATAAATTCTACGATGCAACATATTATGATATGTCTGACGATAATATTGTTAACTTAGGTTTAAAAGATAAACCGTTCTTTAAAGAGTCAGCAGAATATCAATCTAAAATGAAAGGACCATTCTATTCACACTTAATTACATTAACAAACCACTATCCATTCACATTGAGTGAGGAAGATGCAGATATTGATAAACCTAATACAGGTGATTCAACTGTTGATGGTTACATTCAAACAGCGCATTATTTAGACCAAGCACTTGAAGAGTACGTAACTGATCTTAAGAAGAAAGGTTTATACGACGATTCAGTTATTATGATTTATGGTGACCATTATGGTATTTCAGAGAACCATAATAATGCGATGGAAAAATTATTAGGTGAAAAGATTACGCCAGCGAAATTTATGGACTTAAATCGTACAGGTTTCTGGCTAAAAATTCCTGGTAAAGAAGGTACAGTAGATAAGACATATGCTGGTCAAATGGATGTTATGCCTACTATATTACATTTAGTAGGAATTGACTCTAAAAACTTCTTAATGTTTGGTACTGACATGTTATCTAAAGATCATAATGATGTAATTCCATTCCGTAATGGTGATTTCATCACGAAAGATTACAAATATGTAAACGGTAAAGCATATTCTAATAAAACTAACGAATTATTAGAGACGCAACCAAAAGATTTAGATAAGAATAAGAAACAGGTTGAGAAAGATTTAGAAATGAGTGACAATGTCTTAAATGGTGACTTGTTCAGATTCTATAAAAACCCTGATTTCAAAAAAATTGACCCATCTAAATATGAATATAAAACTGGGCCAAAAGGTAACCAAAAATAATAACAAAACGAGTTGAACAAACGTTCAACTCGTTTTTTGTTTGTATTTCAATTTAGTTAATGTCATAGACAAGTATTTTAAATAAGAGTTTTAATAAAATAATATCGAATTCATTATTAATTTAAATATCTATGATAATAGCAAGTATTATCCAAGTGCTACATCTAAAATCATCATAATTGTAAAGCCAATCATTAGACTTAGTGTTGCTAAATCAGTATTGTTACCAGATTGTGAGTCAGGTATAAGTTCTTCAACTACAACGAATATCATAGCGCCAGCTGCAAAAGCTAACGCATAAGGTAAAATAGGTGTAATAACTAAAATCAATGCAGCTCCGATAGTAGCAAAGATAGGTTCTACAATTGCTGAAGCTTGACCGTAATTGAAAGCTTTCCAACGAGATGCGCCTGCAGCTCTAATAGGCATTGATAATGCTGCACCTTCTGGAATGTTTTGTATTCCTATACCAATCGCTAAGCCTAAAGCACCTAAAAATGTAGCTTGACTATTACCAGTTGCAATTCCACCAAAAGCAACACCAATCGATAGACCTTCTGGAATATTATGTAATGTAATAGCTAGTACTAATAGCGTATTCTTACTTAAAGAAGTCTTAACACCCTCGCGGTACTGACTCTTATCGCCAATTCTTTGATGTAAATGAGGAATAACTGAATCGAGGACACGTATGAAGATACCACCAAACAAAAAGCCAATTGCAGCAGGTAACCAAGCAGGCAAACTACCATCTTTACCATATTCAATAGAGGGTTGTAATAAAGACCAAAAGCTGGCAGCTATCATAATGCCCGCAGCAAATCCTTGCATAGATGTTAGTATTCGTTTATTTACGGATTTAAATATAAATACAGAAGCAGCACCTAATGCTGTGAGTAGCCAAGTAATAATACCTGCTACAAGCGCCTGTAAATAAGGCGGTAAATTTTCGAAAAAGTCAATCATAACTCTTGTCTCCTTGTATCATTTAAGCCTAAAAAGGTGTATAATATATAGAACTGATTTAAGCTTATCAAAAATATTTAAAAAATTCGATATTTCGATTTGGAAAAGGAAGTAGATGCATGGAAGCGTATAAAATAGAGCACTTAAATAAATCATATGCGGATAAAATCATTTTCGATGATTTAAACCTATCTATTTCTGAACATGAAAGAATAGGATTGGTTGGAATAAATGGTACTGGTAAAAGTACTCTACTTAAAGTTATCGGGAATATAGATGATGATTATACAGCTGATATTACGCATCCTAATCAATATCGTATACGGTATTCTTCTCAAAAGCAGGATTTAGATGGAGATATGACTGTTTTTCAAGCTGTACTTAGTTCAGACACATCGACTCTTCAAATTATAAAAGCTTACGAAGAAGCAGTTAATGCTTATTCACAACAACAAGATGACGCGCATTTTCAAAAGATGATGAAAGCACAAGAGGCTATGGACCAAAATAGTGCATGGGATTATAATGCAGAAATTAAAACCATATTATCTAAACTAGGTATTAATGACACGACCAAAAAGGTGAACGAACTGTCAGGTGGTCAGCAAAAACGCGTAGTGCTTGCTAAAACGCTTATTGAACAACCTGATCTATTATTATTAGACGAACCTACAAACCACCTAGACTTTGAATCTATAACATGGCTAATCAATTATGTAAAGCAGTATCCTCATACCGTATTGTTCGTAACTCATGATCGTTACTTTTTAAATGAAATTGCGAGTAGAATCATTGAATTAGATAGAGGTAAATTAAAATCTTATCCAGGTAATTATGAAGATTACATAGCAATGCGAGCAGAAAATGAAATTATTGAACAAAAACAACAAGAAAAGCAAAAGGCTTTATATAAACAAGAATTAGCTTGGATGAGAGCTGGCGCTAAGGCAAGAACGACAAAGCAACAAGCACGTATCAACCGTTTTAATGATTTAGAATCAGAAGTGCAAGATCAACACGTTCAAGATAAAGGGCAATTGAATCTAGCGTATTCAAGATTAGGCAAACAAGTGTATGAGTTAGAAAAACTTTCAAAACAAATTAACGGCAGAACATTATTTGAAGATATTACTGAAATTATTCAAAGTGGGCAACGTATTGGTATTGTTGGGCCAAATGGAGCTGGAAAGACAACATTATTAAATATTTTAAGCGGAGAAGACAACGATTATACAGGCACACTTAAAATTGGCCAAACTGTAAAAGTAGCATACTTTAAACAAACAGAAGAAACGTTAGATAGAGATATACGTATGATTGATTACCTACGAGAAGAGAGTGAAGTGGCTAAAGAGAAGGATGGGACTTCAATTTCTGTAACTCAATTACTAGAACGTTTCTTGTTCCCAAGCTCAACACATGGTAAGAAGATATACAAATTATCAGGCGGAGAGCAAAAACGCTTATATTTATTAAGATTACTCGTGCATCAACCTAATGTACTGTTGCTAGATGAACCGACAAATGACTTAGATACAGAAACATTAACTATTTTAGAGGACTATATTAGTAGTTTTGGTGGTTCAGTTATAACTGTTAGTCACGATCGCTATTTTTTAAATAAAGTCGCTCAAGAGTACTGGTATATTCATGACGGAAAGATGGAACGTATTGTAGGGACCTTTGAAGATTATGAGACTTATAAGAAAGAGCAGGATAAATTAGCTGCACTAGAGAAACAAGCACAACAACCAAAGCAAAAAACAACGGCGCGAAAAAAATCAGGGTTGTCTTATAAGGAAAAACGAGAATATGAAACTTTGATGGAACGTATTGAACAAACTGAAACACGCTTAGAAGAAATAGATGAAGAGATGATTGAGGCCAGTGCTGATTATGGCAAAATCAAAGAATTAAATGAAGAGAAAGAACATTTAGAGCTAACATATGAAACAGACATCACGAGATGGAGTGAATTAGAAGAACTAAAAGAGCAATAAGGGGAATGTAAAGTATGGAAGCAACATTATCGCATTATTTTGGGTATGACAAGTTCAGACCTGGTCAAAAAGAAATCATAACTAAAATAATGGATCATCATAATGTTTTAGGTGTATTACCTACAGGTGGTGGTAAATCAATTTGCTACCAAGTGCCTGGATTAATGTTAGGTGGAACGACAATTGTAATAAGTCCACTAATATCTTTAATGAAAGACCAAGTTGATCAACTTAAAGCAATGGGGATTAAAGCAGCATTCTTAAATAGTAGTTTAACTAAGAAGCAACAAAAAGAAATCGAAGATGATTTAAGGAAAGGTCATATTCAGTTTTTATATGTTGCACCAGAACGTTTCGATAATCAATATTTTTTAAGTTTATTAAGTCGAATTGATATTCATCTTATCGCATTTGATGAGGCACATTGTATATCTAAGTGGGGGCATGACTTTAGACCTAGCTATCAAAGTGTCATTAAAAAAGTATTCACATTACCTCAAAACTTTACAATCGTTGCATTAACGGCAACAGCTACTGCAGAAGTACAGCAAGATATTATGGAAAAGTTAAACATAGATAGACGAGATGAAGTAAAAACAAGTACGAAACGTCGGAATCTTATTTTTAAAGTGAATCCTACCTATCAACGTCAGAAATTTGTTGTAGATTATGTGCAGAAACATAAAGAACAAGCAGGAATTATCTATTGCTCTACACGTAAGCAAGTTGAGGAGTTACAAGAAGCATTAGATGTTATCAATGTTTCTTCGGCAATTTATCATGCTGGTTTAACAAACAAAGAACGCGAGGCCGCTCAAAATGAATTTGTATATGATAAAGTGAAGGTTGTTATTGCGACAAACGCCTTTGGTATGGGGATAGATAAATCAAATGTTAGATACGTTATACACTATAATATGCCAGGTGATTTAGAATCATATTATCAAGAGGCAGGTCGTGCAGGTCGTGATGGATTAGAAAGTGAATGCATTCTTTTATTTAGTGAACGTGATAAAGGATTGCATGAATATTTTATTACAGTTTCACAGGCTGATGAAGATTATAAAGATAAAATGGGTGAGAAACTCACTAAAATGATTCAATACACGAAAACAAAAAAATGCCTTGAAGCGACTGTAGTACATTATTTTGAACCTAACGAAAAATTAGAAGAGTGCGGACAATGTAGTAGCTGTATTCAACAAAATAAAACATATGATATGACGCAAGAAGCTAAAATGATTATTAGTTGTATCGCACGCATGCGTCAAAAAGAAAGCTATAGCGTAATCATTCAAGTCTTGCGTGGAGAAACAAGTGATTATATTAAATATAATGATTATGATAAGTTGACGACACATGGTTTGATGAAAGATTATACCACTTCAGAATTAAATCATTTAATTGATGAATTGCGTTTCAAAGGGTTTTTAAATGAAAATGATGAAATCTTAATATGTGATGAAAGTGTTAAAAAGTTACTTAACAATAAAGAGAAAGTATTTACGACACCATTTAAACAAAAATCCAAAGAAAAAGTCTATATCAATACAGTTGAAGGTGTAGATCGAGCATTATACAGTGAATTAGTTGAAGTTCGACGTAAGTTAAGTGAGAAATTGAATATTGCACCGGTTAGTATTTTTTCGGATTACACGTTAGAAGAGTTTGCTAAACGCAAACCAGAATCCAAACAAGAAATGATATCTATAGATGGTGTTGGTAGCTATAAATTAAAACATTATTGTCCGAAATTCTTAGAGATTATACATTCATATAAAGCGAGTATATAAAGTAAAAGGTAAGGTTGTTACTATTTCTGTAGCGAACCTTACCTTTATTTTATTGCCACATTATTAATTTTAAATGTAATTTCTATATTTCGATTAATTTAATATGAATTCATCATTAAACATGTTTAAATAGGGAATAAGAATGCAAACTATTTGAATAAGTAAAGCAAATGAAGGTGACTAAATGATTGAATTTAAAAACGTAACAAAACGTTATGGGGATAATGTGGCAGTTGATGATGTAAGTTTCAAAATAAATGAGGGTGAGTTTTTTGTAATTATAGGTCCATCAGGGTGTGGTAAAACAACTACTTTGAAGATGATTAATAGGCTTATTCCGTTAAGTGAAGGTTATATTTATTTTAAAGATAAACCTATAAGTGATTATCCTGTTTATGAAATGAGATGGGATATTGGATATGTGTTGCAACAAATCGCACTTTTCCCTCATATGACCATTAAAGAGAATATTGCACAGGTTCCACAGATGAAAAAATGGAAAGATAAAGATATAGATCAACGTGTTGACGAATTACTTGAAATGGTTGGTTTAGAACCTGAAAAATATCGAGATCGTAAACCAGATGAATTATCAGGTGGCCAACGACAGAGAGTTGGTGTAGTAAGAGCATTAGCTGTAGATCCACCAGTTATATTGATGGATGAACCTTTTAGTGCACTGGATCCAATCAGTCGCGAGAAACTACAAGATGATTTAATAGAACTACAAACTAAAATCAAAAAGACAATTGTATTTGTAACGCATGATATTCAAGAAGCAATGAAGCTAGGTGATCGAATTTGTTTACTTAATAATGGGCATGTTGAACAAATAGATACACCACAAGCATTCCGTAATCAACCTAAAAATAAATTTGTAGAAGAGTTTATGGGTAGCCATTTAGAACAAGATAAAGAAAGCTTACAGTTGAAAGATCTTAATATTACTTCGCCACTCACAGAAAAAGAAACACACCATGATTATCCTGAAATCAATAGTGATGCGCAATTACGTTCAGTTTATTCTACATTAGCCCAACATGAAGCGGTTATTGTTAATGATGTATCAACCTCCACGCAATCACTCTTAAAACGTGAAGATATCTTTAAGTATTTATCTGAGATAGACCATGACAAGGAGGTTAAAGCATGAGCGAATTATTTAGCACACTCAATGATCGTAAAGGCGAAGTACTTACGACCATCTTAGAACATATCCAAATTTCATTTATTGCACTACTAATCGCAATTTTAATCGCTGTGCCATTAGGGATTGCTTTAACAAAGACGAAGCGGTTATCTGAGGTCGTTATGAATATAGCTGCTATATTACAAACCATTCCATCATTGGCATTATTAGGGTTAATGATTCCAATATTTGGTATTGGTCGCGTGCCAGCAATTATTGCATTAGTTGTGTATGCATTGTTGCCAATTTTGAGAAATACATATACGGGCATTAAAGAAGTTGATCCGTCTCTTATTGAAGCTGCAAAAGGTATTGGCATGAAGCCGATGCGTCGTTTGACTAAAGTAGAATTGCCAATAGCGATGCCAGTGATGATGGCCGGTATTCGTACTGCTATGGTTCTAATTATCGGTACAGCAACTTTAGCCGCATTAATTGGTGCCGGTGGACTAGGAGATTTAATTTTACTAGGTATTGACCGTAACAACACGTCTTTAATCCTTATCGGAGCGATTCCTGCTGCACTACTCGCAATTATGTTTGATTTAATACTACGTTATATGGAGAAATTATCTTATAAAAAGCTACTAATCACTGTAGGTGCAATGATTCTTATTATACTATTAGTCATTGTTGTACCACTTTTCGGTAAAAAAGGTGACACAATTACGCTTGCAGGTAAATTAGGTTCAGAACCTTCAATTATTACGAATATGTACAAAATTTTAATTGAGGATGAAACGGATGATACAGTTGATGTTAAAGATGGTATGGGTAAAACATCATTCCTGTTTAATGCATTAAAATCTGACGACATCGACGGATATTTAGAATTTACAGGGACAGTATTAGGTGAATTAACTAAAGAAGATTTAAAATCTAAAAAAGAAGATGCAGTATATCAACAAGCTAAACAAAGTCTAGAGAAGAAATATGACATGACGATGTTAAAACCTATGAAATATAATAATACGTATGCTTTAGCGGTGAAGAGAGACTTTGCTAAAGAAAATAATATTAAAACAATTGGTGATTTACAAAAGGTTGAAGATAAAATTAAACCAGGGTTCACTATGGAATTTAATGATCGATCTGATGGTTATAAAGCTGTGGCGAAAGCTTATGGTCTCAACTTATCTAATGTTAAAAAAATGGAGCCTAAATTACGCTATACTGCAGTAGAAAAAGGTGACATTAATTTAATTGACGCATATTCAACAGATGCAGAATTAAAACAATATAATATGGTAGTCTTAAAAGATGATAAACACGTATTCCCAGCATATCAAGGTGCACCAATGTTTAAAGAAAAATTCTTAAAGCAACATCCAGAAATTAAAAAACCGCTCAACAAATTAGAGGGTAAAATTTCAGATGAAGAGATGCAAGAAATGAATTACAAAGTTACCGTGAAAAATGAAGATCCGTATAATGTTGCGAAACATTATCTTGAAAAAGAAGGTTTAGTAAAATAAATAGTCACGCGAAAATGTTGGAACAAGACAACGAATTAATCATGAATTCGTTGTCTTGTTCCTTTTTTTAAAGCGCAAAATTAGTAAATACAATTGTAATCTGAATTAATTTTAATTACACTATTCTATAAATACACAAAAAGCGTGTATGGTTTTTAGGGGGGAGAAAAATGAATACTAGAAATTATTCGAGACGAGAGATTGTTGAGAGTGTACCTCAAAAAGGATTCTTTGGACATCCCAAAGGGTTAAGTACGCTATTCTTTACTGAATTTTGGGAGCGATTCAGTTACTATGGTATGAAAGCGATTCTAGCTTATTATCTGTACTATTCAGTTAGTAAAGGTGGCTTCGGCTTGCCACAGGGAACAGCATTACAAATCGTATCATTATATGGCGCACTCATCTATATGTCTGGTACCATCGGGGGTTGGATAGCAGACAGAATCATTGGTACAAGACATGCATTATTTTATGGCGGCATATTAATTATGTTTGGTCACATCATGTTAACGATACCAGGTAGTTTAACAGTGGTTATGATAGCATTATTACTACTTATTATTGGTACAGGTTTATTGAAACCTAATATTTCAACTACAGTTGGTGAATTATATGACCACAATGATAGACGTTTAGATGCTGCTTTTACTATTTTCTATATGGGTATCAATTTAGGTAGTTTTCTATCACCATTTGCAACAGGTTACTTACAAACAAGATTAGGGTTCCACTTTGGTTTTGCGGTAGCAGCAATAGGGATGTTCATCGGATTAGTCACTTATTTTATTACAAATAAAAAGAATCTAGGATTGGCTGGTTTAAGCGTTCCTAACCCACTTAGAAAAGAAGAAATCAAAAGATTATCAATTATTACCGGCATTGTCGTAGTAATTTTCGCAATTATCCTACTTATCTTGCAATTTATTGGAAAATTGAGTTTATCTAGTTTTAGTGTCATTGTAACGATTGTAGGTATCGTGTTACCAATTTGTATTTTTGTTTATATGTTATCAAGTAATAAGACACACAAAGAAGAGCGTTCTAGAATTTATAGTTACATACCGTTGTTTATTACGTCTGTTGCATTTTGGATGATTCAAGAACAAGGTTCGACCGTTTTGGCTAACTTTGCCGACCAGAAGACAGAACTTAGCTTAGCTAAATTGACTAATGGTGCGTTAGATTTCCACATACCAGCAGCTTGGTTCCAGTCTATCAATCCAGTATTTATTATTATGTTAGCACCTGTCTTTGCTAGTTTATGGACTAAATTAGGCAGACATAATCCAAGTGCAGTATATAAATTTGCATTAGGTGCCATCTTTGCAGGTTTATCATATCTAGTCATGATTATACCTTTGAATAGTGATGCGCATTTGATTCACCCTATATGGTTAGTGTTAAGTTTCTTCTTAATTACATTAGGTGAATTGTGTATCTCACCTGTAGGGTTATCTGTAACATCTAAATTAGCACCTGCAAAGTTCTCTGCACAAATGATGGCATTGTGGATGCTCAGTAACGCCACTGCACAAAGCCTCAATAGCCAAATCGTTGTATTATTTAAGATTATTAGTGAGAAAGAGTTCTTCTTATACTCAGGATTGTTTACACTGCTTATTGGTGTTATCTTAGTAGCTATTTCTCCAATGGTTAAGAAAGCGATGAATGGTGTACATTAAGTTAATATAAATTTTTACTAGTCAATGACTTGTAATTTAACAATGTTAGGGGAACAGGTTTATAATTGAATAAACATTTTTAATTTTTTGAAAAGGAGTGGTTGGCAATGAAACAACAATTAAATCAATTAGCAGCGTATCAACCAGGATTATCACCACAAGCACTTAAAGAAAAGCACGGTATAGAAGGCGAATTATATAAACTTGCTTCAAATGAAAATTTATATGGTCCTTCTCCAAAAGCAAAGCAAGCAGTTCAAGCACATTTGGATGAGTTATTTTATTATCCTGAGACGGGCTCACCTTCATTACGTAAGGCAATTAGTGAACATTTGAACGTGGATCCTTCTCGAATTCTATTTGGTGCGGGGTTAGACGAAGTTATTTTGATGATTTCAAGAGCAGTGTTAACGCCAGGAGATAAAATTGTCACAAGTGAAGGTACATTTGGACAATATTATCATAATGCTATTGTAGAATCTGCTGAAGTTGTTCAAGTACCACTACTAAATGGTGGGTTTGATTTAGAGAATATTATTAAAGAGGTCGATGAAGAGACTGCTTTAGTGTGGCTATGTAATCCGAATAATCCAACTGGAACCTATTTCAATCACGATGAATTAGAAAGCTTTTTAGAACGCGTACCTAGTCATGTACCTGTATTGATCGATGAAGCTTACTTTGAATTTGTGACAGCAGAAGATTATCCAGATACATTGAAATTGCAAGAACGATTCGATAATGCATTCTTATTGAGAACATTCTCTAAAGCATATGGATTAGCTGGTTTGCGAGTAGGGTATGTTGTAGCTACAAATGAAGCTATTGAAAAGTGGAATATCATTCGACCACCATTCAATGTCACTCGTATTTCAGAATACGCAGCGATTGCAGCATTAGAAGATCAAGCGTATTTGAAAGATGTAACAGCTAAAAATGCTAAAGAACGTGAAAAATTCTTTGAGATACCGCAAAGTGAACATTTTTTACCTAGTCAGACGAACTTTGTATTTGTTGTAACTGAAAAAGCACAAGAATTATATGAAGCGTTACTAAAAGTGGGTTGTATCACACGTCCGTTTCCAACTGGCGTTCGTATTACAATCGGATTCCCAGAACAAAATGACAGAATGATTGAAGTATTAAAACATTTTGATTATTAAGTTGGTCTAATACGTAAGCTCTTTAACTTACAATGATTAGTTGAGTTTTAGAAGTACATCATAAGTTGATTATGCAAGGGGTGCTATAATAGATTCTAAATGTCTTGTAGCACTCCCTTTTAAATTTTTGCTATACTTTAAAAGTATATAGGTGATGATTAAGGGAGAGATAGTATGTCTAGAAAATCTATAGCAATAGATATGGATGAAGTATTAGCAGACACGTTAGGTGCAATTATTGAAGCGGTTAACGTAAAAACGGAATTAGGAATTACAGTTGAGTCTTTAAATGGACAAAAGCTTAAAAATGTAATACCAGAGCATGATGGTTTAGTTCGTGATATTTTAAGAGCGCCAGGCTTCTTTAGAAATTTAACTGTTATGCCTCATGCACAAGAAGTCGTTAAGAAATTGACTGAGCAATATGATGTTTACATTGCTACTGCAGCTATGGATGTTCCTACTTCATTTCATGATAAATATGAGTGGTTACTTGAATTCTTTCCATTTTTAGATCCACAGCAATTTGTCTTCTGTGGTCGTAAAAATGTAGTGAAAACAGATTACTTAATAGATGATAATCCTCGTCAATTACAAATATTTGAAGGTGAACCAATCATTTTTACTGCGTCTCACAATGTAAGTGAAGAACGTTTTAAACGTGTTAACGGTTGGAAAGATGTAGAAGCATTCTTTCTAGGAGAGTAATTAAAATAAGCGATTAAGGTATGATAACCCTATCATTAACCTTAATCGCTTTTATATTAGTATAATAAATTCTTATTGTTCAGCATTCTCTGGAAAAGTTAGAATCTGAAGTGCTTTTGGTAGAACTTCAATTGTAATTGGCGTTTCAAGACTAATTTCACCGTCAATATCTACTTTCATAACTGGATCCGTCGATAATGTAATATGTTTACCGGCTATGTGATCAATTCCGTTTGTAATTTCATTCCAATCCATACTATCGCGTTTTTTGAACACATCATTGAGAATAGTAAAACTTTGTTTATCAAAAATAAAACTATTCAATTTACCATCTTGAGGTGATAAATCCATAAGTGGTATTCTACTGCCACCGATATTAGGACCGTTAGCAACGACTAGCATAGAGGTATTACCATTAAGTTCTTTATCATCTACAGTTAATGTATAATCAAAATCTTCTGGATTCATTAATGTTTTAACAGTTGAACCAACATAGCTTAATTTACCGAAGATATCTTTACGACCTTCTTGCACGTTTTCCGCGTTTTGAACTATAAGTCCTAATCCCACAAAGTTAAGCACATAAGTGCCATTCACTTTCATAACATCATATGATTCCAAGTGAGACGTTTTAAGTTGTTCACTAGCTTTACTAAAGTTAGGGTTCAAGTTTAATGTTTTAGTGAAATCATTAAATGTACCTCCAGGAATAATTCCAATAGGTACATTTAGGTCATTTGCCAAAACACCATTAACTAATTCATTAACTGTACCATCGCCACCTAGAATAAAAACGATATCAACATCACTACTATATTCTTGATTTTTAATTCTTTCACAATACTTAATAATGTCGCCTTCATTTTCACTTAGTTGAATTGATAGGTGTTTGCACATAGTAGTAAGTGATTTAGTTACTTCTCCTAAACCTTCATATATATCTTTGAGACCACTATGTTCATGGTAAAAAAGAACACCATGATTAAATTTTTGACCCATACGTATGCCTACTTTCATTTATTTACTCTGATTTAACATTTATTTACCCGAAATGTTATTTGCTTAATTATAATTTGAGTAAAACAAGTGCTTAAGTATTTATCATTACATTTTTTTAGTTGATATACAAAGAAAATACAAGATAGAGGGAGCGAGGCAGAAATAATATTTTCTCAAAATTTATTTCGTTGTATCCCCAGCTTGCTTAGCTTGTAGAATTTCTT
>NZ_JBXARC010000006.1:0-84084 GCF_058807855.1 Staphylococcus sp. GW821-FHT11H10 | reverse complement strand
CTTAATGAAATTCTCTTTGCTAGGGCCCCAATCCCCAGCTTGCTTAGCTTGTAGAATTTCTTAATGAAATTCTCTTTGCTAGGGCCCCAATCCCCAGCTTGCTTAGCTTGTAGAATTTCTTAATGAAATTCTCTTTGCTAGGGCCCCAATCCCCAGCTTGCTTAGCTTGTAGAATTTCTTTGTGAAATTCTCTTTGCTAGGGTCCCATCGCCCCGGCAAGGTTGACTAGAATTAAAAAAAGCTAGTTACAAGTGCATTTTTAATTCAGTCAACTACTGCCAATATATATTTGTAGCCTGAGACATTGAATTATGTCCCAGGCTCAGGCTCTTGTCAATGTCTCAATAAAGATAAGAATTATAAAAAAAACCTTCATAGCTTATAAAATACTATGAAGGGGCTTATGATAACTTATTATCTTGTTTAAATGTCATCTTTTAACAATACAAAGGTGATTAATGAATACCTTTCATTGCTTTTGAAATTTTAGGAGTGAAAGCTAAGATGATTACTGTAATTACAATAGCAACGCTTCCTAAGAAGATGAAATAATTCGTTTGCCCTAAAGGATTGATTAATTTAACTAATGTACCATTAAGTGCTTGCGCAGATGCGTTTGTTAATAACCAAACACTCATCATTTGAGCATTAAATGCTTTAGGGGCTAATTTAACAGCCGCACTGTTACCAGTAGGTGATAAACATAATTCACCAACCACACATACAACGTATGATAGGATAACCCAGTTTACTGAGAAGTGCGTATCACCATAACTCATACCGATAAGTCCCATTAAAATGTATGAAGCACCAGCTAATAGCGTACCTAATCCAAATTTTACTGGAAGGCTTGGTTGTTTTTTACCCATTTTCAACCAAATCGCAGATACGATTGGTGCGAATAAAAGAATAAATAATGGGTTAATTGATTGGAACCATGCTTCACCGAAATCTGTTGTCCAACCGAATAAATTCATTTTCATATCAGAACGTTCTAAACCATAAATGTTTAATACGTTTGATCCTTGTTCTTGTATTGCCCAGAATAACATTCCTAAAATAAATAAAGGAATGAATGCTTTAACACGAGAACGTTCTACATCTGTAACATCTTTACTGCGAATCATAGTAGTGAAGTAAATGATTGGTAAAGCTATACCAAGTACCAGAACCGTATTACTAATAAGATTGAATGATAAAGTGTTTGTGAAATATGTAACTAATAGTACAATCGCAATGACTGCTACAATGATACCTACGATTAATCCGTATTTTTTCTTTTCTTCAGAAGATAGTGGGTTGGTTGGATTCATACCAACAGAACCTAAATTCTTTTTATTGAAAATCATATACCATACTAAACCTAATGCCATACCAATCGCTGCAATTAAGAAACCACCGTGATAGTTTTTCACGTCTAGGAAATGTTGCAGAATGATAGGTGAGATAAGCGCACCTAGGTTAACTGACATATAGAATATAACGAAACCGGCATCCATACGAGTATCATTCTCAGGATATAATCGTCCAACGATGTTTGAAATATTTGGTTTCATTAAGCCTGAACCTATGATAATAAAGAACATTGATGCGAATAAACCGAACATTGCGAATGGTAAACTTAGACAAACATGTCCGATGATAATGAGTACTGCACCAATCAAGGTTGCCCCTCTAGTACCGAATAGTCTATCTGCGACCCATGCACCAGGAATTGAAGACATGTAAATTAATGCGCCATAAACTGACATGATAGACATTGCAGTCGTTTGATCAATTCCTAAACCACCATTTTTAATTTGATCATACATGTAGAAAATAAGCATGGCACGCATGCCGTAATAGCTAAATCTTTCCCAAAATTCTACAAAGAATAGTACTCCTAAACCACTAGGGTGTCCGAAGAACCCTCGCTGAGGTATTGTTTGAACAGCTTGTTCATGGGAATTGTTTGTTGCCATATGTATCCCAATCCTTTCTTTCTTTAAAGACTGAAATTTAAAATCATAAATATGATAAGTAAAATTGATTAATTTCTTAAAAATAGAAATTTTTAGAAATTTCAGTCAATGAGTTGATGATTTAAAATTGAATGAGAATAAGTTGCTTTATTTAGATCATCTTACTCTTTTGGAATTTTAAATGATAATAATAAAATACGCTTTAATTCACTAATAGGCAATAGTAAATTTAAATAAAATCTCACAAATAATGAAAAAATCCACTAAAATGTTTGACAATTTAGTGGTTAAGTTAATCTTTTATCTGTTATCTATTTTTTCTGGATATAAATCATGATTCATTAATCGGTGTTCAGCCATCTTCTCATATTTAGAATTTGGACGTCCATAATTAGTGTATGGATCTATTGAAATACCACCTCGTGGAGTGAATTTGCCCCAAACTTCAATATAATGTGGGTCCATTAAGTCAATTAAGTCATTCATAATGATATTCATACAATCCTCATGAAAATCGCCATGATTTCTAAAGCTAAATAAGTACAATTTCAATGACTTAGATTCTACCATTTTAATATTTGGAATGTACGAAATATAAATCGTTGCGAAATCTGGTTGACCTGTAATTGGGCAAAGAGATGTAAATTCAGGACAATTGAATTTTACGAAGTAATCGCGTCCTTGATGTTTATTATCAAATGTTTCCAAAACTTCCGGTGTATAGTCAAATTCATATTTATTATTTTGATTACCTAATAAAGTAATATCTTGTAGTTCTTCTTTTTGACGTCCTTGAGTCAATTGAATCACTCCTTAGTGTTAGATTGTTGTTTAGTTATAGCGGTTTGTCGTCGTGCCTTTTCGAACATATAATAGCTTGCACCAATAATAATGACATAACCGATAAGGGCATAGAAATCAGGTGTTTCACCGAATAAAATAAATCCGAATATAGCCGTGAAAATGATTGAAGCATACGTAAAGATAGAAATATCTTTTGCAGGTGCAAAACTATAGGCTAGTGTTATACCAATTTGGCCAACTGCAGCAGAAAGACCTGCCCCTAAAAGATAAACCATTTGTATTGTCGTCATTGGCTCATAAGTTGCGATTGAAAACGGTATTAAAACGACAACTGAAAATAATGAAAAATAAAAAACAATAGTATATGGTGCTTCTCTGGTACTTAATGCACGAACACATGTGTATGCAGAGGCAGCAAAAATACCAGAAAATAATCCAGCTAAAGAAGTAATCATTGTTGAAGAAAACTCTGGTTTAACGATAAATAACATACCTAAGATTGCTACAATCATAGCAATGATTTGATATTTTCGAACTTTCTCATTAAGAAAAATTAAACTGAGTAAAATCGTCCAAAAAGGGTTGAGTTTCATCAGTGTATCCGCATCGCTTAACACCATATGATCTATAGCGTATATATTTAATAGGACACCTATAAGGCCTAGTGTAGATCGGGAAATTAAAAGAGGTTGGCTACTTAATTTCCCAAACATAGGTTGCTTATATTTAAATATGAAGAATAATGGTATGAACATTGCAACAAAATTTCGAGCTAGGGATTTTTGAAATACAGGTAGATCTCCGGCGAGTCTAAAAAAGACTGACATAAAACTAAAACCGACAGCTGAAATTAAAATTGCAATAATACCTTTAACTTTTGGATTCAAGGTTAATCGCCTCATTTATAAAAAATTACCGTATATATAGTAGCATAATTCAAATGCTAATGCATAAATACTTGAAAATAATACCAAGATGTATTATTATTTTAATACGAACAAATGTTCTGTTTATATTAAAAACACGTTAAATGCTATTTTTTTACAAATGTTATATTCGTGTTTTTGAAGCAAATTATAATTAACATTTGAATAATTGCGCAAAATATATTGATAATTTAAATGATTGGTCTTCAAGAATGCCGACAATTCAATGGTTTATTTAGCTGATAAAAATGCAACTAAAACACATCAAATATTCGAAAATAATTATTTGCGCCAATTTAAGTTTGGTCTGATGCACATTCAGACGTTTTTCCGAACTTTTGTCACGAAATAGTTACTTTTAATTAAGAGAGCAATTCTGTATAATGAAACACAGAATATAGTATTAAATTTTGAAACGAACCACAACATGTTGTGGTTGTATAAAAAGTTTGTGTTATACAAATTATTCATTTTAAAGGCAATTTCACACTGATTTTAAGTTGAAATTCCTAATTTAATACTATTAATACGAACGAGCATATAGATGAAATAGTCTCGAAATTTTAGTCTGAACACTACATGTAGTGGCTAGAAATGAAAGTCACTTCTTTTAGTATATTAATCATCAGCTAGTTGACATCCAATTAAATGTCTAAAATATGTCGCATTTATTGTCTAGCAAGTTTTCTTATCTATTAAGAGAACTTCTTTTTAATTAATATTATGGACTGACGAAAGAAGGCGTTCCAATGAAAGTAGTTTATTTTTCTTTTTCAGGTAATGTAAGAAGATTTATTAAACGAAGTGAAATTTCAGATGTAATGGAAATTACTAAGGATAATTGTACAGATCCATTTGAAGAACCTTATATTTTAGTTACGGGAACAATTGGATTTGGTGAAGTGCCTAAAGAAGTACAATCGTTTTTAGAAATTAATCATCATAATTTACGCGCTGTTGCAGCAAGTGGTAACCGTAACTGGGGACAAAACTTTGCGAAAGCGGGTAGAACAATTTCCGAAGAATATCATGTACCTTTATTAATGAAATTTGAAGTACAAGGTTCTAATAAAGATGTTATTGAATTTAAAAATAAGGTGGGGCATTTCAATGAAAATTATGAACGAGAAAAAGTACAATCATATTGAACTAAATAATGAAGTTACGAAACGTAAAGACAATGGTTTCTTTAACTTGGAGAAAGATCAAGAAGCATTAGCGGTTTATCTAGAAGAAATCCATGACAAAACAATTTATTTTGACAGTGAGATTGAACGTTTACACTATCTAGTAGATAATAATTTTTATTTTAATGTCTTTGACAAATATAGCGAAGAAGATTTAGTTGAAATCACTGAATTCGCCAAATCTATCAACTTTGAATTTGCAAGCTATATGTCTGCTAGTAAGTTTTATAAAGATTATGCGCTAAAAACTAATGATAAATCACAATATCTAGAGGATTATAATCAACATGTCGCAATCGTTGCACTATATTTAGCGGATGGTAATAAGCAGCAAGCGAAACAATTTATCTTAGCAATGGTCGAACAACGTTATCAACCTGCAACACCAACTTTCTTGAATGCTGGTCGCGCACGTCGTGGTGAATTAGTATCATGTTTCTTACTAGAGGTAGATGATAGTTTGAACTCTATCAATTTCATTGATTCTACTGCCAAGCAATTAAGTAAAATTGGTGGTGGTGTAGCAATAAATCTTTCTAAATTACGTGCTCGTGGTGAAGCTATCAAAGGTATTAAAGGTGTAGCCAAAGGTGTGCTACCAGTTGCCAAAGCATTAGAAGGCGGATTTAGCTATGCTGATCAACTAGGCCAACGTCCAGGTGCAGGTGCAGTATATTTGAATATCTTCCATTATGATGTAGAAGAGTTCTTAGACACTAAAAAGGTAAATGCTGATGAAGACTTACGTTTATCAACAATTTCTACTGGTCTTATAGTGCCATCTAAATTCTTTGATTTAGCAAAAGAAGGCAAAGATTTCTATATGTTTGCACCACATACGGTTAAACAAGAATATGGTGTAACATTAGATGATATTGATTTAGAAAAGTACTATGACGACATGGTTGCAAACCCAAATATCGTTAAGAAGAAAAAAGACGCAAGAGAAATGTTGAATATGATTGCGCAAACACAATTACAATCAGGTTACCCATACTTAATGTTTAAAGATAATGCTAACAAAGTTCATGCCAATTCAAATATTGGTCAAATTAAAATGAGTAATTTATGTACAGAAATCTTCCAATTACAAGAGACATCAGTGATTAATGATTATGGTATTGAAGACGAAATTAAACGCGACATATCATGTAATTTAGGTTCATTAAACATTGTAAATGTGATGGAAACAGGTAAAATTAAAGATTCTGTTCACACAGGTATGGATGCATTAACAGTAGTTAGTGATGAAGCAAATATTCAAAATGCACCAGGCGTGAGAAAAGCTAACAGTGAGTTACACTCTGTCGGTCTTGGCGTAATGAACTTACACGGCTATTTAGCTAAAAATAAAATAGGATATGAATCAGAGGAAGCTAAAGACTTTGCAAATACTTTCTTCATGATGATGAACTATTATTCAATAGAACGTTCAATGGAAATTGCGAAAGAACGTGGGGAAGTATACCAAGACTTTGAACAATCAGATTATGCTAGTGGTAAATACTTTGAGTTTTATACTTCTCAAGAATTTGAACCTAAATTTGAGAAAGTGAAACGACTATTTGATCATATTGATATTCCAACTGCTAAAGATTGGAAAGCATTACAAGAACAAGTTCAACAACATGGTTTATATCATGCATATAGACTTGCAATTGCACCTACACAAAGTATTTCATATGTACAAAATGCAACAAGTTCAGTTATGCCAATTGTTGATCAAATTGAACGTCGTACTTATGGTAATGCTGAAACATTTTATCCAATGCCATTCTTGTCTCCTGAAACAATGTGGTATTATAAATCAGCATTCAATACTGACCAAATGAAATTAATAGATTTAATCGCTACGATTCAAACACACGTGGACCAAGGTATTTCAACAATTTTATATGTGAATTCTGAAATTTCAACACGTGAATTATCAAGATTATATGTTTATGCTCACCATAAAGGGCTTAAATCGCTATATTATACTCGTAATAAATTATTGAGTGTAGAAGAATGTACAAGCTGTGCTATCTAATTTAAGAAACTTAAGATAACAAATTTTAAAAAGGAGGAAGGTTGTAGAGTCAAAACTTAAAAATGACTCTCAACTTATCCTCCAAACGAATGAGATTTGCTTTTTAGTAATTAAGGAGGATTTATAAATGAAGGCCGTCAATTGGAATACCCAAGAAGATATGACGAATATGTTTTGGCGTCAAAATATTTCTCAAATGTGGGTAGAAACAGAATTTAAAGTATCAAAAGATATTGCAAGTTGGAAGACACTAACTGAAGACGAGAAGAATACATTCAAACGTGCGTTAGCAGGATTAACAGGATTGGATACACATCAAGCAGATGATGGTATGCCGTTGATTATGTTACACACAACAGACTTACGTAAAAAAGCAGTGTATTCATTTATGGCAATGATGGAACAAATTCATGCGAAAAGTTATTCACATATATTTACAACTTTACTTCCATCTAGTGAAACAAACTATTTACTAGATACTTGGGTAATAGAAGAGCCTCATTTAAAATATAAATCTGATAAAATTATTGAAAACTATCACAAATTGTGGGGCAAAGAAGCCTCTATATATGATCAATATATTGCAAGGGTATCAAGTGTATTTTTAGAAACCTTCTTATTCTACTCTGGTTTCTATTATCCTTTATATTTAGCTGGACAAGGTAAAATGACTACTTCTGGTGAAATCATTAGAAAGATTTTACTAGACGAATCGATCCATGGTGTGTTTACAGGATTAGATGCTCAAAGTTTACGTAACGAACTATCTGAAAATGAAAAACAAAAAGCAGATAAAGAGATGTATAAATTATTAGAAGATTTATACGCTAATGAAGTATCTTATACACATATGTTATACGATGATATCGGCTTAAGTGAAGATGTATTGAACTATGTACAATACAATGGAAACAAAGCATTATCTAACTTAGGCTTTGAACCATACTTTGAAGAAAAAGAATTTAATCCTATCATTGAAAATGCATTAGATACTACAACTAAAAACCATGATTTCTTCTCAGTTAAAGGTGACGGATACACATTGGCATTAAATGTAGAAGCCTTACAAGACGAAGATTTCATTTTTGATAATTAATTATTAAAGACTAACATTAATAAGCCACTAGATTCAGTGTTGTTGATAACAACTACGATTTTAGTGGCTTATTTTTGTATTAAAAAGAGTACATCGTATTTGGACAAAAATAAATATTTACTTATGTATAAAAATACTATTGAAATCCACGTCTGTAATCTTTAATATTAATATTGACGACAATGATAATCATTATCGTTGGTAACGATTATCATTTCAATACGTATAGCAAGATGAGGAGAATTATTAGTGAAGTTTTTATTTAAGGGTTATGTTTTACTTATTTTATTAGTTTGTTTAACTATAGTCTCCTTATTTGTTGGAGTGAGTCAGCTCTCTCTTTCAGATATTTTCCACTTAAGTGAAGAGCAACAAAATATTTTGTTCTCAAGTCGTATTCCACGGACGGTTAGTATCCTACTTTCAGGTAGTTCACTCGCGTTAGCAGGATTAATTATGCAACAGATGATGCAAAATAAATTTGTAAGTCCGACTACGGCAGGAACAATGGAGTGGGCCAAGTTAGGTATTTTGATTTCGCTTATCTTTTTTCCGAAAGGTCACATCCTAATCAAGTTGCTATTTTCAGTAGGATTGAGTTTAGCAGGGACATATTTATTTGTGAAGTTAATTAATTTGATTCGTGTTAAAGAAGTTATCTTCGTACCATTATTAGGAATTATGATCGGTGGTATTGTATCTAGCTTTACTACTTTTATTGCGTTAAGAACCAATGCATTGCAAAGTATTGGCAACTGGATGAATGGTAACTTTGCAATTATCACAAGCGGACGTTATGAAGTGCTTTATCTTGTAGTTCCATTACTCATTATCGCTTTTATTTTTGCGAATCATTTTACGATTGCTGGTATGGGGAAAGACTTTAGTCATAATTTGGGAGTAAGTTATGAAAAAATTATAAACATTGCATTATTTATTACAGCAGCATTGACGGCTTTAGTTGTTGTTACTGTAGGTACTTTGCCATTTTTAGGTCTCATTGTACCTAATATTATTTCAATGTATAGAGGCGACCATTTGAAAAATGCACTTCCACATACGTTGATGTTAGGGTCAATATTTGTATTATTCGCTGATATCATCGGTAGATTAATCGTTTATCCTTATGAGATTAATATAGGATTAACGATAGGTGTATTTGGGACAGTGATATTCCTAATCTTACTAATGAAAGGTAGAAAGCATTATGCAAATTAGTTCTAACAAGAAAATCATCATATTAATTATTGCGACAATTTGCATGGCAGCATTTTACTTATTAGTAGGTTTAGACTTTGAAATTTTTCAATATCAATTTCAGAGTCGATTAAGAAAATTAATACTCATACTCATTGTTGGTGGTGCTATAGGGGCATCAGTTGTTATATTTCAAGCGATTACGACGAATCGATTATTAACACCATCAATCATGGGTCTCGACTCTGTTTATCTATTTGTAAAAGTGTTGCCAGTTTTTTTAGTTGGTACACAAGCTGCAGTGATTACAAATGTGTATTTAAACTTTTTTGTGACGTTAATTGCGATGGTCTTATTTTCATTATTGCTTTTTGAAGGCATGTTTAAATTAGGACATTTCTCAGTATATTTCATTTTACTTGTAGGAGTCATCTTAGGAACATTCTTCCGAAGCATTACTAGCTTTATTCAGTTAATCATGGATCCTGAGTCATTCTTAGCGGTTCAAAGTGCCATGTTTGCGAGTTTTGAAGCATCAAACTCACGGTTGGTATTAGTATCTACATGTTTATTGCTTGTCTTAATTATTATTACCGTGATAATGCGTCCATATTTAGATGTACTACTACTTGGAAGAGCACAAGCAATCAATTTAGGTGTTTCTTACGAGTCAATGACGCGCTTGCTACTCATATTAGTGGCACTATTAGTTTCTATTTCCACTGCTTTAGTTGGTCCTGTTACATTTTTAGGATTGTTAACTGTAAATTTAGCCCATGAATTAATGAAGACATATGAACATAAATATATATTGCCAGCGACGATATTAATTAGTTGGATTAGTTTATTTATGGCACAATGGGTCGTTGAGAACTTATTTGAAGCTACAACAGAGTTTAGCTTAATCATTGATTTAATCGGTGGAAGTTACTTCATTTACTTACTTGTCAAAAGGAGAAGTGCAAATTGATTGAAATTAAAAATTTAGACAAAGCTATACAGAATAAGCCAATTTTAAAAAATATTAACGTCGACATTCAAAAAGGTAGATTAACATCGCTTATAGGACCTAATGGCGCGGGTAAAAGTACTTTACTGTCTGCTGTTAGTCGTCTGTTTGAGTATGAAAAGGGAACAATTAAGATTGAAGGTAAAGCTGTCGTAGATTATAAAAATGATGATTTAGCTAAAAAATTAAGTATTTTAAAGCAAACGAATCATACAGAAATGAATATAACAGTTGAGCAATTAGTTAATTTTGGTCGATTTCCATATTCAAAAGGTCGTATGAAGAAAGAAGATTATGAACAAGTTGAATATGCCTTAGACTTATTGCAACTCCAGAGCATTCGTCATCGAAATATAAAAACGTTATCTGGTGGTCAAAGACAACGTGCTTATATTGCAATGACAATTGCTCAAGATACAGATTATATATTATTAGATGAACCGTTAAACAACCTAGATATGAAACATTCTGTACAGATCATGCAGACGTTACGCCGCCTCTGCAAAGACTTAAATAAAACGATTGTCATTGTTCTACACGATATAAATTTTGCTTCATGCTATTCAGACGACATCATTGCACTGAAAAATGGTGAAATTGTCAAAGCAGATACAAAAGATAACGTTATACAAGCTGAGATTTTAAAACAATTATACGAGATGGATGTTCATATCGAAGAAATTAGAGGACAACGAATTTGTTTGTATTACGATGAAGACACTTTTGACTCACTTTTATAATTAAATAATTTAACCTCATATTTCAAAGGGGTGATGCTATTCGAAGACGTAGACAAGAGAGAAGTCCAATTGATGCGCAGCATAAAGGTTAAATATTTTTAGAGGAGTCGTACATATGAAAAAAACAGTCTTATTTTTAGTATTATCTTTAGTATTAGTATTATCAGCTTGTAGTAATGGATCAAGTAGTAACGATTCAGGTTCTAAGAGTGACAGCAAAGATTCAAAAGAAACTGTGAAAATTAAAAATAATTTCGAAGCTTCAGGTAAAGAACGAGATGGTAGTGACGCTAAGAAAGTAAGCAATACTGTTGAAGTTCCTAAAAATCCTAAAAATGCAGTAGTCTTAGATTATGGTGCTTTAGATGTACTTAAAGAATTAGGTGTGGCTGATAAAGTTAAAGGTTTACCAAAAGGTGAAAACAACGAATCATTACCTGATTTCTTAAAAGAATTCAAAGATGATAAATATGTTAACACTGGAAATCTTAAAGAAGTTAATTTCGACAAAGTAGCTGCTGCTAAACCAGAAGTTATATTTATCTCAGGTAGAACGGCAAATCAGAAGAATTTAGATGAATTCAAAAAAGCTGCACCAGACGCTAAAATCGTTTACGTAGGTGCGGATGAGAAAAACTTAGTTAAAGACATGAAGAAAAACACTGAAAACTTAGGTAAAATTTACGACAAAGAAGATAAAGCCAAAGACATTAATGAAGACTTAGATGAAAAAATATCTGAAATGAAAGATGAAACTAAGAAGTTCAATAAAACTGTAATGTATTTATTAGTAAATGAAGGTGAATTATCAACATTTGGTCCTAAAGGTCGTTTTGGTGGCTTAGTATTTGATACATTAGGCTTTAAACCAGCAGATGAAAATGTTAGCAATAGTCCACATGGCCAAAACGTAAATAATGAATATATTAGCAAGCATAATCCAGATGTTATTTTAGCAATGGACCGTGGTGAAGTTGTAGGCGGAGAATCAACTGCTAAAAAAGTGTTAAGTAATAATGTTATTAAAGACGTTAAAGCAGTTAAAAATGATAAAGTATATCAATTAGATCCTAAATTATGGTACTTTGCTTCTGGTTCAACTACAACAACTATGAAACAAATTGATGAATTAGAAGAAGTAGTCGATAAATAAATTGATAGTATAAGTTTTCAATATCGCCCTGAATAAGGCGATATTTTTTTGGAGGAAATTAGTGTTGAAAATTATTTTATAATAAAGTAATATAATTTTAAATGATATTGATAATCGTTATCACTTAATAATACAACAAGAGGATGTTGCAACGATGAAGAAAATAATTTTGTTTTTAATATTAAGTCTTGCTTTAGTCTTAACAGCGTGTGGTAAAAGCTCTGACAGTAACAATGATACTTCGAAGAAGATTGACAATAAAGACATCGTTCAAATTGAAAATAATTATAAGACAAGAGGCGAGAAAAAAAGATAAAAGTGATGCCAAAAAAATTAAAGAAACTGTTGATGTGCCCAAGAATCCAAAACGTGCAATTGTCTTTGATTATGGTGCCGTCGATGTATTAAAAGCGTTTGGCGTTCAAGACCGCATTATTGGATTACCTAAAGGTGAAAAAAATGCTGCGTTACCTGAATTTCTTTCAGAATTCAAAGATGATAAATACATCAATACTGGTAATTTAATCCAAATTAATTTTGATAAAATAGCTAAAGCTAAACCAGAGGTCATTTATATTTCTGGAAGAACAGCAACAGTGAAGAATATAGATGAACTTAAAAAAGCTGCACCAGACGCTAAAATCGTTTATGTTGGTGCCAGTGAGAAAAACTATATAAATGATATGAAATCTGTAACAACTAAATTAGGAAAAATTTATGGTAAAGAAGATAAAGCTAAATCATTAATTGAAGAGTTGGATAAAAAAATAGCGGATACAAAAGCGAAAGTTGAAAAATTAGATAAGAAAACAATGTATCTTTTAGTTAACGAAGGCGAATTATCTACATTTGGACCAGGAGGTAGATTTGGAGATTTAATCTACGATACATTAGGATTTAAACCTACAGATGAGCATGTCAAAGCAAGTCCACATGGCCAAAATATTAATAATGAGTATATTACAAGTAAAAATCCTGATATTATCTTAGCAATGGATAGAGGACAAGTTGTAAGTGGCAAATCAAGTGCAAAACAAACGTTATCTAATGATGTAATTAAAGATGTAAATGCAGTTAAAAATGGTAATGTATACGAATTAGATCCTAAACTATGGTACTTTAGCGCTGGTTCAACTTCAACAACAATCAAACAAATTGATGAATTAAATCAAATCTTGAAAAAATTAAAATAATAAAAACGTAAAGTATAAAGGCTTAGTAACAATCTTTCAATCGTTACTAAGCCTTTATTATAATTCAAAATATAAATGATAGTGGAATTTACAACGACTATTAAAATGTGCTTGGCATTTAGGACATAGCTCTGTCATCATATAATCTTGAATAGACATTTCATGTTTACATACACCACACATAATTGCCTTTTCATCAAATTCTTGTTCTGACCATCTTTTGATAGGGTGTGTTTCGTGTTCTTCGTGACATTGATAACACGGATAATATTTATTGCAGCATTTGAATTTTATTGCTATAACATCTAAAAAAGTATGGTAATGTGTGCATCGTGTTTCATTGTCTACAAGTGAGCCATAAACCTTTGGCATCATTCATCGTCTCCCATCAACATATATAGTTGCTATTCTTTAGGATGCTCTCCAATAATACGAACTTCACGATGAAGTTCGACATCGAATTTTTCTTTCACTACTTTTTGTACGTGATGAATTAAATCTTCATAATCAGTAGCTGTTCCATTATCTACATTAACCATGAATCCTGCATGTTTTTTAGAAACTTCTACGCCACCAACGCGATAACCCTGTAAATCAGAATCTTGTATTAATTTTCCTGCAAAATGACCGGGTGGTCTTTGGAACACACTACCACATGATGGATATTCTAGTGGTTGTTTAGACTCACGACGTTCAGTTAAGTCATCCATCTTCGCTTGAATTTCGTCTAATTTTCCTGGTTCAAGTGTGAATGCAGCTTCAAGTACAACTAAATGTTGCTTTTGTACAATACTATTTCTGTAATCTAATTCTAATTCTTTATTAGTAAATTGAATTAAATCACCTTCTTCATTAACACAAAGCGCGTAGTCGATACAATCTTTGATTTCACCACCATATGCGCCAGCATTCATGTAAACAGCTCCTCCGACAGAACCTGGAATGCCACAAGCAAATTCTAAACCTGTTAACACATGGTCTCTAGCAGCACGTGAAACATCTATAATTGCAGAACCGCTTCCAGCAATAATAGCATCATCAGAAACATTAATATGATTTAATGATAATAAGCTAATAACAATACCACGAATGCCGCCTTCACGAATAATAATGTTTGACCCATTTCCGAGGTATGTGACCGGGATATCTTTTTCTTTAGCGTATCTTACAATAGCTTGTACATCCTCATTTTTAGTGGGAGATAAATAAAAGTCTGCATTTCCACCTGTCTCGGTGTATGTATATCGTTTTAAAGGTTCATTTACTTTAATAATATCTTCAGGTATTAAGGATTTTAAATCTTGTAAGATGTCTTCTTGCTTTAACATAAGTACATCCTTTCTTCTCTTCTATAATCTAATTTTTATTATAGCAATTTTATAGATGATTTGCGAAAACGACAACAGAATTCAAAGTTTTACAACTTTTGAAATATATCTTCAAAGTATTTCTGTTTTTGATTTTCGTATGGTCTTATATAATTAGTATGTTGGATAATAGAAACCTTTTTTTCTGAAAAGTGACGTGCTATATCTGATTGTGTTGCAAGTGCTTTGTCTACTTCAATATACTGTTTGAATAAGGTTGTGTCCATTTGAATGATGTGTAGGCGAATGGTTTGTCTCAAATCAATCATATTATTGAACTTAGCCATCATAACTTTCTTTTTATAAGGGTGATGGAGACGATAAAAGCCTAAATAATTTAATCGTTTCTCATCTAGAGCTGTGATATCATGTAAATTATTTACACCAACTAAAACATCTAAAATGGGTTCAGTTGCATAATTAAAATGACTTGTGCCTCCAATATGTTGCGCGAACTTTACAGGAGAATCTAGCAAGTTGAATAATGATGTTTTAGTTGTTTGATATAATGTGTCATATTCAGATTGAGTGTCGCCATGAATAAAAGGCTGAACGGTTGAGTACATTCGTATCTCCTTTAAATTATAAGTTTTGACAAATTCTGAAATACTATAACACAAATCATTTTCAATATAAATAGCTTTAGGTATAATACGTGTTGATAGGAGTGCATTTATGAAGAAATTAGCAATACTTTCTATAATGTTGATATGTGGCATATTGCTCTCATCATGTGGCAATCAAAGTAGCGCGGACTTAAAGGATTTTCAAACACAACTTAATAAGGTTGAAGATGAGAAGAAAGATCTTAAAACTTTAATGGACAAGATTCACTTGAAACAATTGGATCAATTGAGCAAGACGGACACCACTGATAAGAATAAAAGAGAGTTTGAAGCACTAAAGAAAGATATTAACAAACACTTAATTCCTCAATTTAAAAAATATGAAAAGTCAGCTAAACAATTACCAGCTGAACATCAAGATGTTAAAGACTTAAAGAGCAAGTACTTAGAAAATGTAAAACAGGAAAAACAATCTATATATGATATTAAAACCTTTGTAGATTTATGTAATAAGTCAATTAAGGCGAATGAAGATATCTTGGATTATACAAAGTTATTTGAAAGTAATCGCTCACAAGTAGAAACGCAAATTAAAAAGGCAAATAATCAAGAAGATGCCAATCAGTTAACATCTAAAATTGAAAGTAACAATCAAAATCTTAAAGAAGCTGCACAAAAATACTTAGAAAGTGATGATAGTAATTCTAAGAAAGCAATTGACGAACATATTAAACCGTTAATTGAGAAGCAAATTACAGAATTAAACCAAACCAATATTACTGACCCAAAAGTCAACAGTGCTCGCAAAAATGCGATTGAAATGTATTATAATTTATTGAATTACTATGATACGCGAGAAACTACAATTGAAATAGAGAAAAAACTTTCTAAAATTGATGTAGAAAAGTTACCGAAAACGGGTAAAGAATTAAGTAAGGATAATAATGATTTTTACGAAGATTTGAAAAAGTTAAAAAAGCAATAGATAGACATAGTTGATAAAATTAAAATTTTTGGTTAACAATGGACTTTGAAATGTGTATAATTGAACCCATTGAGTAGTTTATAATGATTATAAAGAGCAACATGGGCATAAATAATTTTAGAGGTGAATAGAATGGCTATAAAGCTGAGTTCGATTGACCAGTTTGAGCAAGTACTTAAAGATAATAAATATGTATTTGTATTAAAACATAGTGATACTTGTCCAATCTCAGCAGATGCATACGATCAATTTAATAAATTTTTATATGAAAGAGATATGGATGGCTATTACTTAGTCGTTCAAGAAGAAAGAAAACTTTCTGACTATATCGCTGAAAAGACAAATGTGAAACATGAATCGCCACAAGCATTCTATTTTATTGATGGAGAAGCAACTTGGAATGCTAGTCACAGTGATATTAATGTATCTTCATTAGCTCAAGCTGAAGAATAACAACTATCAACAATTAAAAATAGTAAACGCGATTAGGTTAAAAAAATAGTTTAGACTGCATTATAAAGCGCAGTAGCTGACAAATCTGAGAGACTGGCCACACAATGGCTTCTCAGCTCTAGTCATCCATGCAGGAGTGGGCAATGAATTCTAGATGAATTCCGTGTCACTCCTGTTTTTATTTATCTATTTGCAACAGCTATTATTATGAAAAGTAGAGACAACCCATGTATAATGTGAAAGTGAAGTCGAATGTATAACATCTAAATCAATATATAAATAAAGAAAATGGCATGAGGTGATTAACAGATGAAAATATTAGTAGCAATGGATGAATTTAACGGTATAATCTCAAGTTATCAAGCGAATCGTTTCGTTGAAGAAGCGGTAGCCAGTCAAATTGAAGATGCTGATATTGTACAAGTGCCATTATTTAATGGGCGTCATGAATTAATGGATTCGGTGTTCTTATGGCAATCAGGTACGAAATATAGAGTGAATGTGCATGATGCGGATATGAAGGAAGTCGAAACAGTTTATGGTCAAACTGAACAAGGATTAACTATAATTGAGGGGAATTTATTTATAAAAGGACAAAAACCGGTTGAACAACGTTCAAGTTACGGTTTAGGAGAAGTAATTATAGATGCACTGAATAATGGAGCCGATAACATTGTTATTTCACTTGGTGGCATCGATAGTTTCGATGGTGGTATTGGGATGATGCAAGCTTTAGGTGCTCAATTCTATAATGATGAAGGAGAACTTCTAGATGCACGTGAAGGTGCTCAAGTGATTAAATTTATTCGTCGAATTGATTTTTCTGCAATACCTCAAAATTTCAAGGATGCACATATTCAATTGATGTCTGATTTTTCTAGTAAATTATATGGTAAGCATAGTGAAATTATGAAGACGTATGAAACACATCAATTGACACGAGAAAAAGCTGCAGAAATAGATAATTTAATTTGGTACTTCAGTGAGCTTGTTAAAAATGAAATGAAAATTGCTATGGGTCCTATCGAAAGAGGCGGCGCTGGTGGTGGTATTGCAGCATTATTAAATGGATTGTATGATGCTGAAATATTAACAAGTCATGAATTGGTTAACCAAATAACACATTTAGATGATTTAGTTTCTCAGGCGGATTTAATCATCTTTGGTGAAGGTGTTAAAGAAGAGGATCACTTACTTGAAACAACAACTTTAACAATTGCAGAATTAGCGCAAAAACATGATAAACCTGCGATTGCTATTTGTGCGACTGATGACAAATTTGATGTCTTTGATCAGTACCATGTTACAGCAATGTTTAATACTTTCGTTGAGATGCCAGAAAGATACACAGACTTTAAAATGGGTATACAAATCCGACACTTTACTGTTCAAGCACTTAGATTATTAAAAACGACATTAAATAATGCATAAATGAATAACTAACAAAAGGCAAACTGCAATTACCTATATAAGCATGGTAATTGTGGTTTGCCTTATTTATTATATTTATTTATGGTGATGTGTGACTTCTTGAGCAATACCAATGATGACTTGCACTGCCTTCTCCATTACATCGATAGATGCATATTCAAAAGGTCCATGGAAATTACCGCAACCTGTAAATATATTAGGAGTTGGTAAGCCTTTAAATGATAATTGTGAACCATCAGTTCCACCACGAATAGGTGCAGTGTTTGGTTCTATATTTAAATCATTGAACACTTTTTTAGGAATATCAATAATATATGGATGTGGTTCAATCTTTTCAGCCATATTATAATATTGATCTTCTATATCTACTTTTACTGGGAAATCTTCATAATGGACATTAATATCGTCACGAATTTCTAATAATTTTTTCTTACGTAATTCGAATGATTCTCTATCATGATCACGAATGATATATTGTAATGTTGCTTTTTCAACATTACCTTCGAATTTCATCAAATGATAAAATCCCTCATAGTCTTCCGTACGTTCAGGAACTTCGCCAGCGGGTAGTAGACTATGAAATTGATGGCCTAATGAGATAGCATTGACCATGATGTTTTTAGCAGATCCTGGATGGACATTCACACCATGTGTAGTTATCTTAGCCTCAGCGGCATTAAAACTTTCAAATTGTAATTCTCCAAATTCACTGCCGTCCATTGTATAAGCGAAATCTGCATTGAAACGTTCCACATCGAATTTATGAGGACCTCGTCCAATTTCTTCGTCTGGCGTGAATGCGATACGGATTCGACCATGCTTGATTTCTGGGTGCTCTATTAAATATTTTACTGCTTCCATGATTTCGACAACTCCAGCTTTATCATCTGCACCTAACAGTGATGTGCCGTCAGTAATCATTAGCGTATGACCTATAAGTTTTTTTAATTCTGGAAAAGTTTCTTGGCTCAATACTCGACCAGTATCACCTAATTTAATTGTTTTACCATCATATTGTTCTACAATTTGAGGATTCACATTGCTGGCATTAAAATCTGGTGATGTATCAACATGTGCCAGGAACCCAACGGTAGGGACGTCGAAAGATACATTGCTTTCTAACGTCGCAAATAAATATCCATTGTCGTCGAGATTCGTTTCTAAGCCAAAACCTTCAAGTTCTTGTTGTAATAAACGCAATAAATCCCATTGCTTCTCAGTTGAAGGTGTAGTTGAAGATTCCGGATTAGATTGTGTATCGATTTTTACGTAACGTGATAATCTATCTATAAGCTGTGCTTTCATAGCAAGACATCCCCTTAGACTCTATTATTCATATTATAAGATTTTCTATATGTTTTACCTTTAATTTTATCATAATACTGCTTTATACGTGTGTAAATATAGTAGAGGATTTCTGCTACTAAAATGCCGAATGCGATTGAACCAGAAATAAGTGTAACTTCTAAGAAAGTATTCACTGCTTGTGTATAATCATTTGAGACTAGATAACGTGTTGCTTCATATGCAGTTCCACCTGGAACAAGTGGAATAATTCCGGGCACTATAAAAATGATCACAGGGCGCTTATAACGACGACTCATAACATGGCTAAGTAACCCGAGTATTAAACTTCCTAGAAATGAGGCACCTACTTTTCCTAAATCCATATCTACAGTGAATTGATAAATTGTCCATGCTACAGCACCTACAAAACCACATGCTGCGAGTAGTCGCTTCGGTGCATTGAAGATAATTGAGAAGAGTACTGTAGAAATGAAACTAATTGTAAAATGGAATAAATAAAATAACATTTATAAACAGCCTTTCTTAAATAATTAGTAAAACGATGGCTACACCAGCACCGATGGCGAATGAAGTTAATGCAGCTTCCACGCCTCTAGACATCCCAGCTAATAATTCACCAGCCATTAAATCTCGAATTGCATTACAAATTAATATACCAGGTACAAGCGGCATTACACTTGAAATGGTAATGATATTTTGATTCGTGGCAATACCAAGTTTGGTAAATGTGGCTGCAATCGTGATGACGACAGCGGAAGCAACGAATTCTGAAAAGAATTTAATTTGAATAAAACGCTGTACTAAACTAAAAGTGAGAAAAGCAGCTCCACCAGCTATAACAGCAATCCAGCAATCAGATGCTACACCGCCAAACATGAATAAAAAGAATCCGCAGGCAATTGCAGCAGCAAAAAAGTTTAGTAAAAATGAATATTGCAATGATGCTCGGCGCAAATGAATAAATTCAGATTTTGCTTCATCAATGGTTAATTCATTTCTGGAAATTTTTCTAGATAAACTATTAGTGAGTGCGATTTTTTCTAAATCTGTAGTACGTTCACGGATTCTAATAAGTCGTGTATTTGTTCGATCATTGAGTGAAAAGATAATGGCTGTTGATGTTACAAAGCTATATGTATCATGTAAACCATAACTATGAGCTATACGATTCATCGTATCTTCAACACGATAAGTTTCCGCACCAGCTTCTAGCAGAATTCTACCAGCTATTAAAACTACATCAATCACTTTATTTTCATCGATAATAGTGATTGAATCTGACATAAACGGCACCTCCGTAACATTAGATAATTAAATTTATTTCAATAGACAATTTGAAGTGTACAACTTGCACACGCAACTTGCAATAGTACGCTAGGTATTCATACTACATCTAGGCCGTTGCTAACATGAAATTAAGTATAATTACATAAAAAAAGTCAACATATTTAGATAACCAGATATATTAATAATTTGGTTAATCAATATGTTGACTTCTTTTACGTTTCTATAACTTAATGATTGGATTAAACATCACTTGATTACGACCTTCATTCTTAGCAACGTGAACCATATCATCGGCATCTTTGAAGACTTTTCGTTGTGATTTATGGTCATCTTGCGATAGGTAACCTACACCAATAGAGACAGATAATTTTATGACTTCCTTATTTGGTAAGTGGAATGAAGACTTTTCAACACCTGTTCGAATATTTTCAGCTAATTTAACGCTTTGATCCAATGAGTAATTACGAATCACGACTGAAAATTCTTCGCCCCCATTACGAAAAATTTGAAACTGCTTTGGTACATAATTCTTCAATAACTGTGACATTTGTTTGAGCACAGCATCTCCAGATTTATGTGAATACGTATCATTTACATCTTTAAAACCATCTATATCAATTAATAATAAGGCAAGACTTTCATTTTTATCCTCAGCAATCTGAGATACATGATTTAAATGTCTATCAAATTCTTTTACATTACCTAGTCCAGTAAGATAGTCATACTTATCTTCATTTTCATAGCGTGTGACTAATGAGAAGAAGTGCCACATATCGACAAATGTAATTGCAGAAGCGATGGTTAAAACGAATGAAATTGGGACTAAAAATGCGATTTCTGTAAGATCATATAGCGGACTAAAGATAGATAAAATAAGTAAAATAATAACACTAATCAAATTTAAAATAACTAAAGCTACAATGTCATTTTGTTTTAAAAAAGGTCCAACCATACTTACAATGATACCTATTACAATAAGTACTACACCATAAAGAAGTGAGTTTCCAAATGCGAACACTTCTACTAAAGCAACGATAACTGCCGATACAAGCGTATAGCCCATATTAGTAAAGCGTCCTAAAAATAACAATGGGACAAATGTTAAATGAACTAAATACTCTTGATGGAATGGAATTGGATAAGCTGCAAGTAGCAGTGCAACAATCGTCATTAATACAGTGACATAGCCTTTTGAAAAGACCATTATTTTATTTTCGGAATATTGTAATCGATGAAATAAATAAATGCCAGCTACCATAACTGCAACATTATAAATGATAGATTCAATCATATTGGAATCGACTCCTTTAATTTAACCATTAGTTATTGTAAGTGAAAACTTACCATTTGTCATTAAGTTGTATCAGATAACATAAATAAAATAGATAGAATATTTGAACTTTTATATTCAAATGAATACTGAAATGATATGATATAAATTGATTATCTTTACAAAAAATTTACAATTAATTAAAAAATAAGGATTAATTTGAAGAAATAGGGTAAAATAGTTGAAGTTTAATGAACTATTTAAAGAATAGTTAGTAATTTACAACTATAGTCCAATACAAAAATGATTTGAAAATTGTTTAAATAGAATGAATAGATAACTCGCAAATATGTAAAATTAAAAGAGATTTATTGAAGGTGAACTGATGTATACTTTACTACTTATTGCTGTAACATTGGTAATCAGTTTAATATTAACACCTATGATTATAAAGGTCTCTATTAAATTTGATTTAGTAGATAGGCCAAATTTTAGAAAAGTACATACAAAACCAGTTTCAGTATTGGGTGGTACTGTTATACTACTTTCTTTCTTAATAGGAATCTGGCTTGGACATCCGATTGAAAGAGAAGTTAAGCCCTTAGTTATGGGGGCTATAGTTATGTATTTAGTAGGACTAATTGATGATATTTATGATTTGAAGCCTATTTTAAAGTTGATTGGTCAAATTGTCGCAGCTTCAATCGTAGCATTTTATGGAATTACAATAGATTTTATTTCGTTTCCTATGGGCCCGACAATTCATTTTGGAATATTAAGTATACCGATTACCATTATTTGGATTGTGGCGATAACTAATGCTATCAATTTAATTGATGGTTTAGACGGACTGGCTTCTGGAGTATCTGCAATTGGTCTAATTACAATTGCTTTTATTGCGATTTTACAAGCTAATGTATTTATTATCATGATTTGTAGTGTACTAATAGGATCATTATTAGGATTTCTATGTTTCAACTTTCACCCGGCTAAGATCTTTTTAGGGGATAGCGGAGCGCTACTGATAGGATTTATCATTGGTTTTCTATCCTTACTTGGTTTTAAGAACATTACATTTATTTCATTGTTTTTCCCAATTGTGATTTTAGCTGTACCATTTATTGATACGTTATTTGCAATGATTCGAAGAATGCGAAATGGTCAGCATATTATGCAAGCAGACAAATCGCATTTGCATCATAAACTTTTAGCTTTAGGATATAGCCATAGACAAACAGTATTATTAATTTATTCAATAGCGATTTTATTTAGTTTATCAAGTATCATTTTATACTTATCTCAACCTTTAGGTGTACTCCTAATGTTCATTTTAATTGTTATCACAATTGAATTGATTGTTGAATTTACAGGTTTGATTGATGATAGTTACCGTCCGATACTTAATTTAATAACAAAAAAGAATGAACAACATCACGGTGATAATGGTGTTGATCAACATGATAAAAAATAAAGCCTTGTTTGTAATAACTACTTAAATGATTAGGTAGTGTTATACAAACAAGGTTTTTTATTAATTAGTGGGTATATCAAAAGGTAATTTCTTTACGTCCGCTTCATGCAATTCGAAATTACCAGCTGTGTTCTTATTTAAAAATGCAATAAAGTCATCATATTCAGTTTGTACGACATCAATTTGATAACTAACCTTATCGGTATAAGTGGTATCTCTTAGAAAGTACGTTGTAGAGGCCAATTCATATTCTAACTTTCCAGTTAAATCATAATTGATAGTCACGGTAGTAGGAATAGCATCACGCAGTTCTACACGTCCTATATCATAAATGACGTCTCTAACAGCACCACTATATGCCCGTATAAGTCCGCCACCGCCAAGTTTAATACCCCCAAAGTATCGAGTAACAACGACACAAACATTATGTACGTCTAATTTTTTTAATATTTCAAGCATAGGGACACCCGCTGTGCCACTTGGTTCACCATCATCATTGGCTTTCTGAATATTCATTTGATCACCAACTGTATATGCTGAACAATTGTGCGTAGCCTCTTTATGTTGTTGCTTAATTTCGTTTATGAATGCTTTAGCTTCATCCTCTGATGAAACAGGTTTGATATGTGCGATGAATCTAGATTTATTAATGACATTTTCAATCGAATGTTCCTGTTTAATCGTAATAATATCATTGCTCAAAGTTGTTCACCTCCAGTAAATAAAAAGGATATTTGACCTTTATTATACACGCTTCATTTTAAATGAATAAATATCTGATTATGAATTTCTTTTTCAATCAAAATAATTTATAATAGCTTTGAGTATAATTGAGGAGGACTACTATGAAAATCGCATTAATGGCAGATTCAACTGGGTATCTACCGCAAGACTTTATGGACCAATATGAGATACCTATTGCACCATTAAGTGTTGCATTTGATGATGGAGAAACGTTTACTGAGAATGATAATGTACCAATTGAACGTTTTTATAATAAAATGGCCTCATCTAAAACATTCCCAACAACAAGTCAACCGGCTATTGGGGAATGGATTGAGAACTATGAGAAGTTAAGAGATAAAGGTTACACTGATATTATTGTGATTGCTTTATCAAGTGGTATAAGTGGCAGCTATCAATCAGCTACACAAGCTGGAGAAATGGTAGAGGGTGTCAATGTTCATACGTTTGATAGTAAATTGGCAGCGATGATTGAAGGAAGTTATACAATCTATGCTAAAGAACTCATTGACAAAGGATTTACACCAGAAGTAATTATTGAAGAATTAAAAGAAATCCGAGAACAAGCTGGCGCTTACTTAATTGTTGATGATCTTAAGAATTTACAAAAAAGCGGACGTATAACTGGTGCTCAAGCATGGGTTGGAACATTATTAAAAATGAAACCTGTACTTCGTTTCGAAAAAGATGGCAAAATTCATCCTTTTGAAAAGGTACGTACTAAAAAACGTGCATTTAATACATTAGAAGAGAATATCTTTGAAATTATTAAAGACATTGATGAAGTGACCGTTTTTGTAATTAATGGTGATAAAATTGATGAAGGTAAAGACTTTTATAACCATTTAAAAGAAACTTATCCAAACATCAATATTCAGTATTCAGAATTTGGACCAGTTATTGCATCTCACCTTGGTTCAGGCGGATTAGGTTTAGGATATTTCCCAAGAAAAATCGAAATTAATTAATTGTTGATAATTAAAGTCTAAAAGTGTTAAAGAAAGTATTGTTTAGCATATAGTGTTTCAATACTTTTTTAACATCTTTTAGGCTTTTTTATTTTATAAGGAGTGATTCGTAATAAAATTTTACGGAAAGTTAGTAAGTCCAGATGTGACGTTAAGTGATGAGACAGTTACTCAAGTTACACCTGGTATTATCGCTACAGATGATGGTTATCAATGTCTTCAATGTGGCAATACAGATAAACGTTATATGTATGAATATGAAACACCTTTTTCAGAAGAACGTATAATTTATTGTAGGTATTGTATACAATTAGGGCGCATGGACAATATTACAGAATTTAAGATTACACAAAGTGAGAATACTATTTCTGAAGGACATTACGACTTACTCTTTCAATTATCAGAACAACAACAATATGCTTCAGAGGCAATTGTACAAGCAATTAAAACGCTTCACCCATTATTATTATATGCGGTTACTGGTGCGGGTAAGACTGAAATGATGTATGAAGGTATACGAGTAGCGCGCCAACTTGGGTTTAATGTAGCCATAGTATCCCCAAGAGTAGATGTTGTAGTAGAAATTAGTTTGCGCATTAAAGAAGCATTCATTTCAGAAGACATAGATGTATTACACCAAAGTAGCCAACAACAATATAATGGTCACTTCATCGTTGCAACCGTTCATCAATTGTTTAGATTTAAATCTCACTTTGATGTTATATTTATCGACGAAGTTGATGCTTTTCCTTTATCAATGGATCCTCGGCTTATGGAGGCAATTCGGTTATCATCAAAACAAAAACATAGCCACATATTTATGACGGCAACACCTCCGAAAGAGCTGTTGAATCGTTTGTCTTCTGAGCAAATCATTACATTACCTGCGCGTTTTCATAAACATCCACTACCAGTCCCCAATTTCACATATTTCAAATTAAACGTTAAGCATATACAACTTAAATTGAAAAGAATTTTAATGAATCAAATTACAGAAAAACGTTACACACTAGTATTCTTTAACAATATTGAATTGATGGTAGAGACGTACCAACATTATCGTTACCACTTTTCAGATTTAATCTATGTTTCAAGCAAAGATGCACTACGATTTAGCAAAGTTCAAGCACTTCGAAACGGTGAACATGCTATCGTTTTTACGACAACAATTTTAGAAAGAGGTTTCACAATGGCACAATTAGATGTCATTGTCATCAATGCACATACTTTTGAAAAGGCTGCACTTATTCAAATTGCGGGGCGGGTTGGTCGTAAACAAGGAGCACCTACAGGAAAAGTGATATTTATGCATGAAGGTGTGAGTATAGCTATGATACAAGCTAAAAGAGAAATAAAAAAAATGAATCGATTAGGTATAGAACGTGGGTGGGTAATTGGTTAAATGTATACAATGTGGATTACCAATATATGAACCGCTTGATGTTTTTAACTTTTATCGAGTACCTAAACGTATGTGTTCATCATGTCTAGAAATGTGGGATAGTGTGAAATTAATTAAGAATGACCAACGTTGTCCTAAGTGCTTAAATTATCGGGATATCAAAGAAAATGAGTGCTTGGATTGTCAATTTTTAGCTAAAAATTTTAAACTAATGGAACAGCTTTATTGTGACTACCAATATTCCGGTATTATGAAAGAAATGATACAGCAATACAAACTAATGAAAGATTATTATTTAGCTGAGGTTATAGCCTCACAACTCAACTTACCAAAAACATCTTATGATCTGATTGTACCAATTCCATCTCCAATTGAACGAGACACTCAAAGAACATTTAACCCAGTCGCAACAGTATTAGAAAAAATGGGGGTTCAATATTCGAACCTATTGGCAACTGAATTGCGTCCCAAACAGTCAAAACTTGGGAAAGTAGAGCGAGCAAAAGCTATGAACCCTTTTTATATTAAAGAAGATGTGGATTTAACTGATAAAGAAATATTACTCGTTGATGATATTTATACAACGGGATTAACAATTCATCATGCAGGGTGTAAATTATACGATAAAAATGTCAGAAAATTCAAAGTGTTTACGTTTTCAAGATAGGTTAAATGTGGTATTATAATAGTAAGAATTACCAACATAAGAGGTTAAAGGAGAGATAGCTATGATTAGATTTGAAATTCATGGAGATAACCTCACTATTACAGATGCCATCCGCAACTATATTGAGGACAAAATTGGTAAACTTGAACGTTATTTTAACGATGTGCCTAATGCAGTCGCACACGTAAAAGTAAAAACGTATCAAAATTCTACAACTAAAATCGAAGTAACAATTCCATTGAAGAATGTTACATTAAGAGCAGAAGAAAGACATGATGATTTATATGCAGGTATTGACTTAGTTACTAGCAAATTAGAACGTCAAGTACGTAAATATAAAACACGTGTTAATCGTAAGCATAAAACGCATGGAGAACCAGAAGCATTTGTAGCTGAAGTACAAGAAGCACCGCCAGAAACTGTTGATGACGTTAATGCTGAACCAACAAATGATAGTGAAATTGAGATTATCCGTTCTAAACAATTTAGCTTAAAACCAATGGATTCTGAAGAAGCAGTATTACAAATGGAATTATTAGGGCATGATTTCTATATCTTCACTGATCGTGAAACAGATGGTACAAGTATTGTTTATAAACGTAAAGACGGTAAATATGGATTAATTGAAACGACTGAATAATTGATTAATAGTAAGTTATTAATTTAAATCAATTTTGAAATATATTTATGGTGTTAAGTTCATAATGACAATTTGCAGATATAACTAAGCTGAGAAGGTAATAATAATCAAATATACTCAGTTATAGTTATTCTTATAAGGGTGGGACGATGAATTCAAAATGAATTCTGTTCCACTCTTTTTTGTAACTTATACTATAGTAATTCGTGGACGCTAATATCATGCTGTGCTAATGTAATGAAGTAATTGGATATTTAAATCATAAATTAGGCTTAGCGATTTAAATTAGGGGAAAAAGGAAGTAAGTTATTTAAGTTGCGCACAATTAAGCGTCGCACTTATATGAGTATTTAAGTATAAATTCTAAAGTATAAATGATATGATAAATTGTTGTAAGCCAAACAGTTTTTAAGCTAAAGGAGCGGACGTAATGGGATTTTTATCAAAAATTGTTGACGGCAATAAAAAAGAAACTAAACGTCTAAGTAAAATAGCCGATGAAGTACTTTCATTAGAGGAAGATATGGCTATCTTAACTGATGAAGAAATTAAAAATAAGACGAAGCAATTTCAACAAGAAGTACAAGAAATTGAAGATGTAAAAAAACAAAATGACTATCTAGATAAAATCTTACCTCAAGCATATGCTTTAGTAAGAGAAGGGTCAAAACGTGTCTTTAATATGACACCTTATAAAGTACAAGTAATGGGTGGTATCGCCATTCATAAAGGTGATATCGCTGAAATGAGAACTGGTGAAGGCAAAACTTTAACAGCGACTATGCCTACGTATTTAAATGCGCTTGCAGGACGTGGTGTGCACGTAATCACCGTTAACGAATACTTATCTAGTGTTCAAAGTGAAGAAATGGCAGAGTTATATGAATTCTTAGGCCTAACTGTAGGATTAAATTTAAATAGTAAATCAACGAATGAAAAACGTGAAGCCTATGCTCAAGATATTACTTATAGTACGAATAATGAATTAGGATTTGATTATTTAAGAGATAATATGGTGAACTATGCTGAAGAGCGTGTAATGAGACCATTACATTTTGCGATCATCGATGAGGTGGACTCTATTTTAATTGATGAAGCTAGAACGCCTTTAATTATCTCTGGTGAAGCAGAAAAATCTACGTCGTTATATACACAAGCGAATGTATTCGCCAAAATGTTAAAAGCTGAAGATGATTATAAATATGATGAAAAGACAAAAGCAGTTCATTTAACTGAACAAGGTGCAGACAAAGCTGAACGTATGTTTAAAATTGAAAATTTATATGATGTACAGAATGTGGAAGTTATTAGTCACATTAATACAGCATTAAAAGCACACGTAACATTACAACGTGACGTGGACTACATGGTTGTTGATGGAGAAGTACTCATTGTTGACCAATTTACTGGACGTACAATGCCTGGTCGTCGTTTCTCTGAAGGGCTTCACCAAGCGATAGAAGCTAAAGAGGGCGTTAAAATTCAAAATGAATCGAAAACAATGGCATCCATTACTTTCCAAAACTATTTCCGTATGTATAATAAATTAGCTGGTATGACTGGTACTGCAAAAACAGAGGAAGAAGAATTCCGTAATATTTATAATATGACGGTTACACAAATTCCTACGAATAAACCTGTTCAACGTGATGATAAATCTGATTTAATTTACATTAGTCAAAAAGGTAAATTTGATGCAGTCGTTGAAGACGTAGTCGAAAAACATAAACAAGGTCAACCCGTTCTTTTAGGTACTGTTGCGGTTGAAACAAGTGAATATATCTCTAATTTACTTAAAAAGCGTGGTATTAGACACGATGTATTAAACGCTAAAAACCATGAGCGTGAAGCGGAAATTGTTGCAAATGCAGGACAAAAAGGTGCTGTGACAATAGCGACAAACATGGCTGGTCGTGGTACTGATATTAAATTAGGTGAAGGTGTAGAAGAAATTGGCGGTTTAGCAGTTATTGGTACTGAACGACATGAATCTAGACGTATAGATGACCAATTACGTGGTCGTTCTGGTCGTCAAGGTGATAGAGGGGATAGTCGTTTCTATTTATCACTTCAAGATGAATTAATGGTTCGTTTCGGTTCTGAAAGACTTCAAAAAATGATGAATCGTTTAGGCATGGATGATTCAACTCCTATTGAATCAAAAATGGTATCACGCGCTGTTGAATCTGCTCAAAAACGTGTTGAAGGTAATAACTTTGATGCACGTAAACGTATACTTGAATACGATGAAGTATTACGTAAACAACGTGAAATTATCTACAATGAAAGAAACAATATTATTGATTCAGAGGATAGTTCACAATTAGTTAATGCAATGTTACGTTCTACATTACAACGTGGTGTGACCTATCATATAAGTGAAGAAGATGACAATCCTGACTACGCTCCGTTTATAAATTACGTTAATGATGTCTTTTTACAAGAAGGCGATCTTAAAGAAGAAGAAATTAAGGGTAAAGATTCTGAAGACATCTTCGAAGTAGTTTGGTCTAAAATTGAAAAAGTATATGAAAGTCAAAAAGCCAAAATTGGTGACCAAATGGCTGAATTTGAGCGTATGATATTACTACGCTCTATAGATACTCACTGGACAGATCATATTGATACTATGGATCAATTACGTCAAGGTATCCATTTACGTTCATATGCACAACAAAATCCACTTCGTGATTATCAAAATGAAGGTCATGAGTTATTTGATATGATGATGCAAAATATTGAGGAAGATACATCTAAATTCATCCTTAAATCTGTAATTCAAGTTGATGAAGATATAGAAAGAGAGAAAACAACTGACTTTGGAACAGCTCAACATGTCTCTGCTGAAGATGGCAAAGAAAAAGCTAAAAAGCAACCTATTGTTAAAGGCGACAAAGTTGGTCGTAATGACCCATGTCCATGTGGTAGTGGCAAGAAATATAAAAATTGCCATGGAAAAGAAGAATAGGTTTTATGTTCAATAATAAGTGGGAGTTGTGAAATAGAATTCACGCTCCTACTTTTTACATATCCAATCAAATATGAATTAGGTAAGAATAGGAGAGATAAATATGGAATTATCTGAAATTAAGCGAAATATAGATGAATATCGTAACAACCTAGCACAAATTAGGGGGTCTCTTTGACTTAGAAAATAAAGAGACAAATATTCAAGAATATGAAGAAATGATGACTGAACCTGACTTTTGGGATGATCAGAATAAAGCACAAGAGGTTATTGATAAAAATAATGCATTAAAATCAGTTGTAAATGGTTATCATGAATTAGAAGAAGAAGTTGAGGATATGACGGCAACTTGGGAATTATTACAAGAAGAGTTAGATGATGATGTAAAGAGTGATTTAGAACAAAATGTTCTCGACTTCAAAGAGAAAGTTGATCAGTTTGAATTGCAATTATTATTAGATGGTCCTCATGATGCGAATAATGCAATTTTAGAATTACATCCGGGTGCTGGAGGTACTGAATCACAAGACTGGGCTAGTATGTTACTACGTATGTACCAACGTTATGGTGAACAACAAGGGTTCAAAGTTGAAACTGTTGATTATTTACCAGGTGATGAAGCGGGCGTCAAAAGTGTCACATTGTTAATTAAAGGGCATAATGCGTATGGTTATTTAAAAGCCGAAAAAGGTGTTCATAGACTAGTTAGAATTTCTCCATTTGATTCATCTGGGCGCCGTCACACGTCATTTGCTTCATGTGATGTCATTCCGGAATTTAATAATGATGAAATTGAAATAGAAATTAATCCTGACGATATTACAGTAGATACATTTAGAGCATCAGGTGCTGGAGGTCAGCATATAAATAAAACAGAATCTGCAATTCGAATTACGCACCATCCAACAGGCATCGTAGTTAATAACCAAAATGAACGTTCACAAATTAAAAACCGTGAAGCAGCGATGAAAATGTTAAAAGCCAAATTATACCAATTAAAATTAGAAGAGCAAGAACGTGAAATGGCTGAAATACGTGGTGAACAAAAAGAAATTGGTTGGGGAAGCCAAATTCGTTCATATGTTTTCCATCCTTATTCAATGGTAAAAGATCATCGAACAAATGAAGAGACTGGTAAAGTTGATGCAGTCATGGATGGGGAGATTGGACCATTCATTGAATCTTATCTAAGATATACAATGAATCAAAGTGACAATTAATGTAATAGAATTGAAAATAGGAGTGAGATAGAGTGCGTTTTGAATTCTTTATCTTACTCCTTATTTTTTTGAAAATCTAAATAATAGCTAAGTAGATGTAAATTGAAATGTTTTTTATTACTAGAGTATACAATTTCAAATGTTATTTAAGTCCTTTTTAACCTTTATATTACAAGCCGATAACATTGAACTTCTACAAAATATGTTGTGCTACAGTATAAAAGAATAATAATATAAAACAACAAAGGAATGACAACATGATTAATAAGACTCTTACAGTAACATTGACTTCTATTGCAGCTTTAGCAGGTTTAAGTGGTTTAGCTAATGCACAAGAACATACAAATTCAACACCTTCAACTTCACAACAATCAAATAATAATAATAGTCAAGTGGAGCAAGAAACAAATCTAGGATTAACAAATAAAGATATCGTTAAAGTTAAAGCTGGCGATACATTATACCAAATTGCGTTATCACATCACTTATCACTTGAACAATTATATAACTTTAATCCAGGTGTAACTGCATTAATTCATCCAGGTGACTTAATTGCAGTAAGTGAAAAAGGTGCAGCAAAATTAGAAAATAAAGAGATCAATTATGCACAAACTTATGCAGAAACAATAGCATTTAATCAATCAGATGTGGTAGCTCAATCGGTAAGTGCTAGCACAACAAATGTGACTGGTTACAATATTGTACCTACAAGTGCACCTACAACTACTACGCACGATTCATACCATTCACCAGTGAATACACCAGTATCGTATCAACATGTTACAACTGCCAATCAAGGTAATCGTTATAGTTTCGGAAATTGTACATACTATGCATTTGATCGTCGACAACAATTAGGACGCTCAATTGGTAGTTATTGGGGTAACGCCAATAACTGGGCATACTCAGCAAAAAATGCCGGATTAACAGTAGATAATCGCCCAGAAGTAGGTGCTATTTTCCAAACAACTGCTGGTTATTATGGTCATGTAGGTGTCGTGGAACATGTTAATCAAGATGGATCAGTATATGTTTCAGAAATGAACTGGAATGGTCATTATAACCATGTTACAAACAGAACAATTACAAACACTTCAAGCTATAATTTTATTCACTAACAAATTTATAGACATTATTTTTAATATATTCAGATGTCAGAGTTCAATGGCTATGCAATTTAGCATAGTTATTGAACTCTTTTTTATACGGTATGCCGTTTTATAGAAATTTATAGGAAGATTAAACGAATTAGCGAGACATAGTTAGAGCAAGGGCGTGTTTTATTGTATATAAATAGTTAGTAACCGCTTTGTGTACATTTTAGGAATATAATCTAATCTTTAATTAAAGTACTTATCACAATACATTTCTATGTAACTAGTATATATTGGGTAACAAAAGAAAAATGAAATAATTGTTATGTATTGGAGTAAGCTCGATGTAAACGAATATTTAATAATAGTTTTGCGCTTTTTACGCATAATTGTGTTTTCAAAATAGAATAATAAGGTGGAATTAATGTTGGGAAAAGTCATTTTAATTACAGGAGCAACGAGTGGTATTGGTTATAAAACAGCAGAATATTTAGCAGCACAGGGAAATATAGTTTATGGCGCTGGTCGTAGGATAGAAAGCCTTGAAAATATAAAACAGGTGAACCCATTAAAACTAGATTTAACAAATGAAGCTTCAATCAAAACGGCAATCGATACAATTATCGCAAACGAAGGAAGAATTGATGTACTCGTTAATAATGCTGGTTATGGTTCATATGGTGCAATCGAAGATGTCACAATTGAAGAAGCGAAACAGCAATTTGAAGTAAATATATTTGGTTTAGCACGTATTACACAGCTCGTTTTACCACATATGAGAGCACAACAATCAGGACATATCATTAATATTTCATCTATGGGTGGACGACTTACAACTTATTTTGGCGCTTGGTATCATGCTACGAAATATGCATTAGAAGCTTTTAGCGATGCTTTACGAATGGAAGTAGAGGAATTCGGGATAGAAGTATCTATTATTGAACCAGGTGGGATTAAAACAGATTGGGGTATCATCGCTGCAGATAAATTAGCTGATTCTGCAAAAGGCGGTGCCTATGAAGCTACTGCGATGAAAGTGGCTCAAAGTATGAAGAAGCAATATCATTCTAATTTGCTTTCAAATCCAATGGTAGTCACAAAAGCGATTTCAAAAGCCATAGATAGTAATAAACCTAAACCACGTTATCTAATAGGATTTGCAGCTAAACCTCTTGTGTTTTTACATGCTATATTGCCAACCAAAGTATTCGATAAAATGATGAAAGCTTCAAATTCAATTTAACGAATCGTAATATAATCATTCGACAAATTGTATACATAAGACACCTCGATAGTTCATTTAAGTGTGAAACTATGCTGAGGGTCTTATTTTTTATACTTTTTCAACATTTACAATGTATAAAGAATTGACACTTCTCATTGAAATGTTGATTGATATAATAAATGTAAGTATAATCTTTATTTAATAGAGTATGGAGGTAAGGTAAAATGGGTGTTCATCAATACTTTAAGAGACTTTCTGATTTAGAGAAATTAATTCGCTTACCAGGTAAATTTAAATATTTTGAACATAATGTTGCTGCTCACTCTTTTAAAGTTACTAAGATTGCACAATATTTAGCGACTGTAGAAGAACATCATGGTAATACTATTGATTGGAAAAGTTTATATGAAAAAGCACTAAATCATGATTTTGCAGAAGTGTTTACTGGTGATATTAAAACACCAGTGAAGTACGCTAAAACTGAATTGAAAATGTTGTTTTCTCAAGTTGAACAAGATATGGTGGACACGTTTATTAATGAAGAAATACCTGAACCTTATAAAGATATTTATCGAGAACGACTACAAGAGGGGAAAGATGATTCGTTAGAGGGTCAAATTTTATCCGTAGCCGACAAAATTGATTTATTGTATGAAACGTTCGGTGAAATACAGAAACGTAATCCCGAGGACTTATTCTTTGAAATTTATGAACACAGCTTGGAAACAATCATGCAATTTGATCACTTAAGTTCTGTTCAAGATTTCATAGAAAATGTCATACCTGAAATGCTAACTGAAAACTTCATTCCTCGAGCAGAATTGCGAGAAACTACTATGGCGATTTTAAATCGAAGAAGTAGGTGAGATAAATGATTTGGTACGCTTTAGCTGCATTTTTTCCATGTGTATTAGTCGTGTTGTTTAGTGTCATAACTCGAAGTAAATGGGTTGGTGTTATTGTGACATTAATTTTGATAGCTGCTTCAATTTACAAAGGGTTCTTTCACAATGAATGGATAATCTTTATCGATGTAGTATCCTTATTAGCTGGATATGTCATCATAGATAACCTTGAATTTCATAAGCATCAAGACTAAACATTATTAAACAGAACTTTTGAATGTTACTGTAAGTTGGTTTATAGTGTAAATGCACAATTTGTCCAAATGGAAGTGAAAATTTAAAGTGTATTTAAGAGCGGGCGTCATTAAATTATATATGAATAAATCACACGCATTAGTGGAATATAAAATAAGAATAAATGTTTTTGAAAATACAAACGTAAGCGAACAAACGTTTGTATTTTTATTTATATGTTTGATAAAATAGTCTTAAGTGAGCGTAGTTTACAAATAATAGAAAATTATAAAGTGAATGAATTTATGAATTTCACTTAATAAGGTCGTTTAAGCTATTTCAGTAGAATTTTTATTAAGAATAAAGATATAAATTTAAACAAATCATTGTTAAAGATTCGTACATCATTTATTTACACCATAGTTTTAAAAAATAGTTAAGAATGCTTAATTCGAGGAGGGCTTATCAGAATGGTGGAACATTACCCGTTTAAATTGAATTCTGAGTTTGATCCACAAGGGGACCAACCACAAGCAATAGAGAAAATAGTCAAAGGTGTTAAAGAAGGAAAGCGTCATCAAACGCTTTTAGGAGCCACTGGGACAGGTAAGACATTTACAATGAGTAATGTTATTAAAGAAGTGGGGAAACCAACGCTCATCATTGCACACAATAAAACATTAGCGGGACAACTTTATAGTGAGTTTAAGGAATTTTTTCCTGAAAATAGAGTAGAATACTTTGTTAGTTATTATGATTACTATCAACCAGAAGCCTATGTACCTTCTACAGACACGTTTATTGAGAAAGATGCCTCAATTAATGACGAAATTGACCAACTACGACATTCTGCCACAAGTGCATTATTTGAACGTGATGATGTCATTATCATAGCCAGTGTCAGCTGTATCTATGGTTTAGGTAATCCGGAAGAATATAAAGATTTAGTAGTAAGTGTTCGAGTTGGTATGGAAATGGATCGAAGTGAACTGCTTCGTAAACTCGTAGACGTACAATATTCTAGAAATGATATTGATTTCCAACGTGGTACATTTAGAGTACGTGGCGACGTGGTGGAAATTTTCCCAGCTTCACGTGAAGAAATGTGTATTCGTGTTGAATTTTTTGGCGATGAAATTGATCGAATTCGAGAAGTTAATTATTTAACGGGAGAAGTCATTCGCGAACGTGAACATTTCGCGATTTTCCCGGCGTCTCACTTCGTAACACGTGAAGAAAAAATGAAAGTTGCCATAGAACGTATTGAGAAGGAATTAGAAGAGAGATTAAAAGAATTAAAAGATGAGAATAAGCTATTAGAAGCACAACGTCTAGAGCAACGAACGAATTATGATTTAGAAATGATGAGAGAAATGGGATTCTGTTCGGGTATCGAGAACTATTCTGTACATCTAACGTTAAGACCTTTAGGTTCAACACCTTATACGTTACTAGATTATTTCGGTGATGACTGGTTAGTAATGATCGATGAGTCTCACGTTACATTGCCACAAATAAGAGGGATGTTTAATGGTGACCGTGCGCGTAAGCAAGTGCTAGTAGATCATGGTTTCCGATTACCTAGTGCGATGGATAACCGACCATTAAAATTTGAGGAGTTTGAACAAAAAACGAATCAATTGGTATATGTATCAGCTACACCAGGACCTTATGAGATTGAACATACCGATGAAATGATTGAACAAATTATCCGTCCTACTGGTCTTTTAGATCCTAAAATTGATGTTCGACCAACTAAAAATCAAATTGATGATTTACTTAGTGAAATTCAAGAACGTATTGATAGAGATGAACGTGTCTTAGTCACAACGTTAACTAAAAAAATGAGTGAAGACTTAACGACTTACATGAAAGAAGCGGGTATTAAAGTTAATTATTTACACTCAGAGATTAAAACGTTAGAACGTATTGAAATTATTCGTGACTTAAGAATGGGTACGTATGATGTAGTTGTGGGTATCAATCTATTAAGAGAGGGAATTGATATACCGGAAGTTTCATTAGTTGTTATTTTAGATGCAGACAAAGAAGGCTTCTTACGCTCAAATCGCTCATTAATTCAAACGATAGGTCGTGCTGCACGAAATGAGAAAGGTGAAGTGATTATGTATGCCGATAAAATTACCGATTCGATGCAGTATGCGCTTGATGAAACACAAAGACGTCGTGATATACAAATGGCACATAATGAAAAATATGGAATCACACCTAAAACAATTAATAAGAAAATTCATGATGTTATTAGTGCTACGGTTGATAATGATGAAACAAATGAAAAACAACAAACCGAATTACCTAAGAAAATGACCAAAAAAGAAAGACAAAAAACAATTGAAAATATAGAAAAAGAAATGAAAAAAGCAGCTAAAGATTTAGACTTTGAAAAAGCAACAGAATTAAGAGATATGTTATTTGAATTAAAAGCAGAAGGGTGACAGTTAAATGAAGGGACCAAGTATTATAGTAAAGGGTGCACGTGCACATAACTTAAAAGACGTAGACATTGAACTTCCAAAAAATAAATTAATTGTTATGACAGGGTTATCTGGGTCAGGTAAATCGTCTTTAGCATTTGATACGATTTATGCTGAAGGGCAAAGACGTTATGTAGAATCATTAAGTGCATATGCGCGTCAATTTTTGGGGCAAATGGATAAACCAGATGTCGATACGATAGAGGGATTATCACCAGCTATTTCAATTGACCAAAAGACGACAAGTAAAAATCCCCGCTCAACAGTAGCAACGGTAACGGAGATTTATGATTATATTCGTTTGTTATACGCACGAATAGGCAAGCCATATTGTCCTAATCATAATATTGAAATTGAATCTCAAACTGTGCAACAAATGGTTGATCGCATTTTAGAACTTGAAGAACGCACTAAAATTCAAATTTTAGCGCCAGTTGTTTCTCATAGAAAAGGTAGTCATGAGAAACTTATCGCAGATATTGGTAAAAAAGGCTATGTACGTCTTAGAGTTGACGGCGATATTGTCGATGTCAATGAGGTTCCTGAATTAGATAAAAATAAAAACCATACTATCGAGGTAGTCGTAGACCGTTTGGTAGTTAAAGATGGTATTGAAACACGTTTAGCAGATTCAATTGAGACAGGTTTAGAATTAGCTGATGGCAATATTACTGTCGATGTAATTGATGGAGAGGACCTTAAATTTTCTGAGAATCACGCTTGTCCAATTTGCGGGTTCTCTATTGGTGAATTAGAACCTAGAATGTTTAGTTTCAATAGCCCGTTTGGTGCTTGTCCAACTTGTGATGGTTTAGGCCAAAGATTAACAGTCGATCTTGATTTGGTAGTTCCAGACCCTAATAAGACTCTAAATGAAGGTGCGATTGAACCATGGGAACCTACGAGCTCTGATTTTTACCCAACTTTATTAAAACGCGTATGCGAAGTATATAAAATTAATATGGATAAGCCATATAAAAAGTTGACTGATAGACAGAAAAACATATTAATGAATGGTTCAGGTGATAAAGAAATTGATTTCTCTTTCCACAGTCGTAACGGTAGGACACGTCATAGAAGAATGAAATTCGAGGGTGTTGTTGCCAACATTGACCGTCGTTATCATGAATCACCATCGGAATATACACGTGAAGTAATGAGTAAATACATGACTGAACTGCCTTGCGAAACTTGTCACGGTAAACGTTTAAGTAAAGAAGCGCTATCTGTTTACGTTGGTGGATATAATATTGGAGAAGTTGTCGAATATTCTATCAAGAATGCATTAAATTACTATGAAAATATTGAGCTTTCAGAACAAGATAGAGCTATTGCAAATCAAATTTTAAAAGAAATCATTTCAAGATTGTCATTTCTAAATAATGTTGGATTAGAATATTTAACACTTAATCGTGCGTCAGGCACTCTTTCTGGTGGTGAAGCACAACGTATTCGATTAGCGACACAAATCGGTTCACGCTTAACAGGGGTACTTTATGTGCTTGACGAACCCTCTATTGGTTTACACCAACGTGATAATGATCGTCTGATAAGTACATTAAAAGAAATGCGAGATTTGGGCAATACACTTATTGTTGTTGAACATGATGATGACACTATGCGAGCAGCTGATTATCTCGTAGATGTCGGTCCTGGTGCAGGTAATCATGGTGGTGAAATCGTCTCTAGTGGCACACCAAGTAAAGTCATGAAAGATAAGAAATCTTTAACAGGACAATATTTAAGCGGTAAGAAACGTATCGACGTTCCTGAACATCGTCGAGAAGTAACTGATCGCAAAATTAGTATCAAAGGTGCACGAAGTAATAACTTAAAAGGTGTAGATGTAGATATTCCATTGTCTGTAATGACAGTTGTAACAGGTGTGTCTGGTTCAGGTAAAAGTTCACTAGTTAATGAAGTATTATATAAATCATTAGCTCAAAAAATAAATAAATCTAAAGTTAAACCGGGCGCCTTTGACAGTATTGAAGGTATTGATCAATTAGATAAAATTATTGAAATTGACCAATCTCCTATCGGTAGAACGCCACGTTCTAATCCAGCCACTTATACTGGCGTATTTGATGATATACGTGATGTATTTGCTCAAACTAATGAAGCGAAAATTCGTGGTTATCAAAAAGGACGCTTTAGCTTTAATGTTAAAGGTGGGCGTTGTGAAGCTTGTAAAGGTGATGGCATTATTAAAATTGAAATGCACTTTTTACCTGATGTGTATGTTCCATGCGAAGTTTGTGATGGAAAACGCTATAACCGTGAAACATTAGAAGTTACTTATAAAGGTAAGAATATTGCTGAAGTGCTCGAAATGACAGTGGAAGAAGCAACGTATTTCTTTGAAAACATTCCTAAAATACATCGTAAATTACAAACACTTGTAGATGTTGGTTTAGGTTACATCACGCTTGGACAACAAGCTACAACACTATCAGGAGGAGAAGCACAACGTGTTAAATTAGCATCTGAATTGCATAAACGTTCAACTGGTCGTTCCATCTATATTCTTGATGAACCTACAACCGGTTTGCACGTCGATGATATTAGTCGTTTGCTAAAAGTGCTTAATCGTCTAGTCGAAAACGGTGACACAGTTGTGATTATTGAACATAATCTAGATGTCATTAAAACAGCAGATCATATTATTGATCTAGGACCTGAAGGTGGCGATGGTGGTGGTACACTAGTAGCTACTGGTACACCAGAAGAGATTGCAAATGTTGAATCATCATACACAGGTAAATATTTAAAAACGGTACTTGAACGAGATAAAGTAGAATAAATTAAATTATAGATTATGGAAATTAATAGTAATTTAAGGGGTCATAGATATCTCGCATTAATTGACTTAACTGAGAAGACGCTCATATCGAGCTTTTCTCAGTTTTTTTAATAACTAAACATCAAACTCAACAAAGGGAATTGTAATAAGAAATTCAATAAGTGAGGTTAAGTAATCCAATACAAACTATATGTTGTTCCCTTAATCATTTAAAAGCAATCTAAGGTGTATATGAAACAAATATATTAGGATTTCTTCTTTTTTATATTAATCTTGTCTTTATTTTTGATATGATAATAGGTGAATGAATTCAAGTGAAAATTTTGAGGTGAACTCATGTTAACGACAGAGAAATTAGTCAAATTACTTAAATTAGAATTGTTTACAGGTGAAAAAGGATTACATAAACCTATTAAAAATACGGATATTTCTAGACCAGGTCTAGAAATGGCTGGATATTTTTCACACTATGCTGCAGACCGAATTCAATTACTAGGTACTACAGAATTATCGTTTTATAATTTGTTACCAGACGAGGAACGTCATGGACGTATGAGAAAATTATGTCGTCCTGAAACACCTGCAATTATTGTGACAAGAGGATTAGAACCTCCGCAAGAGCTGATTGATGCCGCTCAAGAAATGGATACACCACTCATCGTATCAAAGGATGCAACTACAAGTTTAATGAGTCGATTAACGACCTTCCTTGAACATGAATTAGCTAAGACAACATCATTACATGGTGTGTTAGTCGATGTTTATGGTGTGGGTGTGTTAATCACTGGAGATTCTGGTATAGGTAAGAGTGAGACTGCACTTGAATTAGTGAAACGAGGTCATCGACTCGTAGCTGATGATAACGTAGAAATTCGTGAAATAACTAAAGATGAATTAATAGGGACACCACCTAAATTAATTGAGCACTTACTAGAAATTAGGGGTCTCGGTATCATCAATGTCATGACATTATTTGGAGCGGGGTCAATCCTCACACAAAAACAAATTCGTCTTAACATTAACCTTGAAAATTGGGATAAAGATAAACTGTATGACCGAGTTGGATTGAATGAAGAAACATTACAAATTCTTGATACAGAAATCACTAAAAAAACAATTCCTGTAAGACCAGGACGAAATGTTGCAGTCATTATAGAAGTCGCAGCGATGAATTATCGTTTAAATATAATGGGGATTAATACAGCTGAAGAATTTAATCAACGTTTAAATGAAGAAATCTTAAAAAAAGGTCATCAAAGCAAGGAGAACTAGAACATGCTTTTTAATCTGAATTATATTGATCCTACTGCATTTAGCATAGGTCCACTTTCAATAAAATGGTACGGTATCATTATTGCGGTAGGAATCCTTATTGGTTATTTCATAGCTCAAGAAAGCTTGAAATATGTTGGTTTACATAAAGATACGCTTGTTGACGTCATCTTTTACAGTGCCATCTTTGGGTTTATCACTGCACGTATTTATTTCGTGATTTTTCAATGGCCATATTACGCCCAAAACCCTTTTGAAATTCCAATGATATGGCATGGCGGTATTGCAATACATGGTGGTCTTTTAGGTGGATTTATCACTGGTATTATTGTATGTAAAATTAAAAATTTAAATCCATTTCAAATTGGTGACATTGTGGCACCAAGCATTATTTTAGCTCAAGGTATTGGACGTTGGGGTAACTTTATGAATCATGAAGCTCATGGGGGTCCAGTCTCAAGAACCTTTTTAGAAAATTTACATATTCCAGAGTTTATTATTCGTAATATGTATATTGAAGGGATATACTACCATCCAACATTCTTATATGAATCTATATGGGATATATTGGGATTCATCATATTAATTACAATTAGAAAGCATCTTCGCGTAGGTGAAACATTCACACTGTATTTAATATGGTATTCAATTGGACGTTTCTTTGTAGAGGGGTTAAGAACGGATAGTTTAATGCTAACAAGTCATATTAGAGTAGCGCAATTGGTATCAGTTATTTTAATCATAATTGGTTTGGTTATTTTAATTTATCGTCGCATTAAATACCAGCCACCATTGTACAAAGAAGCAGGTCCGTTAACTTGGAATAGCTCTAAGGCGAAAGTGAAATCATGAGACGGTTAACTAAAGAAGACCATCATAAGATTAATCCGCTATGGCGGATTTATAGTTTAGTACGTTTTCCCAAAGTATTTACCAATACATTGCTTATTGAATTATGTCGTTTTATACCAAATTTAAAATGGAAACGTTGGATATATATTAATCTATTGAACATGACCATTGGACAACATACTGCTATTGCCTATAAAGTAATGCTTGACATCTTTTATCCGCAACTCATTACAATTGGCAATAATTCTGTAATTGGTTATAATACAACAATATTAACGCACGAAGTATTAGTGGATGAATATCGCTATGGCCCAGTGTACATTGGTGACCATACATTAATTGGTGCAAATTCGACCATTCTACCAGGTGTACATATTGGTAATCATGTAGTCGTTAAAGCTGGAACAGTTGTATCAAAAGATATACCAGATTATGCCATTGCATATGGCAATCCTATGCAAATACATCATAAATAAAGAGAGGTGACAAAGAATGGCGCAAAACAATGACAAAATTATCTCGATGAAATTTGATGAACCATTTTATCGTAAAATGGCTGATCAAAAATATAGAATGCAAGATTTTAATAAGGCAGTAGAATACTATAAAAAAGTGCTTGATTTGTCACCACAAGATTTTGATATTAAATTAAAGTATGCTTATTGCTTAAATAAACTTAATTTAGGTAGACGAGCTGAGCATTTGTTTTATGACAGCATTATTGAAGGTAATCATGTTGCCGACAGTTTCTATCAACTTAGTCAATTAAACATTGACCTTAATGAGCCAAACAAGGCCTTCTTGTTTGGTATTAATTATGTGATTTTAACTGATGATACTGACTTTCGAGAAGAATTAGAAAAAACATTCGAAGTGTCTTATATGAGTGAAGATAAAATTCAACTTGAAGCACAACTTTTCTCAACGCAATTACTATTCCAATATTTATTTTCTCAAGGAAGATTACAAGATGCACGTAAATATATTTTGAATCAAGATGAGAAAATTCAAGAACATAGAGTCATTCGCAACTTATTAGCAATGTGCTATTTGTATTTAAGTGAATATGAAATTGCTAAAGATATGTTTGAAGCGTTATTGGCTGAAGATAATTCAGATGTACATGCACTATGTCACTATACATTGCTACTTTACAATACGAATGAAAAAGATAAGTATCACAAATATCTTAAAATATTAAGTAAAGTAGTACCAATGAATGATGATGAAAGTTTTAAATTAGGCATAGTACTAAGCTATTTAAAACAGTACGATGCATCTCAACAAATATTATTACCACTTTATAAAAAAGGTAAGTTTGCCTCAATTCAAATGTTTAATGCATTGAGCTTTAATTATTATTACCTCGGAAATAAAGAACAGAGTAAAGTATTTTGGGAGAAGTTACTGCAAATTTCTAAAGTTGATGTGGGCTACGCACCTTGGGTACTTGAAGAGAGTAAACAAACATTTGATCAAAAAATATTACCACTGTTATTAGATGATGATAGCCATTATAGACTTTATGGTGTGTTTTTATTAAATCAATTAAATGGTAAAGAAATATTAATGACTCAAGAGATTTGGTCTATTTTAGAAACAATGAATGACTATGAAAAACTTTACCTTACTTATTTAGTACAGGGACTGCATTTAAATAAATTAGATTTCATTCACAAAGGTTTAGTGAGTTTATATGAAATGGACGACATACAGAAAGATACGGAATTATTTATAAGTTGGATTGATAAAGGTGAAGGGTTAATTGCGAACGACGTTGATTTTAGTGAAGTTGACAGATATGTAGCTGCACATGCTTATCTATATCATCGTTATTATCATAGCCATATGACTAAAAAGAAAATTATGGAATTGTTTAATATATCACGTTATAAGTTAGATAACGCAATTGATCAATTGTTGAGCATATAAATTTAAAGATTTCAAATATTAATATATAATGCGCATGATATTAAAAACGTAGGAGGCATAAAAATGACTGAAATAAATTATGATGTTGCAATTATCGGTGCTGGACCAGCCGGTATGACTGCAGCAGTTTATGCATCACGTGCAAATTTAAGCACAGTAATGATTGAACGAGGCATGCCTGGTGGACAAATGGCAAATACAGAGGAAGTAGAGAACTTCCCAGGATTCGAAATGATTACTGGTCCAGATTTATCAACTAAAATGTTCGAACACGCTAAAAAATTCGGTGCTGAATATCAATATGGAGATATTAAATCAATTGAAGATAAAGGTGACTATAAAGAAATTAATTTAGGCAATAAAGAGATAACAGCTCGTGCGGTAATTATTTCAACTGGTGCTGAATATAAAAAAATTGGTGTCCCTGGTGAACAAGAACTAGGTGGACGCGGTGTAAGTTATTGTGCAGTATGTGATGGTGCATTCTTCAAAAATAAAAACTTATTTGTAATAGGTGGCGGGGATTCTGCCGTTGAAGAAGGTGCATTCCTAACTAAATTCGCAGATAAAGTTACAATTGTACACAGAAGAGATGAATTAAGAGCACAAAAAATCTTGCAAGATCGTGCGTTTAAAAATGACAAAATCGATTTTATATGGAGTCATACTTTAAAATCGATTAATGAAAAAGATGGAAAAGTAGGTTCTGTAACACTTGTTTCTACCAAAGATGCCTCTGAACAAACTTTAGATGCAGATGGGGTGTTCATCTACATTGGTATGAAACCATTAACAGCACCATTTGTGAATCTAGGAATTACGAATGATATGGGCTATATTGTAACTGAAGATAATATGAGTACGAAAGTGCCAGGTATATTTGCGGCTGGTGATGTTAGAGATAAAGGTTTACGTCAAATTGTAACAGCTACGGGTGATGGTAGTATAGCAGCACAAAGTGCTATTGATTACATTGAAGAATTAAAAGATAAGCAAGAAGCATAAATAAGATTAGGCTAGAGCATGCAGTCACATCATATAGTGATTAAAGCATGAATTCTAGCCTTTTTTATTTAATTCAATATTAGATTCAGATATCGCAATAATAGTTACGATAAGTAGCTCATATGATATTATGAAAGTAAATTAACGATATTCTAAAACGTATGTATATATTAAAAAGATTAACTAGGCGGTGTCAAAATGACGAACCATAAAGAAAATGAAATGAGTAAAAGTGAACTATTAGTAGTAACAGGTCTATCCGGTGCGGGTAAATCAGTGGTCATACAATGTTTAGAAGATATTGGTTACTTCTGTGTTGATAATCTACCACCTATTTTACTCCCTAAATTTGTAGAATTAATGGAACAAGGTAATCCTTCTTTGCAAAAAGTAGCTATTGCTATAGATTTAAGAGGTAAAGAATTATTTAAATCATTAGTAGAAGAAATTGATGCAATCAAAAGTAGAAACGATGTAATTGTAGATGTCATGTTTTTAGAGGCGGAAACAGAAAAACTAATTTCTAGATACAAAGAATCTAGACGAGCTCACCCTTTAAATGAAAATGGACAAATGTCTTTGATGGATTCAATCTTAGAAGAAAAGCAATTGCTTAGCAATATTCGTACAATCGCTAATTATATTGTAGATACAACTCAATTGACGACGAAAGAACTTAAAGCTAGAGTGAAAGAAAAATTTGAAGATGAGAATTTTAAATCCTTTAGTATCAATGTATCAAGTTTCGGCTTTAAACACGGTATACAAAAAGACGCAGATTTAGTATTTGATGTCCGTTTCCTCCCAAATCCTTATTATGTTGAAGACTTAAGACCGATGACAGGAGAAGATGAACCAGTTTACCATTATGTTATGAAATGGAAAGAAACTGAAATATTTTTCGAAAAATTAATGGATTTACTGAAATTTATGATACCAGGTTATAAAAAAGAGGGTAAATCACAATTAGTAATTGCAATAGGTTGTACAGGAGGTCAACATCGCTCTGTTGCGTTAGCTAAACGCATTGGTGAAGAATTAACAGAAATATTTGATTATAATGTCTATGTTCATCACAGAGATGCACATATCGAAAGTGGCGTGAGAAAATGAAACAATTAAAGATTGTACTCATAGGCGGTGGAACAGGCCTATCAGTATTGGCGAGGGGGCTGAGAGAGTACCCCATTGATATAACGGCCATCGTTACTGTAGCTGATGATGGTGGCAGTACTGGTAAAATACGTAGTGAGATGGATATACCTGCTCCAGGTGATATTAGAAATGTTATCGCAGCACTAAGCGATGCTGAACCGGTCATAGAAGAATTATTTCAATATCGATTTAAAGAAAATCAAATCGAAGGACACTCACTAGGTAATTTATTACTAGCAGCCTTAACAAATATAAAGAATGACTTCGGTCATGCAGTTAAAGAATTAAGTAAGATTTTAAATATTAAAGGTAAAGTGATTCCTTCAACGAATACTAATGTTATGCTAAACGCAGTGTTAGAAGACGGAGAAATTGTACGAGGAGAATCTCAAATACCAAAGAAAAACAAATGTATTGATCGTGTTTTTTTAGAACCTGAAAATGTTGAACCTATGGAAGAAGCAATTGACGCATTAGAAGATGCAGATTTAATCGTGCTTGGACCTGGATCACTATACACAAGTGTTATTTCGAATTTATGTGTTAAAGGTATGTCAGAAGCTATTTTACGTTCTAAAGCACCTAAATTATACATATCTAATGTTATGACTCAACCGGGAGAAACATCAGATTACGATGTTATGGACCATATTCAAGCGATACATAAACATGCTGGAAGTGATTTTATTGATTATGTCATCTGTAGTAATGATAAATACGATGATAAAGTGTTAGAACGTTATAGAGAGCGTAATGCTAAACCGGTTGTTATGGATGAACATAAAATTACAGATCATAATATTAGAATGATTACGTCATCTAATTTAGTCGAAATATTAGATGATCATTTAGTACGTCACAATACTAAAGTTTTAGCAAGATTGATCTATGATTTAGCACTTGAAATGACAAGTACGATTCAATTTAGACCTAAAAAATAACACTTCTAATCATCTGTATAACTATGGTATGATATAGGGCGTATGTTTATTAATGTATTCGCGTAATATAGTGCAACTATATAGGATGTTAGTTACATGTATATATATAATTGATTAGAGGGGGAAATGTGATGAGTTTTGCATCAGATATGAAGAATGAATTAACACGCATTGATGTTGATGAAAGCAATGCCAAAGCAGAGCTTAGCGCATTAATTCGTATGAACGGTGCACTTAGCCTATCTAATCAACAATTCGTAATTAATGTTCAAACAGAGAATGCTACGACCGCTAGAAGAATTTATTCATTAATTAAACGCATATTTAATGTAGAAGTGGAAATTCTAGTTCGTAAAAAAATGAAATTAAAGAAAAATAATATTTATATTTGTCGTACAAAAGTGCGAGCTAAAGAAATTCTAGATGAACTTGGTATATTAAAGAATGGTACTTTTGTTCACGATATTGATGCTAGCATGATTAAAGATGATGAAATGCGTAGAAGTTATTTAAGAGGCGCATTTTTAGCTGGAGGATCTGTAAATAATCCAGAGACATCATCCTACCATTTAGAAATATTTTCTCAATATGAGAATCATTCTGAAGGTTTAACTAAATTAATGAATAGTTATGGATTAAATGCTAAACATTTAGAACGAAAAAAGGGTAGTATTGCTTACTTAAAAGAAGCTGAAAAAATTTCTGATTTTCTAAGTTTAATAGGTGGATACCAAGCATTATTGAAGTTTGAAGATGTGCGAATTGTTAGGGATATGAGAAATTCAGTGAATCGTTTAGTAAATTGTGAAACTGCAAACCTTAATAAGACTGTAAGTGCCGCTATGAAACAAGTAGAAAGTATTCAGTTAATTAATCAGGAAATCGGATTAGATAATTTGCCTGATCGCTTAAGAGAGATTGCCAAACTTCGAGTTGAGCATCAAGAAATCTCTTTAAAAGAACTAGGAGAAATGATATCGACTGGTCCGATATCTAAATCTGGAGTCAACCACCGTTTAAGAAAGTTAAATGAACTTGCAGACAAAATTCGAAGTGGTGAAAAAATAGAATTATAAGTATAAACTCGTCATGGATTGGCGAGTTCTTTTTTTAGAACTAGGGACTTGGATCCCTGAAAAGTCCCTGAAATTTAGTTTTCTTTGGTTTTTAATTAAAAGACAAATAAAAAAGAACGAGCCTGGGACATAAATAATATGATGATACTATTTTGCAAATTCGCAGTAGCTGTCTGAACTCAGAAGCCGCTTAAATCAAGCTTTTCTCAGTTCTAGTAATCCTTGCGGGCGGGGCCCCAACAAAGAGGATTTCACTAAGAAATTCTACAAGCAAAGCAAGTTGAGAGAGGGACGACGAATTTAAAAAGAATTCTGTCACACTTCCATTCTTGAAATTAAAATGTGCATAATTAAAGCTATTAGCCTCCTCGAGAGGAGTCGAACCTCTATCTTAAGAACCGGAATCTTACGTGCTATCCGTTACACTACGAGGAGATATTAAATGATAAAGACAAATTTCTGTACTAATTGTTATTTTAAAAGTACAATCTGAATGTATGTTTATAGTGTACAAAATCTATTAAAATATGGTCAACTTTTCTTAGTGCTAGATGAGTTTAAATTTTGACCATTTTTGACTTTTGATGTAAAATACTAATTAACAGTTAATCACAAGGAGGAAATATAAATGAATTTAATTCCTACAGTAATTGAAACAACAAATCGCGGTGAACGCGCATACGATATTTATTCACGTTTATTGAAAGACCGTATTATTATGTTAGGTTCTGCAATTGATGATAATGTAGCAAATTCAATTGTATCACAATTATTATTCTTACAAGCTCAAGACTCTGAGAAAGACATCTATCTATATATTAATTCTCCAGGTGGTAGTGTCACTGCTGGATTTGCAATTTATGATACAATCCAACATATTAAACCAGATGTACAAACAATTTGTATCGGTATGGCTGCATCAATGGGTTCATTCCTATTAGCAGCTGGCGCAAAAGGTAAACGCTTTGCATTACCAAACGCTGAAGTTATGATTCACCAACCATTAGGTGGTGCACAAGGACAAGCAACTGAAATCGAAATTGCTGCTAACCACATTTTAAAAACACGTGAAAAATTAAACAAAATTTTAGCTGAACGTACAGGTCAAAGTATTGAAAAAATTCAAAAAGATACTGATCGTGATAACTTCTTAACTGCTGACGAAGCTAAAGAATATGGTTTAATAGATAATGTTATGCAACCAGAAGAAAAATAATCAAATTTAACCATGGCATAGAAATGGGGGGTGTTTAAACTAACACTCCCCGTTTTTTTATGACTATTTTAATTGTTTGAAGAATGTTTTAGGAACAGTCGAATAGATATAATAAATAAAATAATGCCAATTAAAATGAAAGATATGGACATTAAAATAATTATTAAATTATGTTCGAAAGCGAAAACACCATTGAGTATAAGAAATAGACTTGCGATGATAAGTAGAATATAAGTTAATTTCTCGTCATTCATTTTTAAAACTCCAATTAAATTATTATGCATCTATTAAATCTTCGAAAGCAATTTTTAGATTAGGATAGTTAAATGTAAAACCGAGCGCATCCAGTTTATTTGGTAATACCTTTTGCGTATCTAAAACAACCGTAGACATTTCACCAAGTGCTAATCGCATTAGGAATGATGGCACCCACGTTTCGTGAGGGCGATGCATGACACGCGCAAGTGTGTACCCAAATAAATTTTGGCGTTCAGCAATTGGTGCAGCCATATTGAATGGACCTTTTGCTTTAGGATTATCGATTGTGAATAGAATTGCGCGTACTAAGTCATTAATGTGAATCCATGAATACCATTGGAATCCAGATCCTAATTTGCCACCTACGAAGAATTTATAAGGAAGCTTCATCGTCTGTAAGGCGCCTCCATCATCAGATAAAATCATGCTAAATCTGCCAAGTATTACTCGCGTACCAAATGACTCAAAGCGTTTAGCAAAACGTTCCCACTGATAAACCACATCAGATAGAAAATCAAACGGATGTGTTTGATATTTTTCTGTATAAGTATGATATAAACTAGGTGGATAATAACCCATCGCACTAGCATTAAAGAGCACTTCAGGTTTATGTTCTCGGTCGCTAAATAAATCGACAAGTGCTTGAGTTGACTGAATACGACTAGTCATAATCAATTGTTTATATGATGGTGTCCAGCGTTTATTTAAAGTTGCACCAGCCAAATTAATAACAACATCTATATCTGGAACTAGGGACATCCAACCGTCTTTTGACCAATTAACATAAGAAATCTTTGGATCATCACTTTGCTTATCACTACGAGTTAGTATTGTAATATGTACATCGCGATTCTTTAATTCATTTACTAATTGACTTCCTACCATTCCAGTTCCGCCAGTTATTAAGAATTGCTTCATATTTACACCTCTATTAATTTATAGTATTAAGATAGCCTTTCTATTATCATCATTGAACTTTTGTTGTTCAAAAAATGTACAATGATTAGTCAATAATATGTCATTTACTAAGCTGTAAACAGGATTTAAATTATCTAAAGTTAAGTTATAATTAATTTGTACCTTCGCTATAGTAGATTTCAATATCTTTGAGTAAACTGAGTATACCCCATAGACTACACAAAATAAACGAAGGTCAATTTTGACTCCCTTTAGTAGAAGCCCATGCGAGAATCGTGTGGGCTCTTTGTATATCTATTATAGTACTAATGAATAAAGATTAAGAATAATATGATTAGAGGAATGAAAATGACTGATAAAAATATAAGGTCAAACTGAGATGTATGACTGTCATCATAATCATCATTATTCAACATCATAGATTTTAGATTATGTTTAGGGACATTTTCATCTTCAAATATATCTTCAGAAACAAATTTTTTCATTATGTCTCACACTTTCACATTATAATAAAATTAAATTTGCATAATTGATGTTTGTAATTACTTATGATGTTATCATATATAAGTGATTATGTATCATTATAATTAATGTCTTAAACCTTTTTATTTCATTTCCGCGCGAATTACTGTAAAATTATATGCTACATTTAGGGGACTAGACAATTTTAATATATTAAAGTGAGGTAACTTATGTCTAAGAACAATAGAAATAGAGATGACTTTGGTGAACCGGAAAAGAAAAAAATGAGTGGCATTTCGAAACTTATTAGTACGATTATCGTTTTATTATTATTAAGCGGATTAGCATTTGCGATTTTTGCATTTGTAGATCATTCAAATCGTTCAAGTGAACGCTTAAACAATCAATCAACTGAAGAGCACAAAGATAAAAATGATAAAAAAGACAAAGAAGATAAAGACAAAAAGGATAAGTCAGATAAAGATAAAAAAACAAGTGAAGATAGTTCGAATGTGACTCAAGAAAATGTTACGCAGCAAACAGCTCAAACCCAACAACGTCAGACACAACAAGCAACACCTTCAACTCAACAAAGAACTAAACAACAACCATCAACAGAAGAGAAACAAAGAACCAAAGAAGCACAGACTAAGGAAGAAAAAACACAAGAGAAAACAACTAAAGAAGAAGCTACAACAAAAGAAACTCGCACTAAAGAACAAGCAACTCAAGAAAGTAACAGTAATAATAGCAGTGATAGTAATTCTAGTGAGTCAAATACGGATAAGTCTAATAGTAACCAGACAAGCAATCAAACTAGAACGCAACAATCACCGCAAACACAACAATCACAACAGACCCAACAACGATCAACAACTCAGTCGTCTACGCAGCAATCAACCACAAGACAAACTTCACAACGAAGTGCTACGTCTAGTCAAAGTCAGTCAAGCCAAGAATCATCAAATAGTAATGAATAATATAGTTAGTAGTTATCAAAGTGAGATTTTGAAACAGTCATGTTTCAAGTCTCACTTTTTACTTTTTTAAAACATCCAATTGAGTAAAAAGGTAAAAATAATTGAAAGCAAAATAGAAATGATTATTGAAGAAAGGCAACCAAATGGACAACCACAACCATAATGATATCTTATTGAATAGTTGTTACGTTCATTACCATTAAAATAGTTATCATCTTTATATCTACGATCTTTAGGGTCAATGACTTCTACATTATTATCATTTTCTCGAGCCATTTCTTCATCCTCCTTAAATGAATTTCTTATATTGTAAATTAAAATAGTTTAAACAAGAAAGTATTTTGCAAAAGAATAATTTCTAAACTTAAAGGGTAATACTATAAAATAAGGGTTTAATTAAATTTTGTGGCACTTTACAAAAAGGGAAATACTACTTAAATTAGGGGATTTTACAGATAATTTTAAATATTAGAGTTTTTCTCTTGCATTTTCAACAACACAATAGTACTATTGCAAGTGTAAAGAGGTTAGATTTTGTCCCGCGCGGGACACAATAAGTCAAACTGGGTTTGTGCTATTGGTTACCTTTTATACATAAAGGAGGAAGGTAGTAGTGAAGGACTTGATTAAAATTCAACAGAAGCTGATACCTGATTTAATTGATAAAATGTATCGACGCTTTTCTATCTTAACTACTATCTCAAATAATCAACCAGTAGGTAGAAGAAGTTTAAGTGAGCACATGGATATTACCGAACGTGTCTTAAGATCTGAAACTGATATGTTGAAAAAGCAAGATTTAATTCAAGTCAAATCGACTGGAATGGAAATCACTGAAGAAGGCAAGTCAGTTTTGAATCAGCTTAACGAATATTTCAATATTTATACTGATGATAATCAATTAGCTAATCAAATTAAGTCAACTTTTGGTATTAAAGAAGTTCACGTTATACCTGGTGATGCAGATGCTCAAGAGAATGTTAAATCCGAAATGGGAAGACAAGCTGGCCAATTATTAGAAAGCATCTTATATGAAGACGCTATTGTTTCAGTAACAGGTGGTTCAACAATGGCAAATGTAAGCCGAGCCATGCATCTTCTACCATTTAATGTATTTTTCGTACCAGCTCGTGGTGGTCTTGGTGAGAATGTTATTTATCAAGCTAACACGATTTCAGCGAGCATGGCGCAACAAACAGGTGGTTATTATACAACACTTTATGTACCAGATAATGTAAGTGAATCAACGTATAATACACTTCTGATGGAACCCTCTGTGGTTCATACATTAGATAAAATTAGACAAGCAAATATAACAATTCACGGTATTGGTGATGCGCTGAAGATGGCGTATCGTAGACAATCGTCAGAACAGGTGATTGAAAACCTTCAACATCATCAAGCCGTCGCAGAAGCTTTCGGTTACTATTTTGACGCTCAAGGAAATGTAGTCTACAAAGTAAAGACAATAGGACTACAACTTGAAGATTTAGAAACCAAAGATTTTATATTCGCTGTTGCAGGTGGACAATCTAAAGGTGAAGCAATTAAAGCTTACTTAAGTATTGCACCTAAAAATACAGTTTTAATTACTGATGAAGCAGCAGCAAAGGTAATATTAAATTAGTAATAAAAAGTTTAAAGCTTTTTAAATATCATTTTAAAGGAGGCCATTATAATGGCAGTAAAAGTAGCAATTAATGGTTTTGGTAGAATTGGTCGTTTAGCATTTAGAAGAATTCAAGACGTAGAAGGTATTGAAGTAGTTGCAGTAAACGACTTAACAGACGACGAAATGTTAGCTCATTTATTAAAATATGACACTATGCAAGGTCGTTTCACAGGAGAAGTTGAAGTTATTGATGGTGGTTTCCGCGTAAATGGTAAAGAAGTTAAATCATACGAAGAACCAGATGCAAGCAAATTACCTTGGGGCGATTTAGATATCGACGTAGTATTAGAATGTACTGGTTTCTATACAGATAAAGAAAAAGCAGAAGCACACATCAATGCAGGTGCTAAAAAAGTATTAATCTCTGCACCAGCTAAAGGTGATGTAAAAACAATCGTATTCAACACTAACCACAATGACTTAGATGGTTCAGAAACAGTTGTTTCAGGTGCATCATGTACTACTAACTCATTAGCACCAGTTGCTAAAGTATTAAGTGATGAATTTGGTTTAGTTGAAGGTTTAATGACAACTATTCACGCATACACTGGTGACCAAATGACTCAAGACGGTCCACATAAAAAAGGTGACAAACGTCGTGCGCGTGCAGCAGCTCAAAACATCGTACCTAACTCAACAGGTGCTGCAAAAGCAATCGGTAAAGTTATTCCTGAAATCGATGGTAAATTAGACGGTGGTGCTCAACGTGTACCAGTTGCTACAGGTTCATTAACTGAAGTAACAGTTGTATTAGAAAAAGATGTTACTGTTGAAGACGTTAACAAAGCAATGAAAAACGCTTCAAACGAATCATTTGGTTACACTGAAGACGAAATCGTTTCTTCTGACGTAGTTGGCATGACTTACGGTTCATTATTCGATGCTACTCAAACTCGTGTAATGTCTGTTGGTGACCGTCAATTAGTTAAGGTTGCAGCTTGGTATGACAACGAAATGTCTTACACGGCTCAATTAGTTCGTACTTTAGAATATTTAGCAGAATTATCTAAATAATTTAGAAGCATAGTTAAATAAACTTGTGCTCAGTATGGATGTACTATTCACAGTACACTTGTACAAATTATTGAAATAAGTTAGCTTATGAGTAAGCGGGGAGCACTAACGCTTCTCCGCTTATTTTTATATTAGTAATTCCTATTTAGAGGAGGAAATTATAATGGCAAAGAAAATTGTTTCTGATTTAGATTTAAAAGGGAAAGTTGTTTTAGAACGTGCTGATTTCAATGTACCTTTAAAAGACGGTAAGATCACAAATGATAACCGTATTGTTCAGGCTTTACCAACAATTAAATATGTCATCGAACAAGGTGGTAAATTAGTACTATTTTCTCACTTAGGAAAAGTTAAACAAGAAAGTGATAAAGAAGGTCTTACATTAAAACCTGTTGCTGATGCTTTATCTGAAAAATTAGGTAAAGAAGTTACTTTCGTACCTGAAACACGTGGTGAAAAATTAGAATCAGCTATCAAAAACTTAAGTGAAGGCGATGTACTATTAGTTGAAAATACACGTTTCGAAGATTTAGATGGTAAAAAAGAATCTAAAAATGACCCTGAACTAGGTAAATATTGGGCATCACTAGGCGATGTATTTGTAAATGATGCTTTCGGTACAGCTCACCGCGAACATGCTTCTAATGTTGGTATTTCAACGCATTTAGAAACAGCGGCTGGTTATTTAATGGAAAAAGAAATTAAATTTATCGGTGGTGTTGTTAACGACCCACATAAACCAGTAGTTGCAATTTTAGGTGGAGCAAAAGTATCTGACAAAATTGGTGTTATTAAAAACTTAGTAAATATCGCTGATAAAATTCTTATTGGTGGTGGAATGGCGTATACCTTCTTAAAAGCACAAGGCAAAGAAATTGGCTTATCTTTACTAGAAGAAGACAAAATCGACTTTGCTAAAGAATTACTTGAAAGTAACGGCGATCAAATTGTGTTACCAGTAGATGCGAAAGTTGCGAAAGAATTTTCAAATGACGCTGAAATTACTGAAGTATCAATTGATAACATCCCTTCTGATCAAGAAGCAATGGACGTTGGCCCTAAAACTGTAGAATTATTCTCTAAAGAATTAGAAGGTGCACATACAGTAGTATGGAATGGACCTATGGGCGTATTTGAATTTAGTAACTTTGCTCAAGGTACAATCGGTGTATGTAAAGCCATTGCTAATTTAAAAGACGCTACTACAATTATCGGTGGTGGTGACTCAGCAGCTGCTGCAATTTCTTTAGGTTTTGAAGATGACTTCACACATATTTCTACTGGTGGCGGTGCATCATTAGAATACCTAGAAGGTATTGAATTACCAGGAATTAAAGCAATTAATGATAAATAATCATTTTATAAAAGGTGTACGTTTTTCTAAGTATTTTCAAGGGAAAATGTACAAAGAATAAGACTTTACGTCTTAAAAAGTTATTTAACGCTAAAATTACAATTTTAAATATATAGGAGTGTAATCAATGAGAAAACCAATCATAGCTGGTAACTGGAAAATGAACAAAACAGTTAAAGAAGCTAAAGACTTCGTTAATAATTTACCAACATTACCTGATGAAAAAGAAGTTGAATCAGTAATTTGTGCACCAACAATTCAATTAGATGCATTAATTTCATTAGTGAATGATGGCAAAGCAAAAGGATTGAAAATTGGTGCTCAAAACACTTATTTTGAAGATAATGGTGCATTCACAGGAGAAACCTCTCCAGTGGCATTAGCTGACTTAGGTGTTAAATACGTAGTTATTGGACACTCAGAACGTCGTGAATTATTCCATGAAACAGATGAAGATGTGAATAAAAAAGCACATGCGGTATTTAATCATGGCATGACACCAATTATTTGTGTTGGTGAAACAGATGAAGAACGCGAAAATGGCAAAGCTAATGAAATCGTTAGCAATCAAGTTGAAAAAGCATTAGAAGGTTTATCAGAAGAGCAACTTAAAGAAGTTGTTATTGCATACGAACCAATTTGGGCAATCGGTACTGGTAAATCAGCTACTTCTGATGATGCTAATGAAATGTGTGCTCACGTGCGTAAAACAGTAGCGAAAGTGGCTAGTCAAGATGTTGCTGATGCAACACGTATTCAATACGGTGGTAGTGTTAAACCTAACAACGTTAAAGAATACATGGCTCAATCTGACATTGATGGTGCATTAGTAGGTGGCGCGTCATTAAAAGTTGAAGATTTCGTACAATTGTTAGAAGGTGCAAAATAATTATGGCTAAACAACCGACAGCTTTAATCATTTTAGATGGTTTCGCTAATCGTGAAAGTGAACATGGTAATGCTGTAAAACAAGCGCATAAACCAAATTTTGACCGCTATTACAGTAAATACCCAACTACACAAATTGAAGCAAGTGGTTTAGACGTAGGTCTTCCAGAAGGCCAAATGGGTAACTCAGAAGTTGGTCATATGAACATTGGTGCAGGACGTATTGTTTACCAAAGTTTGACACGTATCAATAAATCAATCGCAGATGGCGATTTCTTTGAAAATGATGTGTTAAATAACGCCGTGCAACATGTTAATGAGCATGATTCTGTATTACATGTCTTTGGATTACTATCTGATGGTGGTGTACACAGTCATTACCAACATTTATTTGCATTGTTAGAACTTGCTAAACAAAAAGGTTTAGATAAAGTTTATGTACATGCATTCTTAGACGGTCGTGACGTAGACCAAAAATCAGCACTAAAATACATTGAGGACACAGAAGCTAAATTTAAATCATTAGGTGTAGGTGAGTTCGCATCTATTTCTGGCCGTTATTACGCTATGGACCGTGATAAACGTTGGGACCGTGAACAAAAAGCATATAATGCTATCCGTAACTTTGAAGGGCCTGCTTATGCTTCAGCAAAAGAAGGCGTTGAAGCTAACTACGCTAATGATTTAACAGATGAATTTGTTGAGCCATTTATTGTTGAAGGTCAAAATAATGGCATCAATGATGGAGATGCAGTTATCTTCTTCAATTTCCGCCCTGATAGAGCAGCTCAGTTGTCAGAAGTATTTACTAATAAAGCATTTGATGGCTTTAAAGTAGAACAAGTTAAAGATTTATTCTACGCAACATTTACTAAATATAATGACAATGTAGATGCTGAAGTTGTCTTCGAGAAAGTGGATTTAACAAATACAATTGGTGAAGTTGCTCAAAATAATAACTTAAAACAATTACGTATTGCTGAAACTGAAAAATATCCACATGTAACGTACTTCATGAGTGGTGGACGTAATGAAGAATTTGAAGGTGAGCGTCGTCGTTTAATCGATTCACCAAAAGTAGCGACTTACGATTTAAAACCAGAAATGAGTGCGTATGAAGTTAAAGATGCGTTATTAGAAGAGTTAGATAAAGGTGATTTAGATTTAATTATCTTAAACTTTGCTAATCCTGATATGGTTGGACATAGTGGTATGTTAGAACCAACTATCAAAGCAATTGAAGCAGTGGATGAATGCTTAGGTGAAGTTGTTGATAAAATCTTAGACATGAATGGTTATGCAATTATTACAGCTGACCATGGTAACTCTGACGAAGTATTAACAGATGATGATCAACCAATGACTACTCATACGACTAATCCGGTTCCTGTTATTGTAACTAAAGAAGGCGTTACATTACGTGAAACTGGTCGTCTAGGAGATTTAGCACCAACACTATTAGATTTATTAAATGTAGATCAACCATCAGACATGACTGGTGAATCACTTATTAAACACTAAAAATTAGTCCAGTTATAAATGGTAAGAATATTGAAATCCCTAATACGATATTTGAAACTTTAGGGATTCAGTCCTTATCTGATATAAATATTTTATTTAAAGATTAAATCAAGCTATAATAGCTTTAGAATCTAAATTAAAGGAGATTTTTCACATGCCAATTATTACAGATGTTTATGCTCGCGAAGTCTTAGACTCACGTGGTAACCCAACAGTTGAAGTTGAAGTATTAACTGAAAGCGGTGCTTTCGGTCGTGCATTAGTACCATCAGGTGCTTCTACAGGTGAACACGAAGCAGTTGAATTACGTGATGGAGATAAATCACGTTATAGCGGTAAAGGTGTTACTAAAGCTGTTGAAAATGTTAACGAAATTATTGCACCAGAAATCGTTGAAGGTGAATTTTCAGTATTAGATCAAGTATCTATTGATAAAATGATGATTCAATTAGACGGTACACCTAACAAAGGTAAATTAGGTGCAAACGCTATTTTAGGTGTATCTATCGCAGTTGCACGTGCAGCAGCAGACTTATTAGGTCAACCTTTATACAAATATTTAGGTGGATTCAACGGTAAACAATTACCAGTTCCTATGATGAACATCGTTAATGGTGGTTCTCACTCAGACGCACCAATCGCATTCCAAGAATTCATGATTTTACCAACAGGTGCAGAATCATTCAAAGAAGCATTACGTTGGGGTGCTGAAATCTTCCATAACTTAAAATCAATCTTAAGTGAACGTGGTTTAGAAACAGCAGTAGGTGACGAAGGTGGTTTCGCTCCTAAATTTGAAGGTACTGAAGATGCTGTAGAAACAATCATTAAAGCTATCGAAAAAGCAGGTTACAAACCTGGCGAAGATGTATTCTTAGGATTCGACTGTGCCTCATCTGAATTCTACGAAAATGGTGTATATGATTACACTAAATTCGAAGGTGAACATGGTGCGAAACGTAGCGCAGCTGAACAAGTTGACTACTTAGAAGAATTAATTGGTAAATACCCAATCATCACTATCGAAGATGGTATGGATGAAAATGATTGGGACGGTTGGAAACAATTAACTGATCGTATTGGAGATAAAGTTCAATTAGTAGGTGACGATTTATTCGTAACTAACACTGAAATCCTTTCTAGAGGTATTGAACAAGGTATTGGTAACTCAATCTTAATCAAAGTTAACCAAATTGGTACTTTAACAGAAACTTTCGAAGCAATCGAAATGGCTCAAAAAGCTGGCCATACTGCAGTAGTTTCTCACCGTTCAGGTGAAACAGAAGATACTACAATCTCTGATATAGCAGTAGCTACTAATGCTGGTCAAATTAAAACTGGTTCATTATCAAGAACTGACCGTATTGCTAAATACAATCAATTATTACGTATTGAAGATGAATTATTTGAAACTGCTAAATTCGATGGTATCAAATCATTCTACAATTTAGACAAATAAGTCTAATAATTTAACCTATTTAAAACAATAATAGAGTTCACGCTTATGTATTACCTGTCACAGAGTTGAGACTGTGGCAGGTTTTTTAAATTATTAAACAATGTAAGTGATTAACTAAATTGTAAAATCATAATGACAAAATCATTAATGCAACTTTTATCACATATATCTAACCTACTAATGATTTTTAACGAACATGGAACAGATTTAATTTAGGTATACAAACTGATATAATAGTTATGTATATAAAAGAAGGAGAAATAAAGATGGAGAATCAACTTAATCAACCTAGTCAAAGAGAACGCAATGCAGGTAAATTAATAGGCTACAGTTCTTTAATTTTATGTATTTTATTGATCATCCATAACTTTATTGCACTAGATACGTTAACTGCTAAGACACTATTATCACAGGCAGGACAGAAAGCAAGTGATAGTGCAGTAGCTAATATATTAAATAGCTTTAGATATACTGGCATTATGTATATTTTGGCATATTTAGCAGGTGTCATTGCATTATGGAATCGACATAAATATCTGTGGTGGTTTATGTTTGCAGTCTATGTTTCAAATGTATTATTTACATTAGTAAACGTAACTATGGTTATAAATGCGATAATAACAGCTAAATCAGTGTTGTTTATTATTCCTATTATAATCGTAATTGTGGGCTCTACAGTATTAGCATTATACATGCTAGTTATTTCAATCATTCGTAAGAGTACTTTTAATCGATAGTCATTGATTATAAAGACTAGTATATGATATAATTCGGAACGTATATAATGAATGGAGGACAATTTTCATGCATACACTTTTTATAGTACTCTTAATTATTGATTGTATTGCATTAATCACTGTTGTATTACTCCAAGAAGGTAAAAGTAATGGACTTTCAGGTGCTATTAGTGGTGGCGCAGAACAGTTATTTGGTAAACAAAAACAACGTGGCGTCGATTTATTCTTGCATAGATTAACAATTATTTTAGCAGTCATTTTCTTTTTAATAATGATTGGTATCAGTTACTTTGGTTTATAAGGTCCGACGATGTTAATGTCGGGCTTTTTTATTTATAATGAATAGTGACGGACGACGTCATTGATATTTAGTCAGGAGACCTAAGGTCCGATTTAAATAATGTATATTTCCGAGATAATAAGGGAATACTTAGTTAAATATAATATTAATACGAAGCATTGTATTTGAATTAAAAATATAACGCAAGAATAATTTTGAGATAATGATGGAAGAGGGATTTTAAATGCAAATTAAATTACCACAACCGTTTTTCTTTGAGGAAGGGAAACGAGCAGTCTTGCTTCTACATGGATTTACAGGTAATTCATCAGACGTAAGACAATTAGGAAGATTCCTACAGAAGAAAGGTTACACTTCTTATGCGCCTCAATACGAAGGGCATGCTGCATCACCTGAAGAAATTCTAAAATCAAGCCCACATGTGTGGTTTAAAGATGTGCTTGATGGTTATGATTATTTAGTGGATCAAGGCTATGAAGAAATTGCCGTAGCAGGCTTATCTCTCGGTGGTGTATTCGCATTGAAATTGAGCTTAAATCGTTCTGTAAAGGGTATTGTAACTATGTGTGCACCCGCTGAAGGTAAAACGCAAGGTGCGATATACAAAGGCTTTTTAGAATATGCACGAAACTTCAAAAAATATGAAGGCAAAGATCAAGCAACGATTGATAAAGAAATGGAAGACTTCCATCCTACTGAAACGTTAAAAGAGTTAAGCGAAACATTAAATAACGTTAGAAACGAAATCGATGAAGTGTTAGATCCAATTTTAGTAGTACAAGCTGAAAATGATGAAATGATTAATCCTCAATCAGCAAATTATATATATGAGAATGTCGACTCAGATGAAAAAGACATCAAATGGTATGCAAATTCAGGACATGTCATTACAATCGATAAAGAAAAAGAACAAGTATTCGAAGATGTATACAGTTTCTTAGAATCTTTAGATTGGTCTGAATAATAAATTTAAAAATATTAAACGAAAGAAGAAAGGAGGGGCATGATGAATTTAAAGCAATCCATTGAAGAAATCATAAAGCAGCCTGATTACGAACCGATGTCGGTATCTGATTTTCAAGATGCTTTAGGTCTTAATAGTGCCGACTCGTTTAGAGATTTAATAAAGGTGCTAGTAGAACTTGAACAAGCAGGTTTAGTTGAACGAACTAAAACAGATAGATACCAACGCAAACAATCGCATAAAAGTTCGAATTCTAAGTTGATTAAAGGGACGTTAAGTCAAAATAAGAAGGGCTTTGCATTCCTACGTCCTGAACAAGAAGATATGGATGATATCTTTATTCCACCAACTAAGATTAATCGTGCATTAGATGGTGATATAGTTATTGTAGAAATACAGAATTCTAAAGGTGAGCATAAAGGTAAAATTGAAGGCGAAGTTAAATCAATCGAGAAACATTCTGTCACTCAAGTAGTCGGTACCTATAGTGAAGCGAAACATTTTGGTTTTGTTATCCCAGATGATAAACGTATTATGCAAGACATTTTCATACCGAAAGGTCAAAGTCTTGGTGCGGTAGATGGTCATAAAGTACTCGTTCAAATTACGAAGTATGCAGATGGTACAGATAATCCTGAAGGACATATATCTGCGATTCTAGGCCATAAAAATGACCCAGGAGTAGATATCTTATCAATCATTTATCAACACGGTATCGAAATCGAATTCCCTGATAATGTATTGAAAGAAGCCGAAGCGGTTCCTGAAGAGATTAAGCTTGATGAAATTAAAGGTCGTACAGACTTGCGTGACGAGTTAACGATTACCATTGATGGTGCAGACGCAAAAGACTTAGACGATGCTATTAGTGTAAAAAAATTAAAAAATGGTCACACTGAATTAACTGTAAGTATTGCGGATGTTAGCTACTATGTTAAAGAAGACTCAGAACTTGATAAAGAAGCTTACGATAGAGCGACAAGTGTTTATTTAGTAGACCGTGTTATTCCAATGATTCCACACCGTTTAAGTAACGGTATTTGTTCATTGAACCCAGAAGTCGATCGCTTAACACTAAGTTGTCGCATGGAAATCAATGAACGAGGCGAAGTGGTTAATCATGACATTTTTGATAGTGTAATCCATTCTAATTACAGAATGACATATGATGCGGTTAATCAAATTATAACTGAAAAGGACCATGACGTACGTAAGCAATATCAAGAAATTACACCAATGCTTGATTTAGCACAAGATTTATCAAATCGTTTAATCCAAATGCGTAAACGTCGTGGTGAAATTGACTTTGATATTAGTGAAGCTAAAGTGTTAGTGAATAACGAAGGCTTACCAACTGATGTGGTTTTACGTGAGCGAGGCGAAGGTGAACGTTTAATTGAATCATTTATGCTAGCTGCTAACGAAACGGTTGCAGAACATTTCAATAAACTTGAAGTTCCTTTCATTTACCGTGTTCACGAACAACCTAAATCAGATCGATTAAGACAGTTCTTCGACTTTATTACAAACTTTGGAATTATGATTAAAGGTACAGGTGAAGATATTCATCCTTCAACATTACAATCTATCCAAGAAGAAGTTGAAGGTCGTTCTGAACAAATGGTTATCTCAACAATGATGTTACGTTCAATGCAACAAGCACATTATGATGATACAAACTTAGGTCACTTCGGTTTATCAGCGGAATACTATACACATTTTACATCACCTATTAGACGTTATCCGGACTTAACAGTTCATCGTTTAATTCGAAAATATCTCATCGATAATTCAATGAATAACAAAGAATTACACAAATGGGAAGATAAATTACCTGAATTAGCTGAGCACACGTCTCAACGTGAACGTCGTGCAATTGAAGCAGAACGAGATACTGATGAATTGAAAAAAGCTGAGTATATGATTCAACATATCGGTGATGAATTTGAAGGTATTGTAAGCTCTGTTGCAAATTTCGGTATGTTTATCGAACTACCTAACACAATTGAAGGTATGGTTCATATTTCAAATATGACAGATGATTATTATCAATTTGATGAACGCCAAATGGCACTTATTGGTGAGCGCCAAGCAAAAGTATTCCGTATTGGCAATCAAGTTACAGTGAAAGTCACACATGTCGATGTAGATGAACGAATGATTGATTTCCAAATTGTTGGTATGCCATTGCCAAAAAATGATCGGAGTCAACGACCATCGAGAGGTAAAACGATTCAAGCTAAAACACGTGGCAAATCTTTAGATAAATCAAAAGATGATGATCATAAAGGCAAGAAGAAAAAACGCAAGCAACGAAAAGGTAAAAACCAACGTAGTCGTGATAAACAAGGTAAAACGAATCACAAACCATTCTATAAAGATAAAAGTGTGAAGAAAAAATCACGTCGTAAGAAAAAATAATCAGCAAAGAGGTGACACAGATTAATGGCTAAGAAGAAAACGAAATCACCCGGTACACTAGCTGAAAACCGTAAAGCCAGACATGATTATAATATTGAAGATACAATTGAAGCGGGTATTGCTTTAAAGGGAACAGAGATTAAATCTATTCGTCGTGGTAGTGCCAATTTGAAAGATAGCTATGCGCAAGTTAAACGTGGCGAGATGTTCATTAATAATATGCACATTGCACCTTATGAGGAAGGTAACCGTTTCAATCATGACCCTTTACGTTCTAGAAAGTTATTACTTCATAAGAAGGAAATTATTAAACTTGGCGAACGTACGAGAGAAATTGGCTATTCACTTATTCCATTAAAACTTTATTTAAAACATGGTCAATGTAAAGTCTTATTAGGCGTAGCACGTGGTAAGAAAATACATGATAAACGTCAAGCTTTAAAAGATAAAGCAATGAAACGTGATGTTGATCGTGCAATCAAAGACCGTTATTAAGCGTGTTTGTTGCTTAATCTGGTGCTATTTGGTATGATAACTGATGTTGTGAATAAAAAAATACGTTAGATAGAGAGTGAAGTAGGATTCTTTCGATTGTGTTATTTCACTTTAGTATGAATGACTAGAACTAAGAATTGCTTTATATTGCTTTCTTAGTTCAGTCAGTCACTACGTATTGTAATGATTTATAAATTTTATTACGGGGGCGTTTTTGGATTCGACAGGGGTCCCTCGAGCACATTAAGCGTGTCGGAGGGTTGTCTCCGACATCAACACATTTCAGTAAATATAACTGACAAATCAAACAATAATTTCGCAGTAGCTGCGTAATAGCACTCTGCATCGCCTAACAGCATCTCCTACGTGCTGTTAACGCGATTCAACCCTAGTAGGATATGCTAAACACTGCCGTTTGAAGTCTGTTTAGATGAAATTTAATCAAACTAGCATAATACTGGTTGTCTGTTGCTTACTATTATGCGAAATTCATCAATAGACTACACACGTAGAAAGATGTGTATCAGGACCTCTGGACGCGGGTTCGAATCCCGCCGTCTCCATTATATAGCCTGCAACCCATGTGGTTGTGGGTTTTTTGTTTTTGTTGCCACAGTATTGCCCCAAAATTGCCATACAAAAAATGGCTCTATAATAAATAGGAATTAAAAGATAGACTGAAAAATTTAAATCAACGCGATGATTATTATTTGTTATTATAGTTGAAAGATAATAAAATTAATGGCTTAAGTGGTATGTGTAAAATGTTGTTTTTTTTAAAGTGGAGAATATATGAGGGTTTTAGCATTTGTCATTAATTCTAATTATTGAAAAAAGGTTACGGCTCATTTTTTACTTAATAAAGGAGAGAGTTTAGTATGTACATTGGGATGTAAAGTACTTACCCTGAATAGTGGTATAAAGGAAGAAAGAAAAAATGCTCATTCTTTTTATACAAGTAATGGTTTAGATAGAAAAGTATTTGGATTCGTTAAATATTTATTATAATAAGTGACAGAAGGTGGATTAATAAATTTGTTGCGTCAGTAATATTGATAGAAAAAACAAGCATTTACGTTTCAATTAAAGAAGCATGTAAATGCTTGTTTTGCTATTAGTTATCGTTGATTTTTTTACCATCTGTACGATCTGATTCGCCTTTATCTTTGTGAACCTTAGGGTTGTCTTTTTTGTGAGTACTTTTCTTAACATTATCTACTGAATCATCATTGTTACCACATGCCCCTAATAGTAAAAAACTTGAGAGTAGTACAAAAGCTACTTTCTTCATAAGTGTCACCCTTTATTTAATTATATTTAATATCTAATTGATATAAATATTATTACTATAAGTATGTCACACTTTTCTAAAAATTCAACAGTTAATAATATTTGATAATTTAAATTAAAAAATACCGGGATAAGTCGAAAAGTTGATTATCCCGGTAAAAGTAATTGTATTAATTAATTTATATATTGATTATACTAATTAGTTTGCACTATTATTTGATTCATCTGTATTAGTCTCAGTTGCTTCTTCGCCATTGTCAGATTGTTCAGCGGAGCTATTTTCTGAATATGTCTGTGTTTGATTTTCATTAGACTGATTATCAGTACTTGAACTATCCTCTGTAGAAATATTTCCGTTTGAACCGCTATTATCATCATTGTCATTACTATTTCTATTACTTTGATTATAGTTTTGATTTGTGTCGTTTGCTTGATTCGCATTTTGATTATTATTAGAAGAAGTATTATTTTGATTGTTTACAGTATTATCTTGTGTAGTATCTTGTTGAGTAGAAGGTGCTTCGTTATTTGATTCTTCAGTTGTTGGTTGCTCTTGTTGTGAGCTTTGTTGTTCTTGAGTATTTAATTCTTCATTAGTTGATGTTTCTTCAGAACGATTTTGTTCTTCTTGAGTAACATTATTATCATCTTTGTCGTCCATTTTTTTGTCTTTTTTCTTTTTATCTTTAGATGATTTATCCTCTTTAGATTGCTTATCTTTAGATTGAGTTGCTTGATTTTTAGATGGATTATTACTTTCAATCATTTTATGAATGCCTAAAGCAAGTATACTTAGTAGAATAATCGTAATAGCCATCGCAAAATATTTAAAATAATTCTTATTTTTAAATACTGCCACAATAGCGAACAAGATTAATATAATCGCAATAATTAGTAATACCGTGCCTGTATAGAACAACAGTTTCTCCATACGCTACCTCCATTAAATTTACATCATTAATTGTATTGTACTACACATATAATATAATACATATTACCTTGTAGTTAACATCTAATTACTATTTAAAAACAGTAGTGTAAACGTATAATTAATCAAGCTATTTCACCTTATCGAAAATGCTAATCTCTTTATGCTCTTTACTTACAGATACATATAAGTTTTCATCGTTAAGTTGTGCTTCGTTTGATGTTTGATTTAAGTTAATTTCAGCTAATATTTTGAAAGATCCATTATGATAAGGTTCAACAATAGATATTTCATTCGCATGTTCTTGAATCATCAAATGTCTTTGTGATTGATTATCTATTTTCCAGTTAGTCATATATTCACCTTTTTCGTAAAAATAAAACTGGAAGTAGGACAGAATTTTTTAATTCGTTCCACTTCCAGCTTGGTTCGCTTGTAGAATTTCTTAGGGAAATTCTCTTTGTTGGGGCTCCGCCCGCAAGGATGACTTGAAATGAAAAAGCATAATTTAAGCACCTTTTCAGTTCAATCAGCTACTACGAAATTGCAAAATAGCATCATTATTTTACTTATGCCCTAGGCCCAGTAGTTTAACTATTTAAAACTTTGCTCTATTTCTGTAAAAGCTTTGTTAGTAACGCTAATGTCATCAATTCTATCTGCTGTAAGTTGTCCTTCAAGATAACCATGATCGATTAGAACTTTACAATTCTCTAAAAAATCATCGTATTCACGATCACAGAAATAATCATCTTGTGCTTTTATACTATCTCCAAAATAATTCGCTTCACTTTCAGATTGCCCTTCATTAGAACGTTCCATGTATAATTTATAAAATTTAGCTATCGTATATTTTTGTTCTTGAGTTAATGAATCTAACATGACATGTTCCCCCTCACTATAATACGTTATACCCAAATTAAATATGATTGAAAACGTAGTGTAGAGGTTAATAAACTACTGTGCATCTTCAATGCCTTTATTAACTGCTTTAGCGAATTTGTAAAATGTATGTGTGTAATTGTCTGGGTTCTTTCTTGTATTTTGATCTAATTGTTTATCCTTAAAGAATAATGCTCTTTGTCCAGTAGTTAATTCAAGTTGAACGCCTGAATCATTATCACTTCTATTAATAATATTAGATGATGATGTCGCTTCAATACCTTTAGGGCTCTTTTGAACAGTGAAACCTCTATTTTTTAATGATTTTGTGATAGATTTCGCTAATTTTTTATCCTTACCGCCAACGTAAACAATAGGGTCTTCACCAGAATAGCCATGAATGGATATTGTCTCATCTGAGTGGTCTAACATTTTTAATAGTGTCGGTTCATCAAACACAGTTGAAGTGATATGCAAGCGTTCGTTATGCTTTGGCATTAATCCTTCGAATGTGTAAAAATCATATTCACCTATATTGGCCACACGACGTGCAAGTTCAGTTGTACCTGGTTCAATACCTCCGCCATGTATCGCTGTGACAAGCATGTGATTATCTTTACGATTTTTCGTTTTAATACGCCAATCTTTACCTTCTGTTGTGTTTTCTTTTAGCTCTTCGAAATTTGAATAATAATCTAATGAACGATTTTGTTTATCTTCACGTGTTTTATAAAGTATAAATGCAATAGCTATAATAGTAATAATTAAGACAGAAATAAAAATATAATATAATTTAGAATACCAGTTTTTTCTTTTTCTCATATGACCTTCCTTTATATTGATTTTAATAATAAAAATGTGTAATTTAACTTTTATATTATAAATTATATTACTGATAACCTCAAATATTGTTTAATTTAGAAAAATAAGTAAATAATTGAAATAAGGAGGAATGAAAGTGACGAAAATAACAATTCAATCAGCGAAGCCTCACCATAATGAAGGGGGTCAGTTAATTTACTCGGCAATAGATGACATGGCTAAAATTATATTAGGTAAGTCAAGTGATAATGAAATTATTGGTGACTTACAACAACTTTGGAATAATCGTGCGAATCGCTTTAGTCATGATATGTCATTTGTAGCTCTTGATGATAATCAAGTGCTTGGAGCTATTACGTGCAATCCTTTAAAACAGATTGATAAAGCGATGACGCCAACAGTACTTCAAATTATTTCAATGAATAAGTTGAAACCTTTCTTATCAATCATCTCACATCCGAAGTCCTTTTATTCACTTGTAACGATGGACGAGGGTAATGAAGATGAATACCATATTAGTATGCTAGCGACTATGCCTAATGCAAGGGGAAAAGGAGTAGGACAACAATTATTAAATTTTGCTGAACAAAAAGCTAAAGAATCAGGCTTCAGTAAACTTTCATTAACAGTAGTACAAGATAATGATGTAGCATTGAAACTATATCAAAAAATGGGATTTGAAATTGTTGGAGAAATTAATAGAAAACCGTATTATTTATATCAAATGAGAAAAGAAGTAAAATAGAGAGAGGCATAGTCACATCACATATTTAACATGTGATAGCTTGCCTCTCTCTAAGTCCAATGAACTTTATTAATTATTCTTATATTTATCGTATTTACCGTTAGCTATATCTTGTTCTCGTTGTTGTATTGTTTGATAAACTTCTTCAGCATCATCACCATCATAATAGCCTTGTTCAATTGCATGCTTAGTTTGAATCTCTCCAGAAGATAAACCGCCGTTATATTTTTTTCTCAAAGCATCTACGTATTCATCCTCATTAGTTGCAGCGTTGATTTCTGCATTTGGATCGTCTATGTTTTCTTCTTCTGAAGACTGGTTAGACTGATCATAAACAGATTTTTCTTGACCACTTTCCACGCGTAGTGAACTTGCATAAGCTTCACTTGCAGGGCCTTCCATTACATTACCTTGTGGAATAACACCATTTGCAACTGCACTATTATATGCAGCAATTTTATCTATTTCAGAGTAATTGTTGCTGTTAATAACTGCTTCTAATGTGGCACGGTCAGTTATATTATGAATATCGATTTGCTTTGCATTCTGAGAATTCGAATTAGAAGTGTATTGCTGTTCGTTGGAAGAACTGTCTTCATTGCTTTGATCAGTAGATTCATCATCGCTTTCTGCATCATATTTTGATGACTTAGAATCAGAATGTTGATCATTTTTCTTTTTAGTATCATCATTCTCTTTTTTATTCTGTGAGGAAGATTTAGATTTAGAATGATCTTCTTCCTTATCTTCATTCGAAAAACTACAACCAGTTAATATAAAAAGACCTAATAATAATGTAAATAAAACTTTTTTCAATATAGTCACTCCTAAATTTAATATAATATTATTTTATAACGAAATGACTAGTAAATGTTTTAAATTTTTGAAAATATTTTAAAAGATATATTTACATAAATTATAAGGTAAGTTCATTATTATTTTACAAAATAATGGTAAATATGAAGTGAATAGGATGTGAGATAACATGGATAAAAAATTATTAAAAAAGTACTTTGATAATAATGATTTTAAAGCAATTGCGATTGTAGTGGGTTCTAAAAAAATGGTGTTAGAAAATGATATTCATCTAGATTATGAAAATGAAATTATTATCTATCCTTTAAAAAATTGTACGCGTATTATCCCGTTTAGCTCTATTTCTTATATTGATTTATTAGAAGAAAATGAGCATTTCATAAATTATTTCAAGGAAACTGTCTAGCGAAAAAAGAGTAGCTATTTCAAAGCTACTCTTTTTACTATGGATATTTAATATTGTTTAACTAATTTGAGTTGATAATTTTTCGTGAAATTATCTACAAGCGCGTATGGAGAAATGATGAGTAAGCCATGTTCGTTAATTGAATTTTTACTTACGCCATATTTATAAGCTTGATAAATAATCTTAGTACAGTATGTAAATCTTTCACTTTTAAGATTTAAAGTGACTAGATATGTCTTATCTGTATCTTTATAGTGTTCTTCAGCCCATTTAGCGGCTCTCTCTCCAGCTCCAGGCATAGAACAACGATAGATTTTAATCCAATCATCTTTGCCTTCACCAAATCGTTGTTTGAAAGAATGGAACGACTCTGTAATAGGTTTGTCCCCAGGGCCTTCTATTTGTAAAACGGTATCGTGATCAAGTGCGATACTAGAATGACCAAAGAAACCATATAAAACTGGGCCCTTAGTAAGTATAATATCACCTGGCTGTAAATCAAAATCATCTTCAGTTGATGAAAGTGGATTAGAGTTACTCGTATAAGCTAATAAGTGTGTTGGAAAAGTTATAAGAATTATCAGTGTAACAAATAATATTTTTATAAATGGAGAAATTGAATATTTCACTTTGATACTCCTTAGAAATTAATAAATCATATTTGATGAGTTATTAATGAATATTACATATAGATATAAATAAAAAAGAACAAAAATAACAGTGTCATTTTGTTCTTTAATTCTACGCTATAATATACCAAATATGAATACGTAGATGAGTAAAGCAAATCCAAAAATATAAAATATTACGGTAAAACCTAAATAGGATTCTTTACGTTCTTCTTTTTTAGATTTAAGTAATAAGCCCAATATAATTGAGGCTGCTATTACAAAAATGATACCAAGCCATAACAATATAGTTAAATGCAAACTCATGTGTAAGCCTCCTAAATTTATATTAAAAGAATGTATATACTATAGGATAAATGTAGTATAAAAGCATAGCAATATTGATTAGAAAAATAACTTCGCTAACCAGGTTCTTGCAAATGAGCGCAGTACTTAAGCTTAGTACAATTGTGATACCACTAATTGTAAGTCCTGGAATTAGCCAGAAGAAATCATCTAATTCTGCATTGTAAGTAACAATGATATTGAAACCCAAAAATAATAGCGTAATAAAAATATTTATCCAAAAAATTTTATTATTATTCATGGGTGTCACCTCTTATTAAATAGTAAAACTTTATATAATCATATCATTTATTGTATACCGGTAAAATGAGTTAATCAAAGTAATTGTATGTTTTTATCTTAATATTAGATTTTGTCAAAAATTTAGTTGCTAATATTGTAAAAGTGAGCAGTAATAAATATCAAACTTATATTTAATCTTCTTTATATACAAAAATGCCAACCAACTTAATGAAGCGGCTGACACAACATCCCTTATAACTTTTGATGAATGTTTTAATATTTATTTTCATTTTTGCATGAAGCTACGTAACTAAACAAATGAACTTCGATTTCTTCACCATATTGTAACAATTACGACAAGTTACCATCTTAATAAATAACAAATTTAGTGATTAATTATTGGGTAAATGATTTAATAATCTTAAACAGTATATTTAATGCAATGAGTTATATACTAGAAACAAGCAAAAGTTGCTAATTACATATTAAAGTTGAGTTATCTTATATGTTTAGACAATATTAATAATGAAATATTTTAAGAGAGATTAATTAAACTGAGGAGGGGAACTATGACATTCTATGATTTTGTAATTGGGTTTATAAACGATGATACACCTCTAGGAATTTTAGCTCAATATATTGAAAACGACTGTGAGTTTCCAAAACATGAACGAAATAACAAAGCTATTAGATCGTATGTTATGTCTAACTACGCCGATCATCAACTTATTGAAAGTACTAATAGAGCAATAAGTCTATATAAATTAATTTGAGTGAGCGTAATACCAATTTTGGGTGTTTAGCGCATTCCACACATCTTTAGTTTTAAAGTTAATTTCATTATCTTTTATTGAAAAAGGCTCAATAATATTTCTGTCCATCCAAGAATTAATTAATTCTTTTGGAACACCATCTAATAACATATCTGTTTTACTTATGATTAAACATTCCCAATCTAACGAGAGCTTATTTGGATTAACATAATTATATTGATTATGGTCGCTCATGAAAGACACTCCTTTTAGAATTGTGAATCTTATAATATTTTATACCCACCATGACGGGACTCAAACCACTTTATAAATTTTTTCTATGTTCTTGTTTTTGAAAATTAAAAAATTAATGTATACTATTACTCGAAAATACAATTGTACTTAGAACGGTTAATAACAAATAAAAGCGTTCAATTAATGTCAGTAATTTGAAACAAAAACTAAGTTTGAGGTGTATACAATGTCAAAAACACTTTATTTAATGAGACATGGACAAACAATGTTTAATTTACGAGGTAAGGTGCAGGGGGCAAGTGACTCTCCTTTAACAAGTTTAGGAACCTCTCAAGCCAAACAAGCTGGTCAATATTTTAACGAACATAATATTTCATTTGGAAATTTATATTCATCGAGCTCTGAACGCGCATGTGATACATTGGAATGCGTCGCACCAAACCAAGACTATAACCGTTTAAAGGGACTCAAAGAATGGCATTTTGGTATTTTAGAAGGCGAAAGTAATGATTTATTAAATGCAAATTATGATATTACAGATGCTTTTGGGGATCGTTTAGTAGTGTTTGACGGAGAGTCTAAAAATAAAGTAGAAGAACGTTTTATAGGTACATTAACTGAAATAATGCGCACATCAGATAGTGATTCGAATTTAGTTGTAAGTCATGGAACTACGATTGACGTATTTTTAAGAAAAGTTATTGGAGATACAGATGCAATTAATTACTTTATTGGCAATTGTCATATTCTAAAATTTGAATATAGAAATAATGAATTTCAGTTTATTGAAAAGATTGATCCAGAAAACGGAGAAATTACTAAACATGAAAATTAAAATATAGCAAATATAGATAGACACAAGTCAAAAAATAAAATAGTAACTCAACATTCTCTACAAGGTCAATTACTTGTAGAGGTTTTTTGCTTTTTAAATCTTCAAAACAGAAATGGCTAGAACCTAAAAACACTTATGATAAGTTATTTTAAGTTCTAGCCTGCTACTATTGTTTAGAAAAACACCTTTAAAATATGAGTTGATAAATTTTTTGAAGTATCATTAATGCAACAATTAAGATAATAATACTTGAAATTTTATTTAGTAAGATTAATAGATGACCTGATTTATCAAAATGACCTACAGTACGACCAGCAATAGATAGAAAGATAAACCATAGCCATGAAACGCTAATTGTCGCAACAGTGAAGGCTACCTTTCCTGAACCACCATAGGCAGAAGCGCTTGTACCTATTACGCCAATGGTATCCATAATTGCATGAGGATTAAGTAATGAAACAGAAAGTGCGAAGCTTATTTGATTTGCAGGTGAGATGCCACCTTGTTCATCAATATCACTACTTTGTTCATGCCACAATGTCCACGCCATATAAAGTAGAAATACTAATCCTATTATGTAAACAATCATTTGAAGTATTGGAAATGACATAAGTATAAGGGACACGCCAACCACTGCTAGTATGATGAGTAAAGAATCACATAAACCAGCTGTAATAACAGCAGGAAGTGCACGCCTAAATTTCGTTTGGTTAGCGCCTTGGTTAAAAACAAATATGTTTTGAGCGCCTAATGGTAGTATTAAGCCTATAGCTAACAATACTCCATGAAAAATAGCTTCTAACAATTTTATCCCCCTAGACTTAAGTATTTTTAAATTTTATAAAATCTGAAAATTTAGAATATATCAATTATTAAAGTGGCTATAAATTAAATGTCTAGAGAAAAATTTTTAATAGTATAGTTAAAATAAGGGATTAAACGATATCATACAACAGCCAATGAACATCGAAATATTCGTCACCAATTTTTGAAGACTTCGGTTCGAGACCCAAAGTTTCAAATCCTATAGATGAGAAAAAGATTTTACCACTAATGTTATTAGAAGTTACACAAGTCATCAATTTTTCAATGTTGCGAGATTTAGCGTGATCTATAGCAAATTGCATTAAATTTAAAATCGTACTTTCATCTTTTTTATCAAGTAAAAATAAATTCTCTATCATAGCTTTGTGCGAACTTCCAACTTGCTTTAATTGACGCAAAGTAACACATGCTACAAGTTTATCATCTTTAAAAGCACCGATAATATTACAAAATTCATCTTCATCGGATAGCATTTGTTTAAGATCTTCGTTTGAAAGATTTTCTAAATAGACTTTGTCCCACGAATAAGTGTGCGTGTTGCTGAATAATAGTTGAGTATAATGGTCTAAATCATTTTGATTTAGTATACGAATATTAGTCATCATGTCCTCCCATAACTGTCATAGTTTAACGTTTCTTACTTATATATATAATAGGTTAAAATCAAAAAACTTGGTATAAAAATGATTTTATAAAAAACTATTTGAGTTTTAATATGTATAAATGTTTTATAAAGTTAATTATTTACTGTATTTATAGAATAACTTAAATTTGAAAAATTCACAAAAAAAGAAAACACAAAAATCCTTGAAAAGATTTTTGTGTCTAAAAATTAGTATATGATTAAAAATAATCACATATTTATTTTATATATAAATTTAATCTACTACTTGAACATTTAAATCAACATCGATGTTACCACGAGTTGCTTTAGAATATGGGCAGAATTCGTGTGCATCTTGTAAATATTTTTCAGCGTCTTCTTGAGACAATACATTTTTAACTTTAGCATCAATCGCTACGCTTAATTTTGGGCTTTCCGCATCAGGATCGTCTTCAAGGCGAACAGTTAAAGTAACTTCTGGTTCAGCGTCACGTACTTTATTTTGTTTTAAGATAAGATCGAACGCACCATTGAAACATGAAGCGTAACCAGCAGCAAATAATTGCTCAGGGTTAGTTGCATTTCCGTCCGCTTGTTGTGGTGGTAATACATCTACATTTATTGCATTATCGTCAGTGTTTACATGTCCTTTACGTCCACCAACGTTAGTAGCTTTTGTTTCATATTGAACTGCCATTATTATTACCTCCTAAATTTGTATACATATATTATCTACCCATTTACATAATTTTAAATCATTGAATATTAATTTTATTGAAAAGTAAGTTACTCAAGGTTGGAGAGAGACAGCCAATAGTTTAAAATAAATACAAGTTAAATTGAGGAAGAAGGGATCATTATGACGAATGTTGAAGTGGCTGCCACAGTTGCTCCCAATCAATTACTGGATACATTAACAATAAATAATATCAAAGAATATAGTAATGATATTGATATAATCGAATTACGAATTGACCAATGGGAAGATCGACACCTTGAATTGCTTAAATCCAATTTAGAACAACTACAAGAATTAAATATAAACGCTAACGTCTTGGTAACGTATCGCACGGTCTCACAAGGCGGTAAAGGTGAAATGACATATGAAGCATACATGACATTATTAAAAGAAATTATTAAAAATCATCATTGCCCAATGATTGATATTGAATGGAATAGTGATTTTGATGTTTTCACGCATCGTGATTTAATTGACCTAGCACATCGATATAATAAACAAGTTGTTGTATCTTATCATAATTTTCAAGAAACACCTGATATAGATATTTTAAAATTCACATATTATAAAATGAATCAATTAAACCCAGATTATGTCAAAATAGCTGTCATGCCACAAGACAAAGAAGACGTAGCTACATTGCTTGAAGCGGTAGCAACAAGTGCCGACACTCTTGATGCTAAGGTGATTGGTATTTCTATGTCTAGTGTTGGCTTAGTTAGTAGAACAGCTCAAGGTGTGTTTGGAGGCACTGTATCCTATGGATGTTTAGGTGAGCCCCAAGCGCCTGGACAAATACATGTTAAAACTTTAAAACAACAACTATTATTTTATAGTAATCATTAAGATACATTTGAAATTAAGAGGTAAAGGTTTTATAATTGAGAAGAGTTATCAACAATAAGGAGCGATAATTGTGGAATTACAAGAGGCAATTGCTTCAAGAAGAAGTATAAAGAAATTCAAACATGATATGACAATAGATGATGATAAGCTTTATCAAGCGATTGAAAAAGCTGCAGATGCTCCAAACCATGGCATGCGAGAACCATGGAGAATTATCCATATAGCCAAAGATAGATTAGGTGAAATGAGCAGAGATGTAACGCATTTTGCATTTCCAAATCATCCTGAGAAACAAGAAGATCATTATAATAATGTGACTAATCTTGGTGGTATGTTAGTGTTAGTACTTAAAACTGACCCAAGACAACGACAAAATCGTGAAAACTTTTTTGCAATGGGTGCGTATGCTCAAAACTTAATGTTGCTATTACATGAACAAGGGATTGGTACATGTTGGAAGACACCACCATACATTTTTGAACCTAAAGTTCGTAAGGTATTTGGCGTTCATGGAGATGAAGTCATTGCAGGTTTCCTTTACCTAACAGATTTAGAAGAAGTGCCACCAAAAGCACCGCGTAAAAACAAACATTTAATTTCAAAATACTAGAATTAATAAAGACGGCTGGACAAATAAATGTCTCAACCGTCTTTATTATTACACGGGCATAGCTAACAGAACTGAGAAAGCATCTATAACAAACTTTATTCAGTTCTAGTCATCTATGCCAGAATAGTATCATCAAATTAATTTTTCAAATTAGATAACTATTCTATATCCTATTTATTAAATGTTTCTGATAAGAATGATTCTACTTGTTCAGGTGATTTAGCATTAGCAGAGTGTAAATGCGCAAGTTTATTGCCATTTTCAAATACTAATAAGCTAGGAATACCCATTACATCATTATCTGCAGCTACATCTTCGAGTTCATCACGGTTAACAGTATACCAATCATAGTCATTATATTTTTCGACGATTGGATCAATCCACATGTCCATAGATTTACAATCAGGACACCAACCAGCTTCAAATTTTACGATAACTGGTTTATCGCTTTCAATTGTTGATTTAAACGCATCAGTTGTATTAATACTTTGCATAATAAACGCTCCTTTAGATAATTACTAAATGTATTATAACGAATAATTTCCTTTAATTAAAAAATTAAGCTTAAAATATAGAGCGTTTACATAGATTATCTGATATATTTAAATTAAGACAGAATAGGAGGTTACATCTGAATGATTAAATTTTATCAATATTCAAATTGCACAACTTGTAAAAAAGCCGCAAAATTTTTAGATACACATGGCGTAAGTTACGAACCAATTGATATTGTACAACACACACCAACTAAAAAAGAGTTTGAAGAAATTATCGATAAAACAGGTGTAGAGGTTAATAAATTATTTAATACCCATGGTGCTAAATATAAAGAACTAGGGTTAAAAGATAAATTAAAAGATTTATCAACTGATGAAAAATTAAATTTATTAGCTTCAGATGGCATGTTAGTTAAACGACCATTAGCTATTGCTGGAGATAATATCACATTAGGATTTAAAGAAGATCAATACAAAGAAATTTGGTTATAGTTTAAAATTACAAATTCTAATTATATAAATTATTGTAACTTTTTGTTTTAATAGTTGAATGAAAACTTACGGTATGGCATCATTAAATTGTAATTAATTTTAGGAGGGGATTCTCGTGGCAGTACCGAGCGAATTAAAATATTCTAAAGAACATGAATGGGTAAAAGTTGAAGGCAACACAGTAACAATTGGTATTACTGAATACGCACAAGGTGAATTAGGTGATATCGTATTCGTTGAATTACCAGAAGTTGATGACGAAATCAACGAAGGGGATACTTTTGGTAGTGTAGAATCAGTTAAAACTGTTTCTGAATTATATGCGCCAGTATCTGGTAAAGTTGTTGAATCAAATGAAGAATTAGAAGATAGTCCTGAGTTTGTTAACGAATCACCATATGAGAAAGCATGGATGGTTAAAGTTGAACTTAGCGATGAAAGCCAATTAGATGATTTATTATCAGCTGATCAATACAAAGAAATGATTGGTGAATAATTAATTTAAACTCCTTGATTGCGGTCATGGAGTTTTTATTTTGCCTATTTTTTGTAAATAATAATCAACAAATTTTAAAATTTATACTTTGTTGATATAAAATGTTAAGTAATCGTAAATAATGTTTAATCTATTAGCGTTATGTGAAAAAGTAACTGATTGTTTATTATCGACTTAGAAGGTGGATTATCATGGCAATTTTAAATAAAGTTATTATTGTTGAAGGCAAATCTGATAAGAAGAGAGTACAACAAGTCATCGCTGAACCTATAAATATTATTTGTACGCATGGTACAATGAGTATTGATAAATTAGATGACATGATTGAAACATTATATGAAAAGCAAGTCTTTGTTCTAGCAGACTCAGATGACGAAGGTGAAAAGATAAGAAAATGGTTTAAACGTCATCTTAGCGAATGTGAACATATCTATGTGGATAAAACATTTTGTGAGGTAGCTAGATGCCCAAAGAATTATCTTGCGCATGTATTGAGTAAACATGGTTTTACAGTTCGTAAAGAGAAACGTCTAATTCCTAATTTAACGACTGAAAGGTTAGTAATCATGCATGAGTAAATCTGTAGAAATAGAAGATATTTGTGAGAATTTTAATAAAGAAAAACATCTAATTTTTGGATACACACCGATGTGTGGTACTTGTAAAATGTCAGAGCGAATGCTAGATATTGCGAATGAAATACTACAATTACCCGTTAAAAAAATCGATTTGAATTACCATCCTAAATATAGTGAGCGTAACAAAATTATGTCAGTTCCTGTTCTAATAGTAATGAATAAAGATATAGAAATAGATAGAATCTATGCTTTTCAATCTGTTCCTTATTTGTTAGAAAAGTTAAAATAATTATTGACGAAATTATAGTGCAATGGTAGGATATAAATTAATTAAATAGTGCGAAAATTCTTATCAAGAGAGGTGGAGGGATGTGCCCTATGAAGCCCGGCAACCGTCTAGTTATAGAAATGGTGCCAATTCACATAAAGTTGATTACTTTAGAAGATGAGAGAAAGATGAATCAATGCTTTCTCAACTTTGCTAAAGTGAGAAAGCATTTTTTAATTACATAATGATTTTTAAGGAGGCACTAAACGTGATTGAGTTAAATCAAGTTGTAAAACGTTATCACACTAAAGATAAAGATGTACTAGCAGTTGATAACGTTAACTTAAATATAGAAACGGGCTCTATTTTCGGAGTTATCGGATTCTCTGGTGCTGGTAAAAGTACGTTAATCAGAATGTTCAATAATTTAGAAGAACCTACTTCTGGCGATATTATTATAGATGGCGATAATATTAACAAACTTTCAAAAGCAGAATTAAGAAGAAAACGACAAAAAGTAAGTATGGTATTCCAACACTTTAATTTATTATGGTCACGAACAGTACTTCGAAATATCACGTTCCCTTTAGAAATTGCAGGGTATTCTAAAACCAAAGCAAATGAAAGGGCGAAAGAATTAATTGACCTTGTTGGTTTAAATGGCAGAGAAAATGCTTATCCATCAGAATTATCAGGTGGGCAGAAACAACGTGTGGGTATTGCAAGAGCTTTGGCTAATGAACCTGACGTCCTCTTATGTGACGAAGCTACAAGCGCATTAGATCCACAAACAACAGATGAGATTTTAGACCTACTGCTAAAAATTAAAGAACGTGAAAACCTTACAATCGTGATTATCACTCATGAAATGCATGTTATCAGACGTGTTTGTGATGAAGTAGCCGTTATGGAAAGTGGACGTGTAATTGAGCAAGGTAAAGTAACGCAAGTATTTGAAAATCCACAACATGAAGTTACAAGACGATTTGTGAAAGATGATTTGGATGATGATTTTGAAGAATCAATCAAACATCTAGAACCATTAGATTCAGATGCATACATTGTTAGACTTAATTTCAATGGTGGTAATACGACTGAACCAGTTGTATCTTACATAAGTAAAACGCATAACATTGATATAAATATTCTTGAAGCAAACATAAAAAATACCCGTGGTGGTTCTGTCGGGTTCTTGGTGGTTCATATTCCACATATTGCTGAAACAGAGTTTGAGACATTTAAAGAAGATTTACATCAGCAACATGTAAATGTGGAGGTGGTTAAGCATGGATAAATCTTATGGTGATATTTTTAAAGAGATGATTACAATGCCTAACGTCCAATGGCCTGAAGTATGGCAAGCCATTTATGAAACATTATATATGACTGTAGTTTCAACTATTTTCGCATTTATTTTTGGATTGATTTTAGGAGTATTATTATTCTTATCAGCTAAGAGTAATTCTAAAGGTGCTAGAGTCTTTTATAGCATCGTTTCATTTATTGTTAACTTATTCCGAGCGATTCCATTTATCATTTTAATCTTGTTATTAATTCCATTTACAAGTGTGATCCTTGGAACAATAAGTGGTCCAACTGGTGCCTTACCAGCTCTAGTTATTGGTGCAGCACCATTCTATGCAAGATTAGTAGAAATTGCCTTCAAAGAAATAGATAAAGGTGTTATCGAAGCGGCTTGGTCAATGGGAGCTAGTACTTGGACAGTTGTCCGAAAAGTATTACTACCTGAGGCAATGCCAGCACTAGTTTCAGGTATTACTGTAACAGCAATCGCATTAGTTGGTTCTACTGCAATTGCAGGTGTAATTGGTGCAGGTGGTTTAGGTAACTTAGCTTACTTAACAGGTTTCACTCGTAACCAAAACGATGTCATTTTAGTTTCAACTGTATTTATTTTAATTATCGTATTTATAATTCAATTTATTGGGGATTGGATTACAAATAAAATTGACAAACGCTAAAAGAAAAGAGGAATGATTCAATGAAAAAACTTTTAAGCTTATTTTTAGTATTAACATTAACAGTCGTTTTAGCAGCTTGTGGTAATGGTAGTGGGGATAAAGATAAAAAAATTGTTGTAGGCGCATCTCCAGCACCTCACGCTGAAATTCTTGAAAAGGCTAAACCTTTACTTAAAAAGAAAGGCTATGACTTAGAAATTAAAACAATTAATGATTACACTACGCCAAACAAATTATTAGATAAAGGTGAATTGGATGCTAACTATTTCCAACATGTACCTTATTTAAAAACTGAAAGTAAAGAAAAAGGATACAAAATTGAAGACGCAGGTAAAGTTCACTTAGAACCAATGGCTGTTTACTCTAAAAAATATAAAAGTTTAAAAGACCTTCCTAAAGGTGCAACAGTTTATGTATCAAATAACCCAGCTGAACAAGGACGTTTCTTAAAATTCTTTGTTGATGAAGGATTAATTAAAATTAAAAAAGGTGTAAAAATCGAAGATGCTAAATTCGAAGATATCACTGAAAACAAAAAAGACATTAAATTCAACAGTAAACAATCAGCAGAATATCTTCCAAAAATCTATCAAAATGAAGATGTAGATGCTGCAATCATCAACTCTAACTATGCGATTGATCAAGGCTTAAGCCCTCAAAAAGATTCAATTGCTATTGAAAAACCAAATAACAACCCTTATGCTAACTTAATCGCAGTTCAAAAAGGACATAAAGATGATGAAAAAATTAAAGCTTTAATTGAAGTGTTACAATCTAAAGAAATCCAAGATTTCATTAAAGACAAATATAAAGGTGCAGTTGTACCAGCGAAATAATAATGAAAGAAACTCCGTAACCATTTTGATTACGGAGTTTCTATTATTTAGAAAGATTTTCTGTCCTTATACAATATACCGACGCCTTGTCCACCAGATCCCATTGTATAATCAAATTTAATAACTTCGATATACGGGTTCTCCTCTAAAAAGCGATTTACTTTTTTAGTTAAACCACTTTCAGTCATAGCGGTAAAATTAATAAATTTCATCATATACCCCCTTTAATTTTATTGTTACAGTGTCATTATATAAGAATTATTCAATAGAATGAAAATATTCTATAATATATAAAATTTATGAATAAGGTGTTTAATGATAAGATTATAGGGGTATTTAATCATTAAGTGAAGATACAGACAATCAAGGAGGAATTTTAAATGGCTGAAGATAAATTTGAACAAGCAAAAGGTAACTTAAAAGAAACTGTTGGTAACGTAACTGACAATAAAGATTTAGAAAAAGAAGGTCAAAACGATAAAGCTTCTGGTAAAGCCAAAGAAGCAGTTGAAAACGTTAAAAATAAAGCTAACGACCTTATCGATAAAGTAAAAGGTAATAACGATAACAAATAATTTGTCTATATCATAAAGAGTCTGGGACATAAACCCTAGAGAAATAGCCAGTAAATGAGTTTTAACAAATTCATTTACTGGCTTCTTTATTTACAATACTCCGTATTGTTGGCTCGCTTTCTTAGGGGACAGCTTCAGCCTGTAGTCTTCAGCTTGTCCTGTTCCCTCAAGAGTCTCG
>NZ_JBXARC010000005.1:0-129778 GCF_058807855.1 Staphylococcus sp. GW821-FHT11H10 | reverse complement strand
CATTACCTTTCTTTTTTATTTTGTTTGGTAGCTAATAATTATAGAGGTAATTGCGCCTTTTTTCTATTCAAAAACATAAAAATTGGACTGATGAATTTTGTCATCAGTCCAATTTATTATAGAACCTTTCTTAATTGCGAGTTAAGAAAACGTTATTTTTTATACTTTATTTCAAATATTAAAATAATTATATAACCCAAGATACATAGAATGTCATTTAATGGGAGATGAACCGTTATATCTATTGTCATCATGCTCCCCCCTCTCTCCCAATTGGATTCATAGAGTTAGAGATACATAACAACGTAATAGGTTCCCTCATTTTTATGCGTTTCATTATACATCGTATGCTATTATATAAAACTCAATAATATATGCTTAATTCAACAATTTATAATAATCTTTTTAAAATTAAAAAGCTCCTAATCACTAATATCAGTAATTAGAAGCCATACATTATTTATTAATCTCTCTTTGTATAATTGTAGCTGGTCCATTATTAACAATATCATAGAAGTATTGAATTAAATCTTCTTTAGGGATGCGGTTACCATCCTCAACCCAATGTCTTAAGAACGATAATCCTGCACCTGAAACATAGCTCATAAAATATGAGAAAGGTATACCACTAATATCACCATCTAAATTAGTAAAACTATTTAAATAGTTCGTTAGCAAGCCATATAATTTTTCATGCAATCTAGATTCAGTGCCTATTTTGAACATTAATTGATAAAACGTTATATTTTCTTCAATATGTGCAATAAGAAATTCCATTATATGTCTTAAGTCTTCTGTTGAGAACTTTCCACCACTACTCTTTTTACTCTCTTTAATAAAATTACGCACAATATCTACATGTTCATCTTCCATCTTGTCTAGCAAGTCATATTTATCTAAATAATGCGTATAAAATGTACCACGGTTAATATCAGCTAAATCAGTAATTTGTTGTACAGTAACATCATTGAAATCATACTTATGTAATAAATCTATGAATGCTGTTTTAATCGCTTGTTGAGATTTTCTAATTCTACGATCCTGAGTCATTTGATAGACCTCACTTTAAATGTTTGTTTTTGTACAATTATATCGGCTTTGTTGGTTTTCGTACAATTGCATGCATATTGATCGTTGTAACGTTCAACGTTACGGTTTAACATAAGTTAGCCCAAATGAAATCGTGCCAGTCGAAATAGAATTATTACCATCTGGTACTTTATTTAAAAAAGATGAGTCATTAGCAGTTGTTGTTAAAGGTAACGAAATTATCAAAGGTAATAGCACCCCTTTACCTAATATGAAAACACGTTATGAACACGAAGATACAGTAAACAGAGGCAATCACCTTGTTTATACTGGTGGCGGTTATGATTCACACTTAATTATTCCAGTAATTGAATAATTATTTAAAGTAAAACAAACATTAAACATATTCCTTTTCTCAATACCTAAAAGCCAGCAGATGAATTAAAAAAATTCACTTACTGGCTTTTAAATTTATATATCATCTACCATTAATAATTATCCCACGCAATTATTAGAGCCAACGCCAAAATAATTGATGTAAAATACCTAAATCATCATATCGATGAATGATAGTTGAACCAAATAAATGTAAGGCAAATCCAATAATAACAAAGAAAATCATAACACTATAGAAACTCGCAAAACGTAACGTATGATTTACACTATATTTTGAAATTAAATAAACTGATGATGTTAAAAGTAAAATCACTGAAAAGGCAATCAATATACCACTAAAAATATACATTTCAAAGAAAAACACAATAAATCCTAAAAATAGTATACTTACTGATAATGTATTAACTAATATATAATCAGATAAAATCTTTTTAAAGGAAATGCTTTCTACTATCATTAAGCGAATAACGGCGAATGTTACGATAAATAAAAACGCAAGTGCTAGCATAGTAGTTAATACAAATTTCAAGATAATTGTTGCAGTATCAACAAAATAACCATCAAATAAACTTGCTGAAAGTAGGTGTAATAACATTCCCAATATAAGTAAACCAATAATAACTAATGATGATAGCAAAGTAATACTAAATGACTTATTCCCTTTCATCACTACATCATGAGAAGTAAAAGCTTGCTTAAGAAATTGCTTACTTTCATTAAAGGTCGATTTCACCTTAATCGTGAATGGACCTTCAGCATAACGGTGTTCATAAGACATATATCTATGTGCAAATTCACCACGATCGTACTCACTATGATTCTGTTCTCCATTAATTTGTTCTTGCTTAATAGCTGTAGAATGACTTGTAGATTGAATCTCCGAATTGAATGATTCTGTTGTCGATTGCGTTGATTGAGATAATGAACCATTTAATTTATTACCACAACTACCGCAATATTGATCTCCTTGTTGATATGTCTGACCACAATTTGGACATTGCATTAGGGCTACCTCCATAAATATAAAATTCTAAGTTATTATACCATTATTTTATATTGTGTCATATATTATATTTTATAAATTAAAAAAGAGGCTGGGACAAAATAAAATGTCTCAGCCTATTTTATCATTTTGTCAGTAGATGACTGATTTGAAAATGCGCTTGAATCAAGCTTTTTTCAAACCTAGTCATCCTTGCCGGGGTAGGACTACGAAATAAATTTTGAGAAAATATTATTTCTGTCCTACTCCCTTCTATAGTTATGATTGTTAATTATTCAGCTTCTCTAATCTCTGCATCTACATCTGCATAATCAATTTCTGTTTCTGTAAATGTTTTATTATTAACTGGGAAATGTTGTTCGAATGTTTCGAAATTCTGTATTTCAACAGTTACATCGTCTACTTCAAAGTCTAATACATGACCACCAAAGTTGCGATCGTCATTAGCAAAGTGAATATGGAAGCCAGCTGATCCAATACCGTGGAATAATTCTGGAGTAAAGAATCCAATAACTGTTCCTTTAATATCTTCACGCGTTTCCTCTGGTTGTCTACGTGCTGAATCAATTAATCTAGTGTAAGGTGGCTCTTGTTTAGGCATCATGCGTACGTGCATTTTTTTAAATGTACCGCTTATTTTCACTGCAGAGAATAAGTTATCACTTAACATATGTTCTTTAACTTCGTTTAACACTGTTTCAGAGTCTTTATTTGAAGTTTGATATGTTTGATCTGCTTCAAAACGTGTAATTGTTGCATATGGCGTCATTTCATCACCATTTAGTTTCTTAAACTCCTTGTGCTCGTTAGCATGGAATGCTTCACCATCTAAAAAGATAACCTCACCATTAGAACCTGTTAATGTAGCTAGTCCTGAATCACCATGTTCTAATAGTTCATCGATAGACGCAGTTCCTTCTAATAGACCTGCCATTAATGTACCTAAAGTACCATGTTGATATAATACGTGACTCATTGAATATTCACTCCTATGTTTGTTTGACTAATAATTAATTTAAAGAATCTGGTAATACATTCGTTGATAATTTGATATTGTCTTTATAATTCACTGGGATATCAATTAATACAGGGCCTTCAGTTGCATAGCCTTCTTTTAAAGCGGCTTCTAATTCTTCTTGATTAGTAACACGTAACCCTTTTGCACCGAATGATTCAGCATATTTCACATAATCAACTGGCCCAAATTCAACTCCAGCTGAACGTTTATATTTCATTTCTTCTTGGAACTCTACCATATTATATTTTCCATCATTCCAAATTAATTGGATGATGTTTAGATTTTTACGTACGGCTGTTTCTAAATCTTGACCTGAGAATAAGAAACCGCCATCTCCAGCTACTGACACAACTTGAGTATTTGGGCGAACTAATGCAGCTGCGATTGCCCAAGGTAGAGCAACACCAAGTGTTTGCATACCATTACTAAATAGTAAATGTCTTGGATTGTAACTTCTAAATTTACGTGCCATCCAAATATAATGGCTACCTACGTCTACAGTAACAGTTGTATCGTCAGTTAGTGTTTTTTGCATTGTTTCAATAATTTCTAATGGATGCATTACGCCATCTTCATGTGTGTACTTGATACCTGTTGCTTCAATGACTTCTGCTCTCAAACGTTCTAAGTCATCTAAACGATTTTGATTAATAATAGGTTCATGCACATTTTCAGATAGGAGTTGAATTGTCCCTGCAATATTGCCAATTAATTCTTTTTTAGGGCGTAAAAAGTTAGTGATTTCAGCCTGTACTTCATCAATAACAATGATTTCTGTATCTAATTCTTTATTCCAATTACTTGCTTCGTATTCAATTGGATCATAACCAATTGCAACAACTAAGTCAGCTTTTCTTAATAATTCGTCACCTACTTGGTTACGGAATAAACCGACTCTTCCGAAGAAGTGATTTTCTAATTCACGGTTAAGTACACCGGCACCCTGGAATGTTTCAACAACTGGTAAATTTGATTTAGCAACTAATTGACGAATTGCTTCTGTTACTTTCTCACTTGAACTTCTCATACCTACTAGCAACACTGGGAATTTCGCATGTTTTATAGCTTTGATAACGTCTTGAATGTCTTCTGAATTTGGAACACCTAGTTGTGGTTGTTCACATAAATCAATTGCATTAGATGTTACTGGAGACTCAATAACATCTTGTGGGATACTAATAAAACTTGCACCATTTTTACCTGAAGTCGCTGTACGAATAGCGTTTGTCATTACTTCAGATAGAGACTCAGGATCTTGTACTTCTGCGCTATATTTCGTAGATGATCTTAAAAGAGAAGCGTTATCTACTGCTTGATGCGTCATACGTAATAAATCGTTACGTTTAACTTGACCACCGATAGCTAACACTGGATCACCTTCTGAAGTCGCTGTTAATAATCCAGTTGTTAAGTTACTTACTCCAGGGCCACTCGTTACTAATGCCACACCTGGTTTACCAGTTAAACGACCGATACCTTGTGCCATCATGGCAGCATTTTGTTCGTGACGTGTCACAATAAGTTCTGGACCATCATCTTCAAGAGCATTAAAGAGATAGTCTATTTTAGCTCCTGGAATACCAAATACGTAATCTACATTATTATTTTTTAAAGTATCAATGACCATGTTTGCAGCAGAATAGTTTTCTTTAGTCATCTGAATTCATATCCTTTCAAGTTCCGTTTTAAATTTTAATATTAAAAAGAAGCCACCTACATGTCTATTTTTTAAGGGAAAAAGAGGGAAAGACTTAGTTACATGAGTTGTGGCTTCTTTATATTTAAAGTTACTTCATTATTTCATTGTTGCTAGTAATCTCAGTTAGGGATACATATTTAAATGCGAGATGGGAGTCTTCTATCTATGTCAATTGGTGTAATAAATCATAAAGTTCAGCACTATTATGCTAATACAATATAAGGGGATGGATTTACTACACGAAATAGAAGCATTTAAATATGATGTAACTTTATTACATGACTAATTATAGTATGTTCTGAACTATTAATAAAATACATATTTTCGATAGAACCTATTCCATAATGGAATAGGTCAACAAACTTTAATTTTTTAGTAAAATACCACTAAATAAAGGTCTAATTACTTGACTTATTGTGTATTTTTAGTATGTTAATCCCGACCAAAAGACCACTTTTTATATTTTATGGATGATTTTACTCTTTTTTGTTGTTTTTATTTCTTATTAATCTGTTATAATCAAATCTATCATTTAAAATTTCCTTGTTACACTCTGTCATTTTATAAAAAGTAAGAAAACTTAAAATTTTCAGAAATTTTAGACAAAAATACAAAGTTTTGTGCTAATATAATAAATATTCTAGAGATAACAAGCTAATCTTATAACTCAATATATTAAGTAAGTGGAGGTTCATGATTATGGCCAGTTTTTTCAAAAATTTAACTCGAAAAGAAGATCCCACAATCTATCAAAATAAAGATGGTCATTTAAAACGTACATTACGCGTTCGAGATTTTCTTGCATTAGGTGTTGGTACGATTGTATCAACTGCAATTTTTACATTGCCTGGCGTTGTAGCCGCTGAACATGCAGGCCCTGCTGTTGCATTATCATTCTTACTTGCAGCGATTGTTGCAGGTTTAGTTGCCTTCTCATATGCCGAAATGGCATCAACAATGCCTTTCGCCGGTTCAGCTTATTCTTGGATTAACGTTTTATTTGGAGAATTTTCAGGTTGGGTCGCAGGTTGGGCACTTTTAGCTGAATACTTTATTGCCGTAGCCTTTGTAGCATCCGGATTCTCTGCCAATTTAAGAGGACTCGTATCACCATTAGGTATCGTATTGCCTAAAGCATTATCGAATCCATTCGGAGCTGATGGTGGTGTGATTGATATTATCGCTGCTGTTGTAATCATTATTACTGCAATCATTTTATCACGTGGTATGACTGAAGCAGCACGTGTAGAAAACGTCTTAGTTATCTTAAAAGTATTTGCAATCGTATTGTTCATTATCGTAGGTTTAACTGCTATCCAAGCATCTAACTATGTTCCGTTTATTCCAGAACATAAAGTGACTGAAAATGGTGATTTCGGTGGTTGGCAAGGTATTTATGCTGGGGTTTCTATGATTTTCTTAGCTTATATTGGATTTGATTCAATCGCAGCCAACTCTGCAGAAGCTATCAACCCACAAAGAACAATGCCTCGTGGTATTCTTGGTTCATTAGCTGTCGCTTTAGTATTATTCGTAGGTGTAGCTTTAGTATTGGTTGGTATGTTCCATTATTCTAAATACGCTGGTAATGCTGAACCTGTAGGTTGGGCACTTCGTCAAAGTGGCCACGGTATTATTGCTGCTGTCATTCAAGCTATTTCAGTAATCGGTATGTTCACCGCTTTAATTGGTATGATGTTAGCAGGATCACGTTTATTATATTCATTTGGTCGTGATGGTTTATTACCACCTTGGTTATCAAAATTAAACCATAAACATCTACCAAACAGAGCACTTTTAATCCTAACTATTATTGGTGTATTAATTGGTTCAATGTTCCCATTTGCATTCTTGGCACAACTTATCTCAGCAGGAACATTAGTCGCATTTATGTTTGTGTCTCTTGCAATGTATCGTTTAAGAAAACGTGAAGGTAAAGATTTACCTGAACCATCGTTTAAAGTACCGTTCTTCCCTGTACTACCAATAATCACATTTATTTTAGTATTACTTGTATTCTGGGGATTAAGTTTCGATGCTAAACTATATACTTTAATTTGGTTCGTTGTTGGTATCATAATCTATTTAAGTTATGGTGTTCGACATTCTAAGAAAAATGAAGAAGAGGACTACGTCGTACCAAAAGATTAATACAAATGAAAAAGCACCTGTCTCATCGATTGAGATAGGTGCTTCTTTTCGTGTTACCAGCCTTGACCATCAATATTATAATTATTCAGTTGTCCATCTTGTAACGCTTGCAATGCATTCTCTATTGTATTTAAAGCATAATCTAATTGTTCATACGTAATAACTAATGGTGGTTGGAAACGTAGTACATTACCAGCTACTGCAATCAATACAAGACCATGATCAAAACAATAATTACATATTTTAAGTGCTTCTTCAGAAGCTCTCGTCTTAGCTTGTTTATTTGATACGATATCAATACCAATTGATAAACCTTTACCACGCACATCTCCAACGAAATCATAATCATTCACCCATTGATCCATTCGCTTGCGCACGTAAGCCCCTTTTTCAGAACTAGCAGTTAATAAATCTTCATCTTCAATCATACCTAATGTAGCTAAAGCCGCTTCACAACTTACAGGATTCGCACCAGTTGTAAATAGATGTGCCGGTGCCTCAAGTGTCTCTATGATTTCTTTACGACCAACAATAGCAGACATCGGTAATCCACCTGCTAGTGATTTACCAAATGTAATTAAATCCGGTGTGAAATTAAAGTGATCAATTGAACTCCATGTACCAGTTCGCCCTAACCCCTGTTGAATATCGTCTACAGCAATTAGAATACCATGTTCACGGCATAACGCTTCTAATGCCTCAAAGTAACCATCTACAGGTTCTAATAGACCTCCGTCACCTTGGATTGTTTCTACAACTATACAAGCCACTTCATCCGCTGGCACATATTTCGCAAACATTTCTTTTAATGGTGCAAGATACTCTTCAACTGTATTTGCATTTGGCTGCTCAAACATCCCTCTATATTTATCAGGGAATGGAATATGATAAAATCCATTCAATAATGGTCCATAGTGTTTGCGCATATTTAAACTAATGGCAGACATGGATAATGACCCAAATGTTGACCCATGATATGCATTTGTGAAACTAATAATGTAAGGGCGCCCCGTATAAGCTCTCGCAAATTTAATAATACCGTCATTCGCATCAGACCCACTTAATCCAAACGTTACACGCTTTTCATAGTCACCTGGAGCAATTTCACATAGCTTTTTAGATAATTTTACTGCTGGTTCATGATACATATATGCTGGTGTATAATGAATAAATTTCTCAGCTTGTTTCTTAATCGCTTCAGTAACTGGTTTAGGTGCGTGTCCTACATTTTGTGAACTTGCACTTGATAATAAATCAATATATTCTTTACCATCCACATCTACTAGTGTCGCACCATAACCATGGTCAATGGCTAATGGATAGTATTTTATTCTCCCTGATGCGGCGAAGTATTTCCCATCTTCATTAATTAATTCCTCTGCTTTACTCATATCGGCTCATCCTCCCAAGATAGACCATCCCTTTTGCTTCCCTCTATTTGAAAAGTTCTACGGCCCTCTAAATAAACACTATTTAAGTGATAATATTCAATATATTACTAATAATTGTCAGATTTGTAAATATTTTCTGAATAATCAAAAATAATTAAAGTTTATAATTTTTGGTATTTATTATTTTTTTTTAAAAAGAACCCACAAAGCTATTACTTTGCGGGTAGTTTAATATGGATAATTATTTACTTTCGTATGGAATTACATCGTCTCCATATTCTTTCTTAATATAATCTTTAATTTCTTTCGATTGCATAACTTTTAATAATTCTTGGAACTTTTTATCTTTTTTATGTCCTTCTTGTACAGCAATAATATTGGCAAACGGAGATGATTTACCTTCCATAACAATTGCATCTTTAGAAGGTTTCAAACCATTATCGATGGCATAGTTAGAATTCATAATCACTGCTGCTCCTTCACCGTTTTTATATGTCTTTGGTAAAAACTCAGCCCCTTGTTGATGATTGAATTTTAAATTCTTTTTATTTTCAGCGATATCTTCAAACTTAGCATCTTCAATTTTGACACCTTTTTTCAACTTAATGAGACCTTCATCTACAAAGAATGATAAAAATCGTCCTTCTTCCGCTGGATTATTTGAAACATAAATCGTTGAACCTTCAGGAATATCTTTTAGATTTTTATATTTTTTACTGTATACGCCCATTGGAGTTGTAAATACTTTACCTAATTCTTCTATTTTATATCCATGACTCTTCTTTTCAGCTTTTAAATAAGGTACATGTTGGAAGAAGTTCGCATCTACATCACCTTTATCTAATAGTTTATTTGGCACTTTATAATCATTTACCTCTTTAACTTCTAAATCATAACCTTTTTTCTTTAATTGTTCTTTAGCTTTCTTCAACACATCTCCATGGGGTGCAGGTGAAGCAGCAACCGTGATTTTTTTATTATCCTCTTTATCTTTGCCACATCCAGCTAATACAATAACTAAAACTAAAATACTTATAACACTTAACCATTTTTTCATGTATATCGACACCTCTTTTTTAATAATGATTCAATTACACTTCAACTCTTAAATAGTTAGAAGACATAAAAAAATACTTTCTATTATTTAAGAGAAAGTATCGATACACTTTCTCTTATCTCTTAAAGTATTGTCTACTTTATGTGAATTAGCACCATTTCGTTAAACGACGGTTGCTGGGCTTCTTAGGGCACATCCCTCCACCACTCTTGATAAGAGTTAACAAGTTTTATTGAATTGTTATTATATTAGCATTGGATAGTGTTTGGGTCAATATCATTTTTTAAATATTCTAAATTTTTAAAATGTGTGATTTCCTTCATCATAGGGAATAGCTTGTTAAACTCATTTGAAGGATGGATAATTATGATACGATACGGCTACCACTTTCTTAGTGCATTACTGATTAGCATTTTATTATTGCTTATCATGTTTACTATAGATGTCGTAACACACACGACGCACCTAACCTTGTTATTAATCAATATCGATTTCATTGCTGACCCAAATCAAACACCACTGATTTTAGAACTATTGATTCATATTGTCATTGGATTTTTAATTTACATCACATTTCTAATTATTTATAAATTTTTCAAACCTTTTTACAAAATAAGTTATTTATTACTGATCATCATTTTTCTAATATTATATCCATTACTTATTCTATTGGCACAACGTTCATTTTTTCAATTTAGTTGGACAGAATACGGTTTATGGATGATTGCACATTTGATTTTCACTGTTTGCATGGCATGGTCTATCCCTTACTTTTCTAAAAAGAAATGGTAAGTTAGCATCATTAAATTTAGTATCACGATTACTTATATTCATAAAAACTTTAATATTGTAAATCTAACTTTACAAATATGTCATTCTTTAAGCTAATTTAAAGTTTCAATATGGTTTACTTTAAACCCCTATTTTAATTAATTCTGAGTGTTACACTAAGGCTGTAAAAGATAAATAATGAAATGGGGTTTTCATTGTGATGAAGGTTTCTCTATTTGCGTCAACACTTATTTCAAGTACAGTATTATTAACTGCTTTTAGTGGACATCAAGCTTTTGCTGCTGATATCGTTACTAAGAATAACGCACAAGAAGTTGCTTCAGAGGCGTTATCAAATAGTGGAGGTAATCCAGATTTACAAAACTTTGGAAAAGTAATCGACAAAGGGGACTATTTTGAAATTAAAAGCCATAATAAAGCAAATGCTGGTTTAGGGGTTTATAAAGTTCATAAAAATGGCCAAGTCGAATATAAAAATGATAAATATAGTAACTTTAATCAACTTCAAAGTGGAGAAACATATGTTGAACACGGTATTGCAAATGCTGCTGAATTAGATGATCTAAAGGAAGAAGCATCTAAAATTAATTCTGTAGATTGTGCGCGTGAATTAAATTCATATTATGTCGGTAACGTTAAATCTAACGAAGTGCCTTCGTCTCAATCAGTAAAAAAACAAGGTAACCATAATAGCACAAATGCTCAATCTTCATTACCTGAAACTGGTCATTCAGACAGTGAACAATCCATTCAATTATTAGGTAGCATTTTCTTATTACTAGGCGGTGCGTTAGTAGCTAAACAATCTCATAAAAAAATCTCATAGAAAAAACGAGATGACTTCAAAGTCATCTCGCCTTTTTTATTATTGATTGCTGTTCCCATTCTCTTCAGTACTATCTTTTTTATTGTCGTCTTTATTGTCTTGCTGTTTTGTATCTTGCTCTACACCTTCTGGGTCACGTTCTTTCGCGCTACCTTTTTTAGGATTATAGTTTGCACCTTCAGTATATTCGTTACCCGCATTCCATAGTAAGAACTCATTCACACCATTATCTTTTAAAGCCTGAACTTGTTCAGATACTGCTTTGGCATCATAATCAATATAATTACCATCACCTAAATATGATGCTGTGAAATCTTGAATCCATGGACGAGAAATTGGTTTTTTCTTACCTAGTGAATCTAGTAAACTATTTTCTTTTTGAATGTATCGATTTACTGTTTTGTACGGTTCTGTATCCGGAGCATCTAAACCAAAGTCACCGTTACTCCAATGTGAAGGATAAATCATTGATGAAATCGCATCTACATTTTCAGACATTTTAGGGAAACTTTGACCAATGCCTGGTGCGTTTTTAACTAATGCAGAATAGCCAAATACGTCTGCCGATACGTTAACACCCATTGGTTTCAACTCTTTATTAGCATGTTCTAAGAATTTTGTAATTGTATCAACACGTTGATCACCTGAACTTAACTTGCTATTTTTGTAGTCACCCTTACTATAAGTTAAACTGTCTGCTTCATTTTCAAAGCCTTCTGGGAAACGCACATAGTCAAATTGGATATCTTGGAATCCAGCTTTAGCTGCTGCTTTAGCGACAGTAATATCATAATCCCATACTTCCTTCATGAATGGGTTAACAAAGCTATCGCCTTTACCATTAGTCCAAACTGACCCATCACTTTCTTTAAATGACCACTCAGGATGTTCTTCAGCTAATTTAGTATCCTTAAATGTAACGATACGAGCAATTGGATAAATATTGTTATTATGCAATTTTTTCAACAATTTCTTACCATCTACAATATCTAATGTGTTCTTATCTACTTGTTTATTTCCAGTGTTAAGTTTCATTGTGATATTACCTTCATCATCTTTAACATCGATAACCATTGTATTTAATTTAGAATCTTTAATGAACTTAATTAATTCATCAATCTTATCGCCTTCTGTCGAATTGCTTGTGACATAAATACCTTTAACGCCATCTTTAGGGTAATCGACTTTATTCTCATTCTTATTTTTGTCATTATTCTTTTTTAATTTCTCGCTTTGACTGTTAGTTTGTTCGTTCTTCTGGCTGTCCCCTTTTTGCCCGCTACTAGATGAATTATCACCATTACTGCACGCAGCGAGTAACAAAGCACTTGTTGTTAATACAGCAAATATTTTGTTCTTTTTCATTCCCTTAGCCTCCGAATATGCTTTATATGTATAATTAGGCTCTCATTATTTAGAATAGTAAGCGATTTAAATAGTTTAATTATCCTAAATAAGAGAACCTAACTTTCTTATAGAATAGCATACTTTATGTACTATTAATCAATTTGGCAAAATTTTATATAATAAATCATCTAATATTTGCATACATTTAATTTTTTAAAATTAATGATACCCTGATTATGTTACAAGAGTTCTGAGATGAGAATTGTCCATCACGCATAAAAATAGAGTGTACAGAAAATAGTTACTTTCTATACACTCTATTTTTCATATTAAACTAGTTATAAATTGTTAAATCTTTATATTCATCATCAAGGAGCTTTTTTAATAGAACTTCTATATTATCTTCGCAACAATAAAGACCATCTTTTACATTTAATTCTGTATCTTTATCAGAATTCGTTAACCAAATGGCAGCCATATTAACATTTAACGCTCCCATGATGTCATTTCTATAAGAATCTCCTATAAACAAGCACTCTTCAGAATTAACGTTTAATCTAGACGTGACATTTAAAAATGCTTTAGGATCAGGCTTTTCGCAACCTATATTTTCAGATATAAAAATATTCTTCTCAAAAATTGTTCTAATATCGAGATTATCAATTTTAGTGTTCTGTTCTTTAATCTTTCCATTAGTAAGTATGGCGATGTTTACATTTTCTTTCAAGGTCATAAGTAAATCATTCATTTTTCTATTAACAGTTATACTAGACAGTAGCTTAGTAAAAAAGGATTCGAAATACTCGTTAGCTTCTTCGCGAGAAATATTTATATCAAAATGCTGTAAAGTTTTAATTAGTCTTAACTCTCGCAATTCATCTAAGGTAATAACCCCTTCATCATGCTGTTTCCAAAAGTATAAATCATATTTTTCAAATAATTTCATAAAGTCACTATAATCTATATCTTTAAACAACGTATACGTTTCAAACGTATCTTTATTCGCTTTTATCCATAATTTATTAAAAGAAAATAGCGTATTATCTAAATCAAAAATAACCAATTTTACTTTTTTAATCATTACTCACACGCCTTTTTAAATGAATGAAGGGTTCAAAAACTCCCTACTTTAAAATAAATGATAACATAAAACGAACTATCATTCACATTTTATATAAATAGTTCGTTTTTATGTCGTTAATAATAAGAAACTATGTTAAATATTTGTAGGTATTTTTTAAACTAATGACCATCTTAATGATTATGTTATAAGTTTTTGAGACTTGAATTACTTATAACCCATTTAATATGATCTTGCGTTTTCAATTGTTGTAACTTGATGAATTCATTATTATTTTCAGGAAATTGCCACACATATTTTATAAATTCAAAACTAATTGTATTCGGATTACCCCCAATACGATGACGTTTCAAATTGTGAATAATCACCCTTTTTATGACACGGTAAATACACTTCCATCTAGGTTCTTTTAACCATATAACGTCAGTTGCTCTCTTCAACCTTAAAGGTAGTGTGTCCGAATAATTACCATCAATAATCCAAGTATTTTTAGCAATAATTTGATTAAGCTGTTCAATTAATTCTTCTTGACTAATCGTCGTTTTGTTATCAATCCAATTGATGATATCCATATGATATAAAGGTATGCCATACATTTTATGTAAATGATGAGCTAATGTCGATTTACCAGAGCCTGGACTTCCAATAATTAAAATACGTTTTTCCATTTTCCCCTCACTTAATAAGATTTATTTACTTTATTATCGCTAAATACGTCTAATTTATGAAACTATAAACTGTAAAATATGAATTTTCAATAAATATAAGTTTTATAACTTGAGAATGATCTTTATTTTTATCATAATAAATATGAAAGTTAATTAAAGGAGTGGAAAGAGTAATGAATAAAGAACAATTAGAAAAAATGACAAATGGGAAAGGTTTTATCGCAGCATTAGACCAAAGTGGCGGTAGTACTCCTAAAGCATTAAAAGAGTATGGTGTAAACGAGGACGAATATAGCAATGATGACGAAATGTTCCAACTTGTGCACGATATGCGTACTAGAGTTGTAACTTCACCTTCATTCTCTCCAGACAAAATTTTAGGTGCTATCCTTTTCGAACAAACTATGGATCGTGAAGTTGAAGGCAAATACACTGGTGACTACTTAGCAGACAAAGGTGTTGTACCTTTCTTAAAAGTCGACAAAGGTTTAGCTGAACAACAAAACGGTGTTCAATTAATGAAACCTATCGATGATTTAGACGATACTTTAGACCGTGCAGTTGAACGTCATATCTTCGGTACTAAAATGCGTTCTAATATCTTAGAATTAAATGAACAAGGTATCAAAGATGTTGTTGAACAACAATTTGAATTCGCTAAAAAAATCATTGCTAAAGGTTTAGTACCAATCATTGAACCTGAAGTTAACATTAACGCTAAAGATAAAGCTGAAATTGAAGAAGTATTAAAAGCTGAACTTAAAAAAGGCTTAGATGCTTTAAACGATGATCAATTAGTAATGTTAAAATTAACTATCCCAACTAAAGCTAACTTATACAAAGAATTAGCAGATCATCCAAATGTTGTACGCGTGGTTGTATTATCAGGTGGTTACAGCAGAGACGAAGCTAACAAATTATTGAAAGACAATGATGAATTAATCGCAAGCTTCTCACGTGCATTAGCAAGTGACTTACGTGCTAGCCAATCACAAGAAGAATTTGATAAAGCATTAGGTGACGCAGTAGATTCTATCTACGACGCATCAGTAAATAAAAACTAAGGTGCGAAGAAAAGCGTTCAGATCGTGAGCAATAACGAGCTATGAGCAAAAATCGCTCTTTGATTTTAGCGATTAGCGTATTATTGTCAAACGATCTGCTTTTCGTAGCCCGTTTATCATTCCGGCGAAGTGCTCTACAACTTCACTCGAATATTTAAAAGCCGACTGGTTATTTCAACCGGCCGGCTTTTCTAATATTCACTATTTATAGAAACGTTCTAATTTTTGTTTAGTTTCCTCAATAAATACATTTAATTCTTTTTGTTTTTCTTCATCTTGTAATGCGCTTTGACTTGCTTTCATAAATCCATGAAATAATCCTTGTAATTGTTCACGAGATGCTTTCATCTGTTCAAAATCTACATTTTTAAATTGTTCTAAGCGTTTTGTAAATTCATCTTGGTCTACATTCTCTTTTAAAAAAGTTTTACCTTCATCTGTAATTGTGTAGATTTTTTTGTTACCTTCTTTAGAAATCGATACAAAGTCTCTATCTTCCAACATTTGTAATATTGGATAAATTGAACAAGGACTCGGTGAATAGAATCCTTTGAAACGTTCTTCTAAATCCTTAATGATTTGATAACCATGACGTGATTCCTCTTCTAACATTTGTAAAATTATAAATTGTAAATTTCCCTTTTTGAAGAATCTATCTCGACCTCCACCACGGCGTCCAAAACCACCAAATCTCTCAAATCCTTGTGGCCCTTTACTTCTACCAAATTGTTCAAAATGATCCATTCTTTGTCTTATATCTTGCATATGTCTTCTAAACATCATTAAAATCACCTTTTTTATTTAAATAATTACTTTTTCGATATATCGTTATGTTTTTTAACAAAAATAAATACCACCCCAACAAACCCTGTCAGAATAGTATTTACGATTATTCTTCATCATTAAATTCCTCGTTTGTGAGTTGCTCGAGATTACCGAATAATGGTTTCCACTCTTCAATGGTATAATTTGAAACCAATCCCTTATACCAAAATGGATCTTTCTCAAGTAATGTCATTAATTCGTCTCGATTTTTAACTTTAAATATTAAATAAGCTTCTTTTATATCTTTCCGCGCATTCACTGTAGGACCAGAAACGATTAAATGTCCTTGTTTGATTAATTTCTTCAAATATAAAACATGTGGAACAACGTACTTTTTCCATCTTTTTAAATCAGTATGTTCAAATTTTACGATGTAGTGTTTCATCGAATGCCTCCTCTAAACGTGAATCAATACTTTACCAAATTTACCCCCAGTGATAACAGGTATGGTATCGCCATATTTATCTCGTAAATAGTGTTCTACGCTTGCAAGTTGCTGTTCATCTAGTTCTACTTCTACTTCTTTTAACCATTGTGGCAATTGCTGCATCACATCTTCAATTGGTTTGTCATTATGTTGCGTATGGCGTTCGATTAATGTTTCATAAGTATAATCATTAAAGTATAACAACTGTAATAAATAATACATATCCGCCGTCATAGGTTGACTTTCTTCGTCTAAAAATGCCACGACTTCGTCGACAATTGAGTTTTCCTTAGGTCCTGCAATTAAACTGACATAAACAAATTTCTGTGCAATATCGATTGCCTTGCTAACCGCTTCCCACGTAGTCACTGCTGGACACATTGACGCAAAAACTAAATCATGCTGCCCTAATTCTTCTAGTTGAGCATCTTCAAACGATTGATTTAATGTTTTAAGTGTTACACCGTAATGATTTGCATTATCTTTTAACATGTCATGTAAAATTGGCGATGGTTCCAACGCTGTAACTTTAGCACCTTCTTTAGCAAACGGGACACTAAACACTCCTGACGCAGCCCCTACATCTAATACACTTAAATTACTAAATCGACCTGTTTGTTGCTCAATCCAATTCATAATCCGTTTCGTACGGTGCTGGCTTTCTTCAGTAAAAGAATTTTTATTAAAGTTTTCTGCCCACTTTTCAAAACCTGGTGCCGATGGATCACCTAAACCTGCACGTTTCATCCTTTTATCCTGAGTATTAGGGTCATCTTCCCACGCTTTCTCCCAATATTGATTACTAAATATATCTTTTGTCATAAGTAATCTCCTTTTCATTTGATACCCTCATCTTAACCACTCTTGTATAGTTCATAAACTAATTCGCATTCTCATTAAAAAAGCTTTCAACCAATCCAAAGCAAGTTAGCTACGCTTTGAAAATGATTGAAAGCTTATGTTGTATTCTATTATTCCTAACAATTTCAAAAGTTACAGTTCTTCACCGTTTGACTCAATCACATTACGATACCAGTCAAATGAGTCTTTCTTTGTACGTTCTAGTGAGCCATTTCCTTCATTATCACGATCTACGTGAATTAAGCCATAACGTTTTTTCATTTCACCTGTTGTAAATGACACGATATCAATAATACCCCATGGTGTGTAGCCCATTAAATCAACACCATCTTTGTCAACTGCATCAATAGCTGCTTTGATATGTTCACGTAAATAATCTACACGATAATCATCATGGATTTGTCCATTTTCATCAAACTCATCCACGGCACCAAAGCCATTTTCAACAATAAACAATGGAATTTGATAGCGATTATATAAGGCATTTAATATATAACGTAACCCTACTGGATCGATTGCCCAACCCCAATCACTCTTCTTAATATAAGGGTTATCTACTGAATTAGGTAAACCACCATTAACGATATTATCTTCGACACTTGCTTCATTATCATGTTTTACGACAGTTGACATATAGTAGCTAAATCCAATGTAATCCACTTTGCCATCACGTAAAATTTCATCATCACCCTCTTGCCAACCAATGTCGAAACCTTCACGTTCAAACATCTTCGTTGCATAACCTGGGTAATAACCACGCGCATGAACATCAGGGAAGAAGAAACGCATACGACTAGCCACTTCTGCTTCCATAATATCATTTGGATTACAACTATATGGGTAGATTGGAACATGTGAAATCATCGCACCAATTTCGAACTCAGGATTGATTTCTTTACCAATCTTAACTGCTTTAGCACTAGCGATTAATTCATTATGTGCTACTTGGTACAATACCTCTTCTTTATTATCGTCCTCTTTTAATGAGACACCTGAGTTTGTCCATAAGAAGATTGGATTATTAATGTCCATTTGGTTATTAATTTCGTTAAATGTCATCCAATATTTCACTTTATCTTTATAACGGTTAAATACTGTTTCTGCAAAATGTGCAAAGAAATCTGCCACTTTACGATTTCTGAAACCACCATATTCACGAGCTAAGTGTAACGGCATTTCAAAATGTGAAAGTGTGATAACAGGTTGAATTTTATATTTTAATAACTCATCAAATAAGTCATCATAGAATTGTAAACCTTCCTCATTGGGTTCAACTTCGTCACCTTTTGGAAAAATTCGAGTCCAAGCAATTGATGTTCTTAAGCATTTTAAACCCATGTCACTAAACATTTTCACATCTTCTTTATAACGATTGTAGAAATCAATGCCAACATGATTTGGATAATATTTGTCAGGTTCTACATCTTGCGTAATTTCACGTGCTTTACCGTGTGCCCCAGCTGTCATAACATCAATGACACTTAGTCCTTTTCCACCTTGATCATAGCCACCTTCGAATTGATTAGCCGCTAAAGCGCCACCCCATAAGAAATCATTAGGTAATTTAGACATGTTCCAAAACTCCTTTATAATTTTTTCATTAGTGTTTTACTTTTTAACTACTTTCATAATCTTATCATTAACAACAATACGAAAGCCTTTTCAAAATCTATTGTAATTATACCGGTACAATTTGTAAACAGAATAATCAAAATTATACCGGTACAATTTACTAATAGTGTTTTACATTTGTTATAATAAAAATAAATTACGCATTAAGGGAGTCAAATGATGTTAAAGTACGAACGAATTGCTCAAGATATTACAAGTGCCATTGCAAATGATGAATATAATGTTGGTGATAAACTTCCAAGTGTCGAACAATTAAAAGCACGATATAAGGTTAGCAAAAGTACCATCATTAAAGCATTAGCGATACTCCAAAGAGATGGTATGATTTTCCAAACAAGAGGCAGTGGAATTTATGTACGAAATAAAAATAAATCAGGGTATATCAACCTTTTGAAAACAAAGGGTTTCTCAGATAATCTGCAAGGCCATCAAATCACAAGTAAAGTTTTAACGTTTGAAACGATAAAACCTAATGATGAAGTAAGAGCGCACTTACGTTTAACGGAACAAGATGAAGAAGTTTATTATGTCGAACGTATTCGCTATTTAGATCATAACCCTTTATGTATTGAAACATCTTACTTCAATAAAACATTAGTTACTCACCTTGATCATGACAGTGCAGAACATTCAATATTCGACTATCTACAAGCACAGCTTAAGATTAATATCGGTTTTTCTGATATCTATTTCTATATTGATTTTCTTACTGAACGTGAAGCACCACAATTGGATCTCAATCCAAATGATCCTTGTATGCGTCATGATTTAACCTTTTACACTAATAAAGGACTACCTTTTGATTATTCAAAGATTGTTTATCATTATAAATACGCCAACTTCTTTATACCTATAGAAAGTTAAAAAAAGAGTCGCTTGAGCTATAAACTCTCAAGCGACTCTTACTTATTATTAACACATCTTATTTAGCGTCTTCATAGTATCCTAATTCAAGATCTTTAGACGTTTGACGACGTATTTTTCTCATTAATTCAACATCTTCAATTAATGATTGACCGTATGATGGAATCATTTCTTTAATTTTAGCATTCCATTGGCCGATTTGTTCTGGGAAGTTTTTCTCAAGAACTTCTAAAGCTACTGATACTGAAGTTGATGCCCCTGGTGATTCACCAAGTAAAGCAATCACTGAATGATCTTCAGAGTTAACCACTTCTGTACCGAATTGGATAAATCCTTTACCTTCTTTTTCAGTATCTTTAATTACTTGTACACGTTTACCTGCTGTGTATAATTCCCAATCTTCATCACGAGCTTCAGGGTAGAATGTACGTAAATGGTTCATACAACCCTCTTTAGTCATGATAATTTGATCAAATGAATATTTAATCAATGGTAAGTTTTTAACTGCAGCAGCTAACATCGTTGTAATGTTATAAGGTTTGATAGATTTGAATAAATCTAAGTTTGAGCCATTTTTAAGGAATTTAGGTCCAACGTTTGCAAATGGTCCAAATAATAACGTACGTTTACCTTCGATATAACGAGCATCAAGGTGAGGTACTGTCATTGGTGGTGTACCTGGTGGTTCTTTACCATATACTTTCGCATCATGTGCTTCAATTACTTGTGGATTTGTACATGCTAAGAATTGACCAGTAATAGGGAATCCACCTAAATGTTTACTTTCAGGGATGCCTGTTTTTTGTAGTAATGGAATTGCAGCACCACCTGCACCAATGAATACATAGTCAGTAACTTCTTCAAATACGCTACCAGTTTTAAGATCTTTGATTTTAACTTGCCATTTACCATTTGATAAACGTTCAAAATCAAGTACTTGGTGACTATATTTAACTTCAACATGCTCGTCTAACTCTAAGTGACGTGCCATTTTACGTGTTAATTCACCAAAGTTAACGTCTGTACCTTCGTCGATTTTACTAGCAGCCATTTTGCCGTCATCAACGCGACCTTGCATCATTAATGGAATCCATTTTCTCATTACTTCAATGTCTTCAGTATATTCGATGTTATCGAACATTGGTGATTGTTTCATTGCTTCATAACGTTTCTTCAAGAATTCTTTATTGTTAACGCCTCTAACAAAACTAATGTGTGGAAGAGGATTAATAAATTCTCTTGGATTCTCAATATGTCCTGCTTTCACTAAGTGACCCCAGAACTGTTTTGAAATTTCAAATTCTTCGTTGATTTCTTTTGCTTTATCAATGTCAATTGAACCATCAGGTTGTTGAACAGTGTAGTTCAATTCACAAAGTGCAGCATGACCAGTACCAGCGTTGTGGCGTTCATTAGAACTTTCAAGACCTGGTCGATCCATACGTTCATAAAGCTTGATATTCCAATTAGGCTCAAGCTCATTTAACATAGAACCAAATGTTGTACTTAAGACACCCGCACCAATTAAAATGACGTCTTTTGATTCTGCCATGGTTGTACACCTCTCCAAATTTATTAGTTAACAACTAAAAAGCTATTACTTACTACTCTTTCTCCCTAATATAAAGTAATATCTTTTTATATTAAGATTGTTAAGCCTTTCATTTCTATGTTAAAACAAATATGGTAAATTGTAAATTGCGAAACTTAATTAAAATTATTTTTTTATATGAAAATGAACGCATCAACGCTACCTATTTTTTATAAGAAAACACCTAGTTACAGATATGCAACTAAGTGTTTAAATTCATCTCATTTTAACCTTATAAAACTGTAACCAAATACTTCTTTATTCTTGCAATTACAATTTAGGTTGTAAAAACTTCTCAATATAGAATGCTGACTCTTCAATCGATTTATATTCCGTATTGATGACTGTCGCATTTAATTTCTTGAAGACTTCCTCAGCATATACAAGTTCTTTTTTAATACGATCCAAGTTATTGTATCGTGATTCACTGGATAAGCCTAACGTTTCAGCACGATTCTTTCGTATGTTTGCAATATACTGTGGACTCGCAGTTAATCCAAATACTTTTAACCCTTTTTGTTTATAAACATTATCAGGAATTTCAATTTCAGGTACCAATGGTATATTAGCTATTTTATAACCTTTGTTAGCTAAATACATACTTAATGGTGTTTTAGATGTTCGTGACACACCGACAATTAATGCATCCGCTTCTCCAATATCAGTAAAATGTTTACCATCATCGTATTTAACAGAGTATTCAATCGCTTCAATACGCTTGAAATATTCATCATTTAATTTACGTAACGCACCACTCTCCATAAGCGGTTGACTGTGTGTTACCTTCTCAATAATGCTGATTAAACCAGACATGTAGTCAACATAAGGAATATCATGTTCATGCGCAAATTGATGTCCCAATGCATTAAAGGATTCACTTACTAACGTCGTCGCTACAATCGCATGTTGTTCACGTGCTAAATTTAAAATATTTAAGAATTCCTCTTCATCTTTAATATATGGAAATTTCTTAATTTCAACATTATGCAAATCAGGGAATTGTGTTAATGTTGCATGAATCATTCGTTGTGCTGTTTCGCCAATGGAATCTGATACGATAAATAACTTTAGAATTTGTTCATTTGATTGAGTTTCGTTCACTTTACTGCTCGCTTTCCTCCGCTTGACTCTGAGCTGTTGCTAAAATTGCACCTGGAACACGGAATGGTGAGCATGAAACATAGTCTATCGCTAATTGATTGAAACGACGAATAGACTTAGCATCTCCACCTAATTCACCACAAACACCGATTTTGATTTTCGGATTCACTTTTTTAGCTTGTTCAACTGCAATTTCGATTAATTTTCCGACACCATCTCTATCTAACGTTTGGAATGGGTCAAGCTTCAATATATTACTTTCAGTATACACATTTATAAATTTACCTGCATCATCTCTTGAGAAACCAAATGTCAATTGCGTTAAATCATTTGTACCAAAGCTAAAGAAATCACAATGTTTTGCTAATTCATCTGCTACTAAACATGCGCGCGGTGTTTCAATCATAGTACCAATTAAATATGGTACGTTGTCACCTTGTTCATCCTCTAATTGTTCAATGGTTTTAACCAATTTCTCTTTAAGCGTTGTGAATTCTTCCACAGTTGATACTAGCGGAATCATAATTTCAGGTTTACATGTTATACCCTCTTTTTTAAGTTTTAATACGCTTCCCATAATCGCTTCAACTTGCATTTCATATAACTCAGGGTATGTGATTGCAAGTCTACAACCACGGTGTCCTAGCATTGGATTCACTTCATGAAGATCTACAATGCGTTTATTCAATACTTCTTTAGGAATGTTGAGTTGTCGTGCAACATTTTCAACATCTTCATCTGAATTAGGTAAAAACTCATGCAACGGTGGATCAAGCAAACGGACAATTGTAGGACGCTCTCCAGATAATCGGAATATTGCTTCAAAGTCTTCTACTTGATACTTACGAATATTATTCAAAGCTTCTACTCGTTGTTCATATGAAGATGAAAGAATAAATCGTCGCATTTCAACTAAACGTTCTGCTCCGAAGAACATATGCTCCGTACGAACTAAACCAATACCTTTAGAACCAAAGTCATAACCCGCTTTAATATCTTGAGGCGTCTCTGCATTCATTCGAACATTCAAGCGTGCAATATCCTCTGACCATTCCATAAATTGAGTGAACTCTTCACTGTGTTCAGCACTCACTGTTTCAATCTCACCTATGTAGATGTCACCTTTAGAACCATCAACTGAAATTGTATCGCCTTCATGAAGTTCCCCACCATCATAGTAAACTGTCTTTGCTACAGTATTGATCTCTAAATCAGAACAACCTGTCACACAACATTTACCCATACCACGAGCTACAACTGCTGCGTGAGATGTCATACCTCCGTGTGTTGTTACGATTGCTTCACTCGCAATCATACCTTCAATATCTTCAGGAGACGTTTCCGGACGCATTAAGATAACTTTCTTACCTGCATCAGCTTGTGCCTTAGCATCTTCAGCTGAAAATACAATTTGTCCTGTAGCAGCCCCTGGACTTGCAGGTAAACCTATTTTTGAAATTTCAGTCGCTTGTTTTAGTGCTTTTTCATCAAAATTAGGATGTAATAATTGGTCGATTGATTTCACATCAACATTTGACATCGCTTCTTCTTTTTTAATGACACCTTCATCTACTAAATCTACTGCTATCTTAATTGCTGCACGTGCCGTACGTTTACCATTACGAGTTTGTAATAAGTATAACTTTCCATTTTCAATCGTAAACTCAATATCTTGCATATCTTTATAATGCTGTTCAAGTTGTTTCGTTACTTCAACAAATTCTTGATGTACGTCAGGCATTTGATCGTGTAAAGTTGAAATGTCTTTTGGTGTACGGATACCAGCTACGACATCTTCACCCTGTGCATTTAATAAATATTCACCAAATAATTTATTTTCTCCGCTCACAGGATTACGAGTGAATGCAACACCTGTTCCACTATTATTACCACTATTACCAAATACCATTTCTTGGATATTAACAGCAGTACCTATGTCATGTGGAATATCATTTAAATCACGATAAATTCGTGCACGGTCATTGTCCCAAGACTTAAAGACCGCTTCGATTGCTTCTTCTAATTGTTTCAAAGGTTCTTGAGGGAACGGTTTATAAACTTCTTCCATATAAATGTCTTTGAAACGTTCACAAATTTCTTGTAAACCTTCAGCTGTAATTGCAGCGTCATTTTCAAAGTTGTGACGTTGTTTATAATCTTCAAAATATGTATCAAATGCTTGCATCGGAACGTTGTATACCACTTCACCGAACATTTGTAGTAAGCGACGGTAACAGTCATATGCAAAGCGAGCATCACCTGTTTTATCTGCAAGTTTCTTTACGTTATCGTCATTTAATCCCAAGTTAAGAATTGTATCCATCATACCAGGCATCGATATTTTCGCACCACTTCGTACAGATACAAGTAATAAGTTAGCATCTGATGAGAATGCTTTCCCAGTTCTCTCTGAAAAGTCAGCAAGATGATCAATTAATTGTGTTTTTACATCAGTTGATAATGATTTACCTTGTCTTAAGTATTCTATACAAGCGGCAGTTGTTATTGTAAAACCATCTGGCACAGGTAAACCTAAACGTTTCATTTCAGATAGGTTAGCACCTTTACCTCCAAGTAAATCTTTCATCGATTTTTGTCCTTCATCAAAAGCATAAATATATTTCGTCATTATAATGTCACCTCAATTAATTATTATGTCATACTAATTAATATAGAGTATGTCATATAATCAAGATAAATACAATTAAAAACATCACATTTAGTTTCAAGATTTATAAAAAAGACACAATTAGAGCACAAAATGGACTTACAATAGTAATTGAATGTCTATTATGCACGCTTTAATTGTGTCATACTATTTTCATATTTATTCAGTTTAATTGATATGATTTTGAAAATAATCAGTCACAAAAGTCTTAAATGACGATGCTACTTCTGTAAAGTAATGAGATTTTTTATAAGCTAAACCAATCTCCCGATAACAATGTTCATTGTTAATAGGTATTGCTACAATTTGCTTATCCAAATTTCTTAAGGCTTGTTTGGGTGTGAATGAGATGCCTATATTCATAGCTACTAGTTTTAAAATAGCGCTCGAATCCTCAACCTCTACTTGATAATTAGGAACAATCCCTTCTTGTTTTAAAATGTAATCTATCGTATCTCGAAAACCATAACCTTCAATTTGACCTATCAATCGTTCATCTTTAATTTGTGTTAATTCAAGAGAAGTACATTGAGAGAGAGAGGATGTTCTTTACTAACAGTTAAATAAATATCATCTTGTATGATAGGTTCCCAACTTATATCGCGATGTTCAATTTTAGAAGATGATATAGCAAAATCTACTTCGTTATTTAAAATCAAATGATTGCCCGTTCAGATATTGCTTGATATTGCTTAATTTTAATATTGGGATGTCGTGACACATAATTTTGAATGAGTAATGGCATAACATGTGGAAATGTTACTGCAAAAGTAACTTGACCACTTTCGATACCTGTTAATTCTTTGATTATACGTTCTCCTTCATTTAATTCCCTAAATGCACTATCGATATAATTCAGCATTAATTCACCATATCGGTTTAAGTAGATATGTCTGCCTTTCCGGTCAAATAATGCCACACCCAACTCATCTTCAATTGATGCAATCGCCTTACTTAGTGCTGCTTGAGAAATATTCAGTCGCTTTGCCGCCTCTGAAATATTATTCATATTAGCTACCACTTTAAAATATTTGAGCTTTGTAATCTCCAAACACTACACCTCAAATCATAACTTTAAGTTATAAAAATATAATTATTATGCATTATACATTATATATTGGCGATGATACCATTAAATTGTGATGAGACTATTTCTGAAAAGGGGATTATTATGAGACTAGAAAACAAAGTAGCTTTAATTACTGGTTCAGGTGGTGGAATAGGCTTCGAAACTGCTAAGCGTTTTGTTGAAGAGGGTGCAACAGTTATCATTTCAGACCTTAAAGAAGATGTAGTCAATCAAGCGATTGACACACTTTCTAAAGAAACTAATCAAAAGGTATACGGTTATGTCTTAGATGTTTCTAAAGAAGCTAGCGTTGAAGATACATTTTCGAATATCAAGCATGATATTGGTAAATTAGACATACTCATTAATTGTGCGGGTATAACTGGCGCTGACAAAACGACAGACCAACTCACTGAAGAAGAATGGGATCAGGTTTTTGCAGTCGATGTAAAAGGCGTATTCTTCTGTACTAAACAACTGTACCACTCTTACGTGAAAATGGTGGCGGTTCAATCGTTAACTTCTCATCTATCTTAGGTTTAGTGGGTACAGATGAACTCACACCATACGCAGCTGCTAAAGCTGCTGTTACAAATATGACACGACAAGATGCCATCAGCTTTGGTAAAGATCACATTCGTGTTAACTCTGTTCATCCAGGTACAATATTAACACCTTTAGTGAAAAAACTCGGTGCAGAAACAGAAGGTGGTTTAGAAGCCTATACTGCTAAAATGTCTGAACGCCATCCAATTGGCTATTTAGGTGAACTTGTAGATGTTGCCAATGCAGTATTATTCTTAGCAAGTGATGAAGCTCGATTTATTACAGGTGCAGCATTAACTGTAGACGGTGGATACACTGCCAGATAATATGCTTCATCAATTGGTATCGAATACTCAATCAAACACAAAAATAACACCTCGTTAGATGACCAAAGCATTTAACGAGGTGTCTTTTATACATTGAAATCGATATTATTTAAATCCATTTTCTTTATTATATTTCTCACGTTCAGCATCGCGTAATTCAACACGACGGATTTTACCTGAATTTGTTTTAGGTAATGAGTCTACAAATTCAATTGCACGTGGGTATTTATATGGTGCTACTTCATTCTTCGCGAAAGTTTGTAATTCTTTAACAAGGTCATCATTACCCTGATAATTATCTTGTAAAATAACGAATGCTTTAACAATGTTGCCTCGAATTTCATGAGGACTTGCTACAACAGCACATTCTTTAACGGCCGGGTGATTTGTTAAGGCATCTTCAACTTCAAACGGTCCAATCGTATAGCCTGAACTGATGATAATATCATCTCGTCGACCTTCAAACCAGAAATAGCCATCTTCATCTATATGCGCTAAGTCTCCAGTAATGTAATAGTCACCCGCTTGAGCTGCTTTCGTACGTTCTTCATCTTTATAATAACCTTTAAACAAACCAGGGAAATCAAGTGGTAAAGCTATATTTCCTTTAACATTTGTTTCAACCGGTTGTCCTTCATCATCAACGATCGTAACACGGCTACCTGGGATTTCTTTACCCATTGAACCTGGTCGTGATTTAGTGTCTTTTAAGAACCCGATTAATAAAGTACTCTCTGTTTGTCCATAACCATCACGCACCGTTAAATTAAAGTTATTGCGGAATTGTTCTACAACTTCACGGTTTAATGGCTCGCCTGCTGATACAGCACTGTGAAGGTGTTCTAAGTTATATTCTTGTAAATTGTCTAATTTCGCCATCATACGATATTCTGTTGGTGTACAACATAAGACATTGATTTCAAAGCCTTGTAATAATTCAAGATAACGAGAAGGGTTGAATTTACCATTATAAACAAATGCTGTTGCGCCTGAACCCATAATTGATAAGAAAGGACTCCATACCCATTTTTGCCAACCTGGTGCAGCTGTCGCCCACACTAAGTCGTCTTCTTTAATACATAACCAATGTTCTGGCGCCATTTTCATGTGTGCAAATCCCCAACCATGAGAATGTGTAACAGCCTTAGGATTTCCTGTCGTTCCAGATGTATATGATAAGATGGCTAAATCGTCTCTTGAAGTTTTTTCAATATCTAACGCATCACTTTGAGACGCTTTTTCATCTTCAATATTAATCCAGTCCGTTTCGTGTCCGTCAATGATAAATTTCGTTAATGAGTCATACTCTTTAACGCCTTTGAACTCTTCAATAAAATCAGATTTAGCAATTACTGCTTTAATCTCACCATGTGTAATTCGATATTGTAAATCTTTAGTTCTTAGCATTTCTGAACTAGGAATAATCGCAATACCCAGTTTTAATGCAGCAAGATAAAGTTCATATGTCATAATTGCTCTCGGCATCATGATTAATACCTTATCACCTTTTTTAAGTCCGTGATTTAATAAGACATGTCCCACTTTATTGGCATTTTTAATTAATTCTGAATATGTCACTGTAATTGGTTCGTCTACCCCATTTTCATAAATCAGGGCTTTCTTCGATGTATTAGAAGCATGTTTCTCAATTTCTGAAACAATATTGTAAGTCTCTGGTGCTAATAAACTTGAATTATCCATTACTATACTCCCTTTCAGTTCGACCTTATTTATTATCTTATCAAACGCTTTAGTCTGATGAAATCAAAATCATTTATGTAAACGTTTTTACAATTTGATTTGAAATTGAAAAAGATTAAGAACATATGTCGATAACAATGACATTGGCTTAATCTTTATATCTGTACTAGAAAATATGACTTAAATCTAATTTTGACTCTAAACCAGATAGCTCAATACGCACATTATAAGATAAATCACGATTAACAATGTTGCGATCAACACCACGTTCAGTGCCTCTATGTTTATGGGTTTGACTATATTCATTAGAATTCTGCCAATCATAAAATGCCTGACGTTCTTCCCATAAAGTTAAAATAATATAGTGTCGTCCTGCTACTTGTGGACGCAAAAATCTTAAAGCTTTAAATCCTGGAACATTTTGTAAGTATTTAGGACGTTCTAAGAATTTCTTCTCGAATGCATCTTCCATACCTTCATTAACAAATAAATGATTTAACACACAAAAAGAATCATTTGATAAATCATCAATCACTTCTAACACATCATATTGATGTTCATCATTATTTTTCTTTATTGAAATCGTGTTATCGCCTTTTTCTTCTACTACATAAGTTTTGTAACTATCTTTTAAAATCATGATTCTTATCCTTCATTTCTAAACTAGCACTGAGCTACTATTAAATTTGTATATCTATATTCGTTCTGTCATTATAATTGGCTTTGTTCATAAAGCGAGATAGAACGCTTTACGACTTCTAAAAATTCGTGGTCCAATGTTGTAATTTTCGTAAAATAACTAAGTATGTTATCAGAAATTCGTTCATACTTTGGGAAATGCTGATCTTGGCTAATCCAATGTGCAAGTTCGCCTAAAGGGGTTTGGTCACCAATAAATCCTTGCATAAATTCGTAAAAACTCATTATCTCACCCCAGTGTTTAGATATACGCTAATATTATCATGATACATAGCTTTACACTAGTACTGGAAAGGCAACAATTTCTGAAGTTTTGTTGGCTAAGTTGAGATAGCAATTTTTTATTTTGAATTTAAGTAATCTAACACAACTGCACCCACGGCTTCTGCTGCGACTAACATACTTTTCTCATCAATTTTAAATTTAGGGTGATGATGAGGGTACGCTTTTCCATCTTGAGGCGCAGCACCTGAATAAATAAATGTGCTTGGTAATGTTTTAGCATAAAATGCGAAATCTTCTGATGGCGGTTGTGCTTCACATTCTTCTACCCCTTTTACGTCATCTAAATCAGCTTTTTTTATAGTTTCTGCAACATAATTTGTAAAATCAGGGTCATTATATAGTGCTGGATAGTCTTTACTAAACTCAAAGTCACATTTAACACCAAATGTTGCTTCAAGACCTTTGACTATTTGTTGTAATTCGTCAGCAATTTTATCACGTGTAGCATCGGTTAATGCACGCACATCACCTTCAAGCTCGATTTTATCTTTGATGACATTAAATTGACCTTTACCATCAAATGAGCCAATTGTTACAACACCTGTTTCAAACGGGTTAAGACGACGTGAAACGATTGTTTGTGCAGTAGTAACAAAGTTAGCACCAGCGACAATCGCATCATTTGCTGTATGAGGTGATGAACCATGACCACCTTCACCTTGTATCGTTAACTTAAAGTATGAACGACCTGTTTGAACATTTTCAGGACGGTAGAACACTTTACCCGGTTCCATATTTGTCATTACATGTGTACCTAGCACATGATCGACACCATCTAGCACACCATCTTCAATCATACCTTTGGCACCACCTGGAGGCATTTCTTCTGCTGGTTGATGAATAACGATCACTTTACCGTTAAATTGATCTTTCATTTCAATTAACGTTTCAGCTAATATTAACATATACGCGGTATGCGCATCATGACCACATGCATGCATCACACCATCATTTTTAGACGCAAATGACAATCCAGTATCTTCTTGGATTGGTAAAGCATCAAAGTCTGCTCTAATCGCAATTGTTTTTCCAGGATTGCCGCTATCGATAGTCACTTTCACACCATTTTCACCGACATTCGTTTTAACTTCACAATCTTTGTCTTTATAGAAATCAGTAATATATTTAGGTGTTTCTGATTCTTGGAATGATAATTCTGGATGTTCATGTAAGTGTCTACGAATTTCAATCATCTTTTCTTCTTTCTCTTGTAGACGTTTTACTAGATCTTTCATCATTATATCCACTCCTTTTCCTCATTATATGCTTTTCTCGTTTAACAATGTTGCGTCACGGTTTCATACGTTCCAAACATGATTCAATGTTACATTCATTTATAGTCTTCTTTTCCCGAAAAAAAGAAGCATATGTGAACATTGATAAATGCTTGCATATACTTCTGTTAAATGGTTATCGTTAATTATTTAGATTGTTGTTTAGGAACACCGATAAGTATAACCGTAAATGAAATGATTGCCATTAAAATGTTCAACCATAATCCTAACATTGCACCAAAGTTAATATTAACCATCGCTGCCCCGATACCATATAGCGTACCTGAAAGGGCAATACCAAAGGCACCACCAAGTGAAGATGCCATTTTATAAATACCAGATGCCACACCTACTTTATCTTCAGGAGAATTTGAAATGGCCGTATCTGTAGATGGTGTCGCATAGAAACCTAATCCTAGTCCGTATAATAAGTAACCAATGACACATACGACAACATACATTTGTGAAGATAGGAATGTAAATGATATTAATAGAATACCTACCATATTCAATGCAGTACCCAGTAACATCGGCTTTCTTGCGCCAACTTTTTGGAGAACCTTTTCACCGACACGAATCATCAATAATACTGTAATTAAATACGTAATTGAAAGTAGTCCAGTTTGAAATGTTGAGAAACCTAACCCTTGTTGAACAAATGTATTAGCAACGATTAGCGTACCGGCAACTCCATTCAACATGAAATTAGAAACTGTTGCACTCGTATAGGCTTTATTATTAAATAATTTAAAGTCTATTAATGGGTAGTGCATTTTCATTTCAACACGAATAAAGATGATTGTTGAAATAATAAACACTGCAATTAAAGCTAGAATTGTTGGTGAGAATAAACCTAATTTAGCACTTTGAGTGATCACTACATTAATACTTAGCATCATGATGACAAACAACGTAAGTCCTACAAAGTCAAATTTAGTATTTGTTGTTTGATTCGCTTTAGTTTCAGGAGTACCTTTAATTAATAGAATAGCTAAAATCGCAACAATAATAGAGATAATATAAATCCAGCGCCAACCAATTGCTGTATCAATCATACCTCCAAATAGAGAAGCAAATCCTGAGCCACCCCAAGACCCAATTGACCAGAAGCTCAACGCACGTTGTCGATCTGAACCTTGATAATACGTTTTAATAATCGCTAATGTAGATGGCATAATTGCTGCTGCTGATAACCCTTGAATAATACGACCAAGAATTAACATTGGCGTAAATGGTGTTACAATGATCAATAATGAGCCAATAATACTCAATATTAAACCAATGTACGTCATTTTTACGCGACCTAATTTATCGGCGAAGCTACCTGCACCAACGACAAACATACCACTAAATAAAGCCGTAATACTAATCGCAATACTCGTTGTACCAATACTACTTGAAAATGAATGTTGAATTGTTGGCACTAAATTGAGTAAAGATTGCGCAAACAACCAAAATGTAATTACGCCGAGTACTATACCTAATAAAAGCTTATTATTTCCAGTGAATTGTTGTTGTTTCATTTCCATAATGCTCTCTCCTTAACTTAAGTAGTCTAAAACGACTGTCCCTACTGCTTCTGCAGCTACTAACATTGATGATTCATCAATTGTGAATTTTGGATGGTGATGTGGATAAATTTTGCCATCTTTAGGTGCAGCGCCTGAATAAAAAAATGTACTTGGCAATGTCGCTGCATAGAAAGCGAAATCCTCTGAAGGTGGTTGAGGTTCACAAACTTCAATACCTTGTATATCATCTGCATCCGCTTCTTTAATTGTTTGTGCAACATATTGTGTAAATTCAGGGTCATTATATAATGCTGGATAATCCTTTTTAAATTCGAACTCACATGTAACGCCAAACGTTGATTCAAGACCTTCTACTAAGCGTTTCAATTCTTTTTCAATTGTGTCACGTGTGTCATCAGTTAGCGCTCTTACATCACCTTCAAGTTCTACCGCATCTTTAATAACATTAAATTGACCTTTACCATCAAATGAACCGATTGTAATAACGCCCGTTTCAAATGGACTTAAACGTCTTGATACAATCGTTTGTACTTCCGTAACAAATTGAGCACCTGCAACGATCGCATCGTTTGCCATATGTGGTGAAGATCCATGACCACCTGAACCTTGTACTTTTAATTTAAAGTAAGCACGTCCAGTTTGTACAAAGCCTTCTCTATAGAATACTTTTCCTGCTTCCATTGTGCTCATTACATGTGCACCTAACACATGGTCTACACCATCAAGCACGCCATCTTTAATCATGCCTTGCGCACCACCTGGAGGCATTTCTTCTGCTGGTTGATGAATAATAATAACTTTACCTTTAAATTGATCTTTTATTTCTATTAATGTTTCACCTAAAATCAACATATAAGCTGTGTGTGCATCATGGCCGCAAGCATGCATAACACCTTCATTTTTTGAAGCAAAAGGTAAGCCCGTAGCCTCTTGAATTGGTAAAGCGTCAAAGTCTGCTCTAATCGCAATTGTTTTACCAGGTTTACCACTATCTATCGTCACTTTGACGCCATTAGGTCCTACATTAGTCTCTACTTCGCAATCTTTATCTTTGTAGAAATCAGCAATATATTTTGGTGTTTCCTGTTCTTTGAATGATAACTCAGGATGTTGATGTAAATATCTTCTTATTTCAATCATACGTTCTTCTTTTTCTTGTAAAGTGTTAATTAATTGTTTATTCATAATTCATCTCTCCTCACTTATTATTGTATCGTTTATCTCTAAATTTAATATTCAATCGTTGTCCTATTTAGCACTAAATTTATTTATTTTTGAATTAAAAAAGGATGATGACAAAAATTAATGATTAATTTTTGTCATTATCCAATTTATACATACTTATTCACTTCTATAATATGAATGGAATTCGTCATTACTTTTAAATGATAGGTAAGTGTTTCTTCTACCTCCACTTCTGCAATATCCAATTTAGGATATGAAATACGATTAACATAATCAATCGTTTCCTGATCCATACCATATGTTGTATTGTGTTGTTGCCATACCCGATATAAAGCACCGTTCTCTTTATCTAACGTGTAGTGTTTAATTTTATATAGCCCACTTTGAAGTTGATTAATTTCTATTTTAAAATTTCTCTTTTCCATTACATTCGGCTGCTCTGAAATCGTGTAATAAGGATTGTAATGATCCGCATCCCATACAACAATTTGAAGATGTGTATCGTCGCCAACAACCATACATTCTTCATTTCTGAATCTTACATTATTTTGCAACATTCTAAAGAAATTACTTGTAAAGAATGCAGGGCGTTTACCATCAAATTGATGATATAAGTCAATTCCCATTAATTGATGTTCATTCATGACACCATATTTTTGATGTAATTCATAATTCAGCCAATAACCCACCGTACAAACTTTTTCATTAATATCTAATAATTGTTTAAATATAATACCCGCTCTAAAATATTCGCCATTAGTAAGATTTGAATTACCAGTTAAGGTATTCCAGTTGAGTAACATTAGTGGCATATCTTTCTGCTTTTTCGGTAGCCATTCGACTAACGCTTCTACTGTCTCATTGATATGATTTTTAGCATACTGATACTGTATATCTTCAGAAACTTCTAAATTGACTACGTCATTCTGATTAGCTTCAAACGCTAACATATTAACTTTTTCAGGATGATCTTTAAATAGTAACTTCAAGTTATTTTTTTGTTTACTGAAATCTTGATAATTTACAATAAATTTCACGTTAGATATATAACGATTAAAAACCTCATATAATTGAGTGTACTGTTTCAGGTCTATGGCGTCTATAATTACTGAAAGTTGCATTCTACTGCTATGTGTTGTCATATTTATAAAATGTTTAAGAATCTGTACCCATGTACCACAATACGCTTGAAATGCTATTGCACTATGTGGCGGTCTCAAACGAATACTCAAATGTATTTGATGGTTCATTAAAAATAACAAACACTCATCTAAGGTCATATATTGGTGGCTATGCGGAATAATTTCATCAGATGCAACGACATGTTCTCTCCAAGAAGTATCATTTACTAAATCTTGTACCAATACAGTATCTAAACCAACTCTATCTTTCACTTCCAATATTTGCTCTCTATAACGATGCACGCGCATATTGACGATACTTCCAATTTGAACGATATGATTGTATTTATTTAAATATCCAAGCCTGTCTTCTAATTGAATATCGATTTCTTTTTGGGGTTCTGCCGAATGAATGACGACATCCATTTGATTATTCACATATGACGACAAATATTGAATATATCTCTTAATACTTTGCTTATTTAGGGGTTTCATTTTCAACTGATTCAAGTCTTTAACTTGAAATTCCTTACGATAATCACCCGGTGTCATGTGATACCATAATTTAAAATGTTTCGCTAATGACGTTGAATTAGAAAAACCATTCTTCATTGCTATGTCAGTAATTGAAATATCACTATATTTCAAATCATGTTCAGCATTTCTTGTTCTCACTTTATTAAGATAACTATTAAACGACGTTCCTAATTTTTTCGTGAATAATCTAGAAGTGTACGAACTAGACAAATTAATATAGTCTGACAAATCATCCAAACCAATACGTTCCATAAAATGTTGATTAATAAATTCTGAAGCGAGACTAGCAAATACATCATCTTTATTATGTTCATGAATCAACTCTTGTCTAGATTGATAGGGAATAAATTTCACCAACATTTCAATTAATTGAATCATCATTTGATCCATGTGTAATTGATGAAACTTCCCTTTTCTTAAATAAGTAATCCCTATTTTAGCTAACAATGTTTTGATATCATCATGTATTTTTTTAGATACTTCTTCAAAATGAAAATAAATATTCTTATCTTCAATGTAATGAGAAAAATAATTATTAGACAGTCGGAGCGACATATAACTTACATCTGAATCTTCTAAAATCAAAAAGTTTTGATAGCTATTGATTAATATTAAATCTCCAACATGATAGTGCTTATTTTGATTTTCACTCTGACATGTGACGTTACCTTTTAAAATTAAATTTAGCGATAAATAATCAGAAGCTATATCTTCCTTTTTAGTGTCGAACGTGATTTCATAATTAGTATTCAAGAGGTATTTACCCGCCCTTCTCAATCACTTCTTTCAATCTATAATATCAAACTTTGATGACTAAGAAGGGTTTAATAACGTGATATTGTACTGAATGTTTAAAATCAAAAGTTAAATAGTAAGGGGGAGTGAGTCAGAATTCATTTTGAATTCATTGTCCCACTCCCCCCGCAGGGATAACTAGAACTAAGAAAAGCTTGATTTAAACGCCTTCTCAATTCAGTCAGCTACTGTAAATTTGTAAAGTAGCATTGATTTATTAATTTTACTGGTTCTAGAGTATTAATATAGTGTTTTATAATTAGTGTTGGTAATATGGATCAAATTCCATTGCACCTGCGTTTTCATCGCTTACGCCATGTTTATAATAATCTACATATTGTGGTTCTAATGGTTTCTTACCACGGATGATATCTGCTGCTTTTTCAGCAAGCATTAATACTGGTGCATGAATATTACCGTTTGTTGTACGAGGCATAGCCGAAGCGTCAACAACACGTAAATTTTCCATACCGTGAACTTTCATTGTTAATGGGTCTACAACAGACATTGGATCTGAGGCAGGTCCCATTTTAGCACTACAAGATGGATGCAATGCTGTTTCACCATCTCTACGTACCCAATCCAAGATTTCTTCGTCTGTTTGTACTGATGGTCCTGGTGAAATTTCACCTCCATTATATGGATCCATTGCTTTTTGCGCTAATATATTTCTAGCTACTCGAATAGCTTCTACCCACTCTTGTTCGTCTTCTTTAGTTGAAAGGTAATTAAAGACAATACTTGGTTTTTCAAACGGGTCTTTTGATTTAATTTTTAAGCTACCACGTGAATTAGAATACATAGGACCTACGTGAACTTGGTAACCATGTGCTACTGGTGCTTTTTGTCCATCATATCTTACAGCAATTGGTAAGAAGTGGAACATTAAGTTAGGGTATGCAACTTGATTATTTGATCTTACGAAGGCACCGCCTTCAAAGTGATTTGATGCTGCTGCACCTTTACGCGCGAATATCCATTGTAAACCAATCCATGGCATACGTTTAACATCTAAGCTAGGTTGCAGTGACACAGGCTCTTTACATTCGTGTTGAATATATACTTCTAAGTGGTCCTCGAAGTTTTCACCAACACCTGGTAAATGCATTCGTGGTTCTATACCTTTAGATTTCAAGAATTCTGCGTCACCAATACCTGATAATTGTAATAATTGTGGCGTGTTGAACGCTCCACCAGATAAGATAACTTCACCGGCGTCAACAGTATGATATCTACCATTACGTTTAAATGTTACCCCTGTTGCTTTGTTACCATCAAAATGAATTTTAGTGACAAATGCACGAGTCTTAACTGTTAAGTTTTTACGTTTCATTGCTGGGTGTAAGTAAGCTCTTGATGCTGAAACACGACGACCATTATGCACTTGGCTATCAAACGGTCCAAACCCTTCTTGTCTATATCCGTTCACATCTTTTGTTTTATGATAACCCGCTTCTACACCGGCATCAAAGAATGATTTGAACAATGGATTTGTTGCAGGTCCACGTTTTAATTTAATTGGACCGTGATGTCCTCTGAATTGATCAAATGGTGTAGCACCGTATGTTTTCTCTAAACGTTTAAAGTATGGTAAACAATGTGCGAAGTCCCATGATTCCATACCTTCTGGTTCAGCCCATCCTTCATAGTCCATTGGATTCCCTCTTTGGTAAATCATACCGTTAATTGAACTAGAGCCACCAAGCACTTTACCACGTGCATGGTCTACTTTACGTCCCATATGCGGTTCTTCTTCCGTTTGATAAATCCAATCGTAAAAACGATTACCTGATGGGAACATTAATGCTGCTGGCATTTGAATGAATAAATCCCAAGGATAGTCACTACGTCCCGCCTCTAACACTAATACCTCTTTATCTTTATCTTCTGTTAAACGATTTCCTAATACTGATCCTGCACTACCGCCGCCAATAATGACGTAATCATATGAATTCTTTTTACTCATTATAAATTCGTCCTCCCTTAAATTGATTATTATGTCTTTTTATTTCATGTTTTAAGTTCGATACGTACAACTTTATAACTCAAATAAATAGAGTCGCATAGTTAATTAATATAACGACTCTAAAGCTCTAGCATGGACTTGTTATTTACTAAAGAAGTTGACTGGTTCTGGGTTTGTGTTAGTTAAGATGTGTTTACTAGTTAAGTACTCTTCCAAGCCTTCTTTACCTAGTTCACGTCCAATACCTGATTGTTTATAGCCACCCCAAGGTGCCTGTGCAAAGTATGGATGGAAATCATTAATCCAAACTGTACCAAGTTTTAATTTATTAGCTACACGTTGTGCTTTACCGATATCTTTAGTGAATACTGCACCAGCTAAACCATAAATAGAATCATTAGCTAATTTAATTGCTTCTTCTTCACTATCAAATCCTTCAATTGTCACAACTGGTCCAAAGACTTCTTCTTGAACGATACGCATTGAAGTATCACAATCTGTAATCACTGTTGGTTCAAAGAACAAACCAGCTTGTAAATCTTCTCGTTCTGGACGTTTACCGCCGATCGCGATTGTAGCGCCTTCTTCTTTTGCAATTTCCATGTAACCTTCAATCTTATTGCGATGTTCTGTAGAAATCACTGGCCCCATTTCTGTATCATCATCGAAACCATTACCAAGTTTAATTTTGCCTACACGATCGATTAATGCCTTTTCAAAGTCAGCTTTAATATCGTTGTGTACTAATATACGTGAACCTGCTGAACATACTTGACCTGCGTGGAAGTAACCACCATTTAACGCTTGATCTACTGCAACTTCAAAGTCAGCATCATCAAAAATAATATTAGGGTTCTTACCACCAAGTTCTAAAGCGATGTTAGTTACATGATTGGCGGCATTCTTCATGATATGTTTACCTGTTTCAATTCCGCCTGTGAATGAAACTAAGTCTACTTCTTCATGACCTGATAACGTATCTCCAATTTCTTCACCGCTACTTAATACTAAGTTGATAACGCCTTTAGGGAAGCCAACTTCCTCCATTAATTCGAATACACGAATGGTAGTTAATGGCGTAATTTCACTTGGTTTCATAACGAGTGAACATCCGGTTGCTAATGCTGGTGCGATCTTCCATGAGGCTTGAAGTAATGGATAGTTCCAAGGTGTGATTTGAGTAACTACACCTACAGGTTCTTTAACTACTTTACTCTCAGTGTTAGGAATTGGTGAATTTATCATTTCACCACCATCTTTATCTGCTAAACCTGCAAAATAAGTAAATACATTAGCTATATCATCCATATCCGCATATGATTCTTCTAACGTTTTACCAGTATCTAAAGTTTCTAATTTGGCTAATTCATCACGGTTTTCTGTTATTTTATCCGCAATTGCTCTTACTTTTTTACCTCTGACTTCACTTGTTTCTAGTGACCACTCGGCATCTTCAAATGCGCGACGTGCTGCAAGTATTGCTCTTTCTGCATCTTCAGCAGTACCTTCTGCAACCGTAAAGATAACTTCTTGGTTATAAGGATTAATAATATCTCTTGTATTTTTATTTGAACTTTCTACCCATTCACCATCGATATATTGACGATTAGACAATTTCTCTACAAGTTCCATCAAACTACCTCCGTTAAGTTTGTTAAATTTTTATTTAACGAATTTTACAAAACTAGATTATCACACTTTCCACAGTCTTGCAAACGACACATATCTGCACATTTTTTACATAAACTTGAAATTTTAGTATCAAAAGTGCTAATAATGAATATGCGATTTTGAAACTTTTCATCAAACACTTTATAATGATTTAGAATCGAAAAATGAACATCAACGTTTATTTCTCTTTTGAAAAATTACTAAGTAACAATGGAGGTGCACTATGGCACGTTCAACGAATTATGATCAAAAAATTGAAGAAGCAAAAGACCTTGTAATTAACTCAATCGGTGAAACGATGGATTTGTACGGTACGAATCGTAGCGTTGGTAATTTATACGGCACAATGGTCTTCGAAGGAAGCATGACGCTTGATGAGATGCGTGAGCATTTACAAATGAGCAAACCTAGCATGAGTGCTGGCGTCAAGAAATTACAAGAATTCGACATCGTAAAACAACAATTTACGCGTGGTAGCAGAAAACAACATTTTATCGCCGAAAAAAACTTCTTCCATTTTTTCCGAAATTTCTTTACACAAAAGTGGGAACGTGAAGTTGATACTAATTTAGAAGCGGTCGAAAAGGCACAATTACTGTTAGACGAAACATTAAAAAATGCTGACTTAGACGATCATGCTAAAGCAGAAGTCGATAAAATCCAAGCTCAATTAGATCACACTAAGCAATATTGTAAATGGTTAGAAAACTTAAGTAATGCCATTGAAAGTGGACAGATATTCGAACATTACCCAATTCCAGAAAAAGAAGATATTTAAAAAAGCTAGCAGATTTTCTAAAGTGTAAAACTTTGAAGAATCTGCTAGCTCTTTTTTATTTATAAGTTATCATCATCATCTGATTTTTCTTTAACTTGCACAATACGTAATGAACGTCTCTCAATTTCTTTATGTTTATCCGCTCTTGTCTCCAGTTTAATCCGATCTCTATTAAGCGTAATAATAAACGATATCATCATAAAAATAAATATGACAATCAACGGTACACTCGCCAGTATGGATGCTGTTTTTAATACTTCTAGCGCACGTTCACCACCAACTAACATAAGAGAGAATGGTAATAGACACAACGCAAATGCCCAGAATAAACGGTTAGCCTTTAATGGCTCTCCAATAACTTTTTTCTGAGATGCAGCAGCTAAAATATATGAACCTGAATCAAATGTTGTTGCTAAGAATAAGAATGCAGAAATCAAGAACAATACAACAATTAATGATGAAAATGGTAATTGATGCATTACTTGAATAATCGTTGCTTCAGTACCGTGTGAATTTAAAAAGTTAATAACATTAAATTCACCAGTAATTTGTAAATACACAGCATAGTTACCAAATATACCAAAGAACAATAGACAGCCTAATGTACCATAAATAATAGTACCTAGAATGACTTCTTTAAGACGACGTCCTTTTGAAATACGTGCGATGAACAGACCGATAAACGGTGCATATACTAACCACCATGACCAATAGAATATTGTCCAGTCTTGTGGGAAATTCGTTTCTTTACGTCCTTTAATCCCACCAAAAGGTTCCATCCAAGTGGCCATATGGAAGAAATCTCTCAGCATATTACCAAAACTTGTAATCGTTGTTTCCATAATAAATACGGTAGGCCCAACAATAAACACAAATCCTAATAATAAGAATGATAGCCATACGTTAACATCACTTAATTTTTGAATTCCTTTTTTCAAACCAGAATAAGAACTGACTGCGAACACCACTGTGATTGTTAATAAGATGATTGAACGCACAACCATATTCTCTCCATCGATGCCTGTAAGTTTCTCTATACCAGCAGAAATCATTGGCACGCCAAGTGCGAGTGATGTTGCTGCGCCTCCTAGTAAACCAAAAATAAATAATATATCCACTAATTTACCTAAAAATTTATCCGTTTGTCCCTTTAAAACTGGACGACATGCTTGACTGATTTTATAAATTGGTTGTTTCTTAACGAATACTAAATAACCAATAGGTAATGCTGGCAACACATAGATTGCCCATGCGATTGGTCCCCAATGGAACATCCCATATTGCGTTGCATATGTAAGTGCTTCATCTGACATCCCTTTTGCACCATTCGGTGGTACTTGATAATAGAATGCCCACTCAATGACACCCCAATATAAAATATCCGATCCAATACCTGCACAGAAGAGCATAGACGCCCAACTAAAGTTATTGAATTCTGGTCTATCAGTTGCCTTTCCAAGTGTTACATTGCCATAACGACCGAATGCAATATATAGTACAAAGAATAGAATGATTAATCCCATAAATAAATACACAGATCCAATTGAATTGGAAATTGCGCTATTGATATCGGTAATTACTTTTTCACTGGCTTTAGGGAATACCATCATCGGTGTAACAGCTACAAGTAATACGATTACCGTCCCTATAAAAGTCGGCCAATCCATAATTTTTTCTCGTTTCAATTATGTTCCTCCTCAAAATTGTTGTTTCGATAAAAATTAAAAACCACTTTCTTGTCACGGTTTATTCACATATTGACGATATCTAAAATTAAATAAAAATGCAAATTACATTCAAATTATACTTTCCTATTTATTGAATAAATATATATTTCAGACATATTTTAAAGCTTTAAAAATCGCCATAACAACAGTGTTAAATTTAAACTTAACGTATTTAACAAATTTTATATTGTATTAATTTTGCATAATAATACTGTTATTATGAATTTATATTTATTTGAATTCTTTTAAAATACCTGTTCATTTTCAAAAGAAAAGACCACTAAACTTTGAGCATTTGCCCAAAATTAGTGGTCTTATAATCTATAATCCCAATAAAAATTTAATTAAGAATCCAACCACGATTGATACACCAATCGCAAAGAACCCTGGAATAATAAAACTTGTTGCACGCGTGCGTCCGGTCTCATCTAGATTAACTGCAAATAATAATGTTGGCTGCGCTGGAATGACGAAATTGACATTAAGCGTTTGGACCATTGCAATGAAATACATTGGTGGAATACCCATACTCATGACAATCGGCACCATAATGGAGGCTGTTGCAGTTTGCGAGATAACGATCATTGCCACTATGGCAACTAAGACAATGACTAGCCAAGGTATAGATTGAATTGTTTGTCCAATATCGTCTTGTATAATTTTTAAATTTTGCGGTGCATTAAATACAGTAGCACCTAACCAACCTGGGCCAAGTACTGCAAAGAGTGCACCAATAGCTGATTGCGCAATATTAGATGACAATATATCACTCGTGTTAATCTTCATCATTAATAAATTAATTGCAACACTCAAATACATAAAGAATTGGACGATTTCCGTCATAGTTACTTTAACTTGTTCACCATCAACATTAAATGAAGGCATTAAATTTGGAAAAATACCAAAAGTTAATATACCTGCAACACATAATAAAAATCCAACTACGCCTAATTTGGTTTTCGTTGTAAATGATTGTTTGACTGGCACTTCAGGCGTATGTGCAATTTCACTTGCAGTGACCGTTGTCTTACGACCAACAAATGTACAAAAGACACTCAACATTAGCATCGTAATAATCGCTGTAGGTAATACAATACTTAAATATTGTCCCATTGATATATGATAACCAGCCATTACTGATATGATATAAGCTGTTGCCGATGCTGCAGGACTACATAATAAGGCTAAATTTGCAGTCAAAACAGATGCGGTGAGTGGTCGTTTAGGTTGGATATTTGCTCTAACAGCAGTCTTAGCAATAATAGGCTCTAAAGATAACGCAATATTTGCGGTACCTACACCAAATACAAACAGAAAGACAATCATTGGTGCGATAAAAATAATGGATTTCGGGAAACGCTCGATAATTTTAGAAGCAAGAAAGACTAAATAGTCTATTCCTCCCGTAGCTTGTAAAGTACCACCAGCGATACCGATAGATAAAATGATTAAAACTGCAGTGACAGGTGCTGAACCTGGAGGCAATTGAAAGCCGAAAATCATAATGAGTTGTGCCACAATGGCGAAGATACCACACCCTAATGCACCAGCTGTGCGAAGCCCTAATATAATAGCCAGTATCATTATGATGATTTCTACTACAAACAGTAGCATGATGAAAGCTCCTAACTTTTCTGAAAATTATTGTGATTTTTTTAACATACATAGTTTATCACTTGCAGATGTTAAAAGTATAGAAATGAAGAAAATTTGAGATATTAAATGTAAATAAAATGTGAACATTCAACCTTACTATTCAATTTATTTCTCATAAATTTCAATTTAAAAACCCTTGAAAGTATGCTTGATATAGCATCTTCCAAGGGGTTTATAATCATTATTTCTCACGATGATTTATATGCTCATCTTTGAGCGTTCCTTCTTTAGTTGGTGCCTCTTCATAGTCACCATCTACACCTTTATCATCAGTATGACCTTTTGCCATTTCTAAATTTTTCTCAGTTTCTTTTCGTTTTTCTTTTTTAGAGCGTTTATCATATGCTCGTTCTTCTAATAATGAACCCCAAATGAGGCCACAAATAATCGCAATAGTTACAATAGCAATTAGAGCTAATATAATCCACTTAATTACATCAAACGTCATCTCTACTCACCCTCCTTCACAATTAAACATAATATTCTTTAAGCATTATTCTTCTTTATATTATGTTTCCCTTTATACTTGGGCTTCAATCACACGAAGAACTATCTTGTCACAGTCTTTACTCAAAAGAAAAACCACGACTCCGTATGATAAGGAATCGTGGTTAAAAGTGATTTCAAATTATGAAATGTAGTTGTATGAACCAGCTTGGCCAGCTGAGATTGTACGTGATGAAACGACACCAGGTCCACCATTATAGTTCATTTCTGAAACTTTAACTGAACCATCATCATTTACACTTTCAACATATGCAACGTGACCGTATGCACCTTGAGATGTTTGCATTACTGCACCTGCTTTAGGTGTGTTATTAACTGTGTAGCCATCTGCAGCTGCTGCAGTTGCCCAGTTATTTGCGTTACCCCAAGTGCTACCAATTTTACCGCCTACTTTGTCATATACATAATACGTACATTGACCTGCAGTGTAAAGGTTTGAACCTCCACTTGATTTACCAGCTAATGCTTCACTACTAGAACTTGAGCTAGCGTTTGAACTAGTTGATTGTGTAGTTGGTGCATTTTGAGTTGTGACTTTAACGTTACGATCTGAAGTTGAATAACTAGCACCTAAACCACCACCAGCATTGTTGTTTGCTGTGTATGATTGAGTGTTTTGGTTTGATTGATTGTTATTGTAATTATAGTTGTAGTTATTGTTTGATTGAGTATTGTTTACTGCTTGGTTGCCAGTGTTTTGTTGACCACCTTGTTGAGCTTGAGATGGGCTCCAGTTACCTTGCCATTCATAATGATAATTACCTTGTTGGTCAATTGTGTAAGTGTAACTATATGAATATGGGTCATTAGGGTTATATCCATTATTATTTTCCGCTGCGTCTGCATCTTGATGTGCTAATCCGAATGTTGCAATACCTGCTGTTGCGATTGTAGCTGTAGCGATCTTTTTCATAATAAAATATCCTCCTAGAATGTTTAAAGCTTATTTTTTCTCGTGGCTACCTGCAATTGACATATTAGAAATTTCAAATCAATTTGATTCAAAATAGTTTTAAGAAATTTTTTCCTCGTTAAATAACGACAAGACATACTCTAACAGACACACAAGGGTTTGTGTGGAATGTTAAGGGTTTGTAAATGAATCATAATAATTTTACTTTGCATGTAATAAACATAGACTTATATTACAATTATAAAAACACTTCTATGACAGTGCTTATACTATATTAATCAACAGTGTATATACTCGACTTGTAAAATATCTGATAATTTTAAAGGTGTTTTATTTCATGAAAAGCGGGAAGTATGAAGCGTTTTCAAAGTTTGGCGAGGATATTTTGGAAGTATTTTTTATAATAATAATGATAAAAATCAAATCCCCCTTATAAGACATTAGCGACATGCTTATAAGGAGGATTATGAGTTTAATTATTCAATTTAGATCTTTTAACATTGTAATGTATCTAGTCATTTAGATTGTAACTGTACCTATTAATACTGCTATGCCCAGTAGCACAATCGCAAATCCCCAGATCCAAAAGAATGCATATTTAATATATGTACCCATGTTTGCCTCAGCGAGACCAATAGCTAACCATAGTGCAGGAGAGAACGGGCTTACAAATGTTCCTACAATATTACCGATTACCATTGAATATGCTGTTGAAACTGGATTAATACCAAATTGACTTGCAGTTTGTTCTACTATAGGAAGTAACGCGAAATAATACGCATCTGTACTTGTAAGTAAATCAAGTGGAACGCCAAAGAAACCGACAATGATATGTAAATATGGTCCAACGGCATCAGGAATGATCTTAATGAAATTTAAAGCAATTGACTTTAACATACCTGTTTCTTCTAAAACACCTAAGAACATACCTGCTGCTATAATAACTGCGGCCATCATTAATGCATTTGGTGCATGTGCCTTAAGACGGTTCATTTGCTCATCCACATTTGGGAAGTTAATAACTAATGCAATTGCAACACCAATCATAAAAGCAAATTCAGGCGGGGCAACGTTAGCTAACATCATAACTAAAACGATAATCGTCAATAGTACATTGGCCCAAATTACCCAACCATGTTTGAGCGCGCGTCCTCTTACAGGAAACTTAATGTCTTGATCTCGTTCGTAATTTTTCACAAGTCGATGAATATCAATGTTTAATGTAGGTTCTACTTCACCGTTATCGATTGCCTTCTTAATTCGTTTCTTTTCCCTAAACCCTAAATAAGTTGCGAAGATAAGTACTAACACGAAGCCAATCAATTGTACTGGAATGATGCCATACCATAATTCATTAACACTTTTCACTTTCAATACAGAAGCAACACGCGCCATTGGTCCGCCCCAAGGCACCATATTCATAATCGCGGCACTAATTGCTAGTAAAAGAATTAATAAGTATTTGTTCATGTTTAAAGCTTTATATAGTGGCAATAATGCAGGAATTGATAATAAGAAAGTGACAGCACCTGCACCATCTAATTGTGCAAACATACCAATCAATGCTGTGACAATACAAACAATGACTACATTACCGCGAGTCATTAATATAAGTCGTTTGACAATAGGTTTGAACAGGCCACTGTCAGTCATAATGCCAAAGAATATAATTGCGAAGATAAACATGATGACTACGCTCATCACAGATTCTAAACCACTATTAAAGAATTTAACTAAATCTTTAATGCCGTATCCTAATAGCAAAGCACCAATACTAGGAATTAAAATCATACCAACGACCGGACTAATCTTTTTTGCAATTAAAAGTCCAACAATTGAGCCGATAATGATTATCCCCATCATTGTTAACCACATACTATCCCCTTGCATGTGAATTCCCCCTTATATCGTAATACGCTCTCCATTTATATAGAAAACGTTTTCATAATTTTATCAAAAATCTGACTTTAATTTAAGACGATATGCAAAAAAAGCGTGTTATCAATCAATAAAAGGACTGACAACACGCAGAATACTTTTAAATAATTTCTTTATTCTTCAAATATTCGATAATAGTATTTACTGATTCTTCTACACTTTGATGTTCAGTATTAATCGTAATTTCTGGTTGATGTGGTGCCTCATATGGCGCACTTATACCAGTAAATTCCTTAATTTCACCAGAGCGCGCTTTTTTATAAAGACCTTTAGGATCACGTTGTTCACATGCTTCCACGCTACACTCTGTGTAAACTTCAATGAATTCTCCATCTTCTAAAATTTCACGAACTTCATCACGATCAGCTCTGTAAGGCGAAATAAATGCTGTTATAGCAATTGTTCCTGCATCTACAAGTAATTTACTTACTTCACCAATGCGTCGAATATTTTCCTTACGGTCTTCTGGACTAAAGCCTAAATTCTTATTTAAACCATGTCTAACATTATCACCGTCTAATCGATAAGAATGCTTTCCTAATTGGAACAAAGCTTTTTCAAGTTCTACTGATACAGTTGATTTTCCAGATCCTGATAATCCTGTAAACCATATCACTACACTTTTATGACCGTTTTGTTGTTGTCTATCTGACTTAGTAACTTCAGAATCATGCCATGTAATATTACTTGATTGACTCATGCTAAATCCCTCCGAATTAATTTTGTTTTAACCCTTTGATTAAGACTTCAGCTACTTTAGGTCTAGAGAATTTTGTAGGTAGTGATTCACCATTTCTAAGCTTTTCTCTTACTTTAGTACCACTTAAATGTACATGCTCTGATGCGTCGTGTGGGCATGTTTTAGCAGTAGCCATGTTGCCGCATTTTTCACAATAAAATGCATGTTCAAATTTCAATATTTGAATATCTAGTTCATCTTCAAATTGAGAAATTAATTCTTGTGCTTCATACGTGCCATAATAATCGCCCACACCTGCATGGTCACGTCCAACAATAAAATGCGTACAGCCATAGTTTTTACGTACTGTAGCATGTAGAATTGCTTCACGTGGACCAGCATAACGCATTGCGGCAGGATAGATGACTAAGCGCGCTCTATCTTTAGGGAAGTAGTTCTTTAAGATAGCTTGATAACTTTCCATACGAACGTCCGCTGGAATATCATCTGATTTCGTTTCTCCTACTAATGGATTAAGTAAAAGACCATCTACAATTTCTAATGCAGATTTTTGGATATATTCATGCGCACGATGCACAGGATTTCTTGTTTGGAATCCAACGACAGTCTTCCATCCTAAATCATGGAATAATTGACGTGTTTCTGCTGGGTCTAAATGGAAATCAGAGAACTCATCATGTTTAGGTCGATTAATTAATTGAATTGGTCCAGCAAGGTAAACATTCCCTTTGTCATAAACTTTTTTAACACCTGGATGTGCCTCGTCAGTCGTACCATACACATTTTGAGCTTCTTTTTTCTTATCATATGTGTACTTTTCTTCTAATTTCAATGTGCCGTATAATTCGCCATCTTCACCGTATAATGCGATGTCATCACCGATTTCTAATTTATCCGCTTCTTCTTCGGTAACAGGTAGTGTAATCGGAATACTCCACACTAATCCATTTTCAAGATGTGTATCTTCAACAACTTTAGTGTAGTCAGCCTCACCCATAAATCCTGTTAACGGACTAAACCCACCAATTCCGATTAATTCTAAGTCAGAAATTGACCATGGATTTAAAGTAATCACTTTATATGATTGTGCTGCTTCTAAAAGATGATCTCTTTCTTCACCTTCTACTACGCGGTTAATTAATGTACCACCATGTGGTTTAATCGTATAATTAATAATCTGTTCATGTGTTGTCATTATTGATAACTCCTTTTCCAATTAATTAGATTAGTTTACTCGGTTTTATTTTCAAGAAAAAGACAATTTTTTGTTGCGAATCACAGTGATAATAACAAGTATCACAATCGCACAAATAATTGCGAATCTTACAATATTTGAAATTGTGTCATCGTGAACGAAATAAGTCATTAATGCATTGCTATTTGTGAAGATGATTAAGCCACCAACACAAATGGCTAGAATATTAATTGGTAATATCTTTGTTAAATATGCAGAGATAGGCGCTGCAATCATACCGCCGACACTTAACGCAATAACAAACCACCAATTAATCTGAGTAATACCTAAGAAGATGATGAAACTCAATGACGTTGATAATGTTACAAAAAACTCACTCGCCGATACAGTACCAATTGCATATCGTGGTTGGATCTTATGACTAGCCAATAATAAAGGTGTATTTACTGGTCCCCAGCCACCTCCACCAATTGCATCTAAGAATCCGGCGATAGCACCTTGAGGCACAAGTTTGAAACCACTCAACTTACCAACATGTGTATGAATTTCTCTATTTCTTTTAAATAAAAATTGATACAAAATATATATACCCATTGAAAGTAAGAACAATGCGATATATGGCTTAATATAATCTCCATGTATTTGTGTAAGTAGACCTGCACCAATAAATCCACTTATAGAACCTGGAATAGCTAACTTTAACATGGTGGGCTTATGCACATTCTCAAATTTCCAATGTGATGTTCCTGATGCAGCAGTCGTAGCTATTTCTGAAAAATGTACAGTCGCCGATACAATGGCCGGTGCAATCCCATAAGTTAATAATATTGATGATGATGAGGCACCGAATCCCATGCCAAGTGAACCATCAACAAGTTGGGCTAAAAAACCAGCTAATGCAAATATAAATAATTTTCTCATATATCACATGCCCCCTGACATTAAACTTGTGATTGAAGCCATCGCTTGAATTCTTTTTGTTTCCCCTCATCCAAATAGTCCTCAGATAATACATGTTGTAATAACGCTTGCTTTCTAGATGGCTCTATCGTTGATGCTTTAATAAGTTGTCTACTTTCATATAAAAAATCGATATAACTTTCATAACGTTCATCGTAGGTATCTTGCAATGTCGATATAATTTGTCGACCTAGTTTAGGACTTGCACCATCTGTAGATACACTAATAGTCAATTTGCCACGTCTAAGCATACTAGGAAACGTCACATTCCCCGCAGAAGCATCTGCAGCGTGATTTAATAATGTACCTTCTGGCAAACTATCTTTAACATGTTGATTTACCTCTGGTTGATTTGTCGCAATAATAACTAGAAATGCGTGACTAATATCTTGTGGTTCAAACATTTTTTCAGCCCAAGTCAATCGCTGTTGCTGAAATAAAGTATGTAATTCTTTGGTGATTGAAGGACTAACAATATGAACATGAGAACAGTATTCAACTAATGACTTTGCTCGTCGAGTTGCTACCTTCCCACCACCAACAATGACAATCTTTTTATTTTGTAAATCAATCATAAGTGGCATATTGCTCATATTGTATCCTCCTTTTATGATTATTCTTTCTTATTTTTAATAATTAAGGTAAGGTCATTTCTAAATCCGTAGTTTGTTCTTTAAACCAACTAATTTTTTGTCGCATTTGGACAACATCGCCAATAATAATCATAGCGGGATTTTTTATTTCTGACGCTTTTTCAACGATGTTACCTAACGTACCATCAATTGTTTTTTGAGAAGTCGTCGTTCCTAAATGAACAAGTGCGACAGGCGTGTCTATTGATTTACCATGTTCAATAAGTAGGTCACAAATTTCTGGTAACCGTTTAACACCCATATAAATACAAAGTGTTTCTGGACCATGCGCTAAATGTGCCCAATAATCATCTTTAGACATACCAGGTTTATTAACTGCTGTCACAAAAGCAACTGACGAACTATAATCTCTGTGCGTGACAGGAATGCCTGCATAAGCTGGTGCAGCAATACCCGAAGTGATACCAGGCACAATCTCAAATGCAATCTGATGTTGCGCCAAGATTTCTGCCTCTTCACCACCTCGGCCAAAGACAAACGGATCACCACCTTTTAAACGAGTGATAACATGTCCTTTTTTCGCTAAATTAACCAACATTCGATTCGTTTCTTCTTGCGGTAATGAATGTCTATTCGGGTCTTTGCCACAATAAAAGAACTTTGTCCCCGGTTTAGCTAAATCTAAAATGTCTTTATTGACTAGGCGATCATATAAAATCACATCTGACATTTGAATGGCTTTCATACCTTTGATAGTTAATAAATCAGGATCACCAGGTCCTGCTCCTACTAAATACACTTTCCCCATGTTGTCACCCCCGTTTAAAACAACTTATCTCAAACTTTAACTATGGAAGTCTTGTCCTCCATGAACTTTAGCAACAACACCTGAACGTATGACAAAGTCACCAAAATGCTCACCTTCAAGACGTTCTTTACCATAATCCATAAGAATTGGACGTAGACTTTCAAGTATTTCTTGTTCTCCGATATTCTCTTTGTACAATTTATTTAAGCGTTCACCTTTGAAGCCACCGCCTAAATACATATTATATTTGCCAGGTGCTTTACCTATAAATGCAATTTCTGCAAGTGCTGGTCTAGCACAACCATTTGGACATCCAGTCATACGGATTGTGATTTCTTCATCATTCACACCCGCTTCATCTAATAAGTCTTCAATCTTAGAGATTAATGATGGTAAATAACGTTCTGACTCAGCCATCGCTAATCCACATGTTGGGAACGCAACACATGCCATCGAATTACGTCTTAATCCCGTATAATTTTTACCATCTGTTAAACCATACTGATCGATAAGATTTTGAATTTCTTCTTTTTTCTCTGAAGTTACATTTGCAATAATTAAATTTTGGTTAGGAGATAATCTGAAGTCGCCCGTATGTGTTTCTGCAATTTTTCGTAATGCCGTTTTTAATTGATAATCTTCTGTATCTTTAACACGTCCATTTTGAATGAATAATGTATAATTCCAAACACCTTCGTCGCCCTCTATCCAACCTAGACGATCGCCATTATGTTCGAATTCAAAATCACGTGCTTCTTCAATTTCCCAACCTAAACGTGAATTTAGTTCTTCAACAACTTTATCCACACCTAAGCGGTCAACTGTATATTTGAATCGTGCATTTTTACGGTTCTCACGATTACCATAATCACGTTGAATTGTTAAGATTTTCTCACAAACATCAACGACTTGTTCTTTAGGAACGAAACCAGCTAAACGACCAACTTGTGGGTACGTATCTGTATTTCCGTGCGTCATACCCATACCGCCACCAACTGTGACATTAAATCCGACGAGTGTTTCATCTTCAACGATACCGATAAGTCCGATGTCTTGTGAATAAACATCAATATCATTAGATGGTGGTAAGGCGATACCAATTTTAAACTTACGTGGTAAATATTTCTTACCATACATTGGTTCAATTTCTTCTGAAGAATCTAATACTTTCTCTCCATCTAACCAAATTTCATGATAGGCATTGGTCTTAGGTAATAGATGGTCACTGATTTTAGTTGCATAATCATTAATCTCTTTATGAATATGAGATTGATATGGATTAGGATTACACATTGTATTACGATTCACGTCCCCACATGCCGCGATCGTATCAAGTACAGACTCATTAATTTTCTTCATAGATGTTTTTAAATTTCTTTTTAAAATGCCGTGAAATTGGAAAGTTTGACGTGTTGTTAATTTCAGCGTCTGGTTGGCATAATTATTAGAAATGTCATCCATGGCAATCCATTGTTCAGGTGTAGCTGTTCCTCCTGGTAGACGCACGCGAATCATAAAGCTGTAAGCTGGTTCTAATTTCTGCTTACGACGTTCGTCACGTAAATCTCTATCGTCTTGTTGGTAACTACCATGGAATTTCAATAATTTAGTGTCATCATCTGAAATAACACCAGTAAGTGGGTCTGCTAAGCCTTGCTCAATTGTCCCACGTAAATAATTACTTTCGTCTTTTAAATACTCTAAAGCATCTAGCTTCTTATCAAGTTCTTCTGACATTTGCTTATTTGTCTTAGCCATTAAGTACCACCCTTTCTATTAGTACACATCGCGTTGATAACGTTTATCTTTTTTCATTTGTTTAAGGTAGGCTTCAGCATCTTCTTCAGATAAGTTTTGTTCTTTCACTAAAACATTGCGGATAGCTTGATGTACATCTTTCGCCATATGTTTTTCATCACCACAAATGTAAATCGAAGCACCTTTTTGAAGCCATTCATTAAATTCTTTACTATGTTCAGCAATACGATGTTGGACGTATACTTTTTCATCCGTGTCTCTTGAGAATGCAACATCCATTTTACCTAACACGCCGTCTTTCAACCATTCTTGCCATTCCGTTTGATATAGGAAGTCTGTGGTAAAGTGTTGATCACCAAAGAATAACCAAGTATTACCTTTAAATCCATGTTCTTCTCTTTCTTGCATGTATGCTCTAAATGGTGCAATTCCTGTACCAGGTCCAATCATAATAACTGGTGTGTCACCCTCTTTAGGGAATTTGAAGTTTGGATTGCGTTTCAAGTAAATTGGAACAGTGTCACCTGGTTGAATACGTTCAGCAAATTGAACTGAACATACACCTGAACGGTCACGTCCGTGTGAGTTGTATCTAACAGCACCAACTGTAATATGCACTTCATCAGGTAACGCTTCATAACTACTAGATATTGAATATTCTCTAGGTGGTAATTTTCTTAATAATTGATATAAATTTTCTGGTTGAAGTTCTGTTGTCGCAAAGTCATTTAATAAGTCGATTAAGTCACGACCTTCAATGTAACTTTGAACCCATTCATTATCTTCAACTTTTTCGTTAAGTTCTTCATTTTCAAAGAATGACGCCGCATTGATAAGAAGCGGTTTCGTTAACTTCGTAATTTCAAAATGAGTTGTTAAGGCTTCTTCTAATCCTAATGTATCCCCCTCATCTGAAATTTGAACTTGATCATTCGGATCCCAACCTAATGTGCTAATTAATAAATCAACTAAAGCTGGGTCATTTTGAGGTAGAACGACTAAACAGTCTCCTACTTCATAATCTTCACCGAAATTATCTAATAAGAATTCAATATGTCGCGTTTCTTTATTAGAACCTTGTCCATTAAGGTTAATGTTCTCTAGAACTTCTGCTTGATATGGATTAGCTTTAGAGAATTTATTTTCTTTCGCAGATTTAATTGATTCACTTACAATTTGTTCATTTTGAGTGCCTTCTGGTGCAGTATCAATCGCATTGATTACATTTGCCATCCACTTTTCAGCGTCTTCTTCATAATCAACATCGCAATCCACACGGTCATATATACGTTCTGCACCTAATTCATCTAGCTTTCTATCAAAGTCACGACCTGTTTGACAGAAGTATTCATACGTTTGATCACCTAATGCGAGAACTGAGAATCTCACACCTTCAAGTTTAGGTGCCTTACGACCATGAATGAACTCATGCAATTCAGCTGCATTATCAGGTGGATCCCCTTCACCTTGAGTAGAAGTGATGATAAATAAATCTTCAACATTTTTAAGGTTTTTAGGTTTAAAGTCGTCCATTGCTTTCAATGTCACGTTATGACCTATATTTGATAAGCGTTCTTCAAATATTTCAGCTAACCCTTGTGCATTACCTGTTTCAGAACCATATAAGAGTGTAATTGCTCGTTTCTCCGGCGTGATGACAGGCTCGTTTTGTTGAAGCATCGCTTCTGTGCCTTCAGTTAGACCATTTGCATTTGTTGAACTTGAACCTGTTTGTGATGGTACAGTTCCATTTGACGTCAATTGTTGATTAGCAACTAAGTATCCACTTAACCATACCTTTTGTTCAGGTGTAAGTGTTTGTATGAGTTCATTAATTTGTGCCGCTTGTCCTTCTGTAAAAGGACTATTTGTAACACTTAAATTCAATTGTATCCACCTCTTATTCCGTAAAATAACAATCATTTTATAAAAGCTTTATACTACTTTTATTATGTAAGAAATATGTCCGTCTGTACACTATTTATTGTCGGACATATTTTAAAGGTTTTGCTCAAAACATATCAGAATACTATGTTTTATAGTTAAAAAATTTTATCCAAACGCATTATGGTTTATCAGCAACATGTAAGCCACATTCTGTTTTATCGAAATTCGACCAACGTCCTGCTCTAGAATCCTCTGAGTCAAATACAGGAGCGGTACATGGGATACAACCAATACTAGGATAATGTTGATCATGTAATGCATTATAAGGTAAATCATGTTTCTTAATATAGTCCCAAACTTCATCTTCCGTCCAGTAAATTAAAGGACATACTTTCACTGATTTGAAACGCTCATCTTTATTAATAAAGTTCGTATTTGCACGTGTTGGTGATTGGTCTCGACGTAAACCTGAAACCCAAGCAACAGCGCCACCTAGCACTTCTTCTAAAGGTTTAATCTTTCTTATATAACAGCATTGATTAGGATTATTCTTCCACAATGCCGGATTATATTTGTCCGCTTGTTCCTCAAGCGTTAAATCAGGTTTCTTCATTTCAATACGAAGTTTTGGAAAGTGTTCTTTCACTCTATCTATCAAGTCATACGTTTCTTGGAAATGTAAATCCGTATCTAGAAAGACAATTTGTGCATCTGGCTTAATTTGGTAAATCAAATCAATTAAAACCATACTTTCCGCACCAAAACTACATGAATAAACAATGGAATCACCATATGTGCGATACGCCCATTCTAATATTTCATAAGCGCCTTTAGTTGCATCGTCAGTAGAAATAGAATCAATGAAAGGGTCACCTTCAAAATTCTCATACGTAATTGTCGGTACTGACATAAACTTATGGTCCCCCCTAAAATTTCACAAATTTATTAATCTAATACCTATCAGAATTGTCAGAATAATATGTTACTACTTTATCGAGATTTTGCTATAAAGTCAAGGTTCTGAGGAGAATTATATAAAGAACGAGGGAGTAGGACATTGTTTCCATTTTGCATCCGCCACACTCCCTAAACGTTTCAACTTTTCACTAGTAATGATTCTCTGGAATACACTGAATCAAAGCAATTTTACCATTCTTTGTAGTTACTAAAATTTCAAAACCATTATTTTTCACAGTATTATAAGTATAACTTCCAGCATCATTATTTTTATCATAATCACTGTATTTATCAATAAATGTTTGTTCATCAACATTCAAAGGTGCTACACCAATCTCACGAACTACTTCTTTATTACCTTTCAATTCATAGGCCACTGCTAAATTTCCATAAATGGTATAAAGATAATCCATCCCTGTTTTATGAAAGACACGATTTGAACTTCCGTACCGTTTCTCCACTTCCGCTCTAGTCATGCCAGGTTTAATTCCCATGTAAGAATCCCTTGTATCCTTTTGCATAAATGACTTATGGAAATCCTCACTCATAACATCAATTTTAGGTGCTTGTGAATGAGTTGCATCTTTGTCTTTTTCATCTTCACTTTGTTTCGATTTTTGCTTTTCTGCTTTAATAGGATCGTTAGACACTTTACCTTCTTCTGTTGTGTCTTTATCTTTCTTCACATGGGTCGTCGTTGTCGCAGTTTGTTTTGGCTGTTCCTCTTCTTTTAAAAAGAAATGATAATAAGCAAAACAACAACTGACTATAATACCAATAACGACTAAGCCGACTAATTTAAATGGCCAAATGCTTGTCTTACGCTCAGCTACTTCATATTGTGACTCAATTGAATCGCCTTCAAATATGCGTAAATCATTGCCACATTTACTACAAAATCGTTGCTCTTTAGTTATTTTATTACCACATCTAGGACAAAAATTCATGATATTACCTTCCTTCACTTCATGTTGCTAAATCTAAGTAGTTGTTGTGAATTTAGGTCTCTTATTTATTTTGACACCTACATTATATTTAATTTTAAATTAAGCAGTAACGATTTTCTATAATTTTTTTATATAAATTTACCTAAAAAAATAAAGCCGAAGAAAGCTTAATGCCTCTCGACTTCAATCTCATTATTCTTCACCTTTATCTCTATCATCATATCGCATTTGTTGTCGGTAACCATAAGTACTTTCTTTGATGAGTTGATCATTTAATAATCCGGCACCAATTGCACCCGCAACCGTAGAAATAGATGCAACAAACCAAGGAATGCTTAGATAGAGATCAATTCCAGCCGGTCCTTTTAAACCTACCTGTTGCCCTAAGAAATCAGATGGTAATAACACCAATTCTGCAATTAAAAATAATGTGTAGAGAATAATGTAATAAATGATAATAGCTACAAAGAGCGTCATCACTGTAGTTAAGTTATATAACCATGTAATTCGTTTATTACGACTTTGTTTAACAGATTCCCACAAATCATGAGACATCATAATCCAAAGTAACATACCTAAGACAGCAATAATCGATATACCAAATAGACGCCACATTGAGAATTCCATACTCATCTGCCACATCGTTGTAAATATTAAGCCAAATGCACCAGTGGTAAAAGCAATTGCCACGATATTACTAAGGCTTGCCATCATATTAAGGGGATTATTCGCAAATGTCATACCACTCACAAGCCGAACCATTCCCATTGACCTAGTATTAGATGAATAGCGTAAATGATCATTACCTGTTTCATCTAAATATACTTCAGTCTTTTCTATTTTAGACAATGGAAATTGTTTGTTAACAGCATATGTTACATTATCATTGTCATCATAATCATTCTTTTCAGCTTCAGAATGATGTACTTCATTAATTATCGCAACTATGGCGTTCTTAAAACGTTTCTTAACTGGACGCCAACCAAAAGCAGGATAAGAAAAAACAGCAGCGCCATTCTTCTTATTAATGTCCAATGCTAACACTCGTTCATTATGAAACATAGGTAAATCTGTAATTGCAACGACATAATCCCATTGTCGCTTATCATGATAATCTTGTATCTTTTTAAAAATTTTGCCAACAGATTCTGCATAGCCTGTCAGAGGATCAACCACGAGATCCACTTCCCAGTCATGTTGGTTGTTATTCTGGTGAGATAGGATATTTGGAATATCATCTATTAAACTCTCAGCTAATTTTTCTGTAACACCAGGGGCTACAACTAAACCGATTGTTTTAGCTTCATTCATGATTCATCCTCCTCTCTATGATCTTGTTTTTTACCTTCATACTGTTCATCATTACTTTCCTTGTTAGATGAAGATTGTTCAACGTCATGTTGTGATACATCTTGTGATTGTTGTTCTTTCTTCTCTTTTTCCTCTTGTTGTGCTTCTTTATAACGATGATATTGGCGATAAGAATACGTAATTCGACGTATCTTCTCTTCATTCTCTACAGTTGAACCCATTGCACCGGCTAACAACCCGAGCGAAGATACAAACCATAATAATTTCAAATAATTTATAAATGTAAAGTCGGGATTTGCACTCGTCCAACTATTAAATAAACTTACAGGTACAAATAATGAAATACTTATTGATAGTAATAGGTATAAAACTACGTAATTCATCAATGTAATGATGACTAAGGTCAGTAATGTCGTCGCGTTATATACATAGCGATAAACACGTTGAGACTTTGCTGTTTTTTCTTCAAATAATTGATGTGCGTATAATAACCATCCGGCCATACCCAATATAGAAATAATCATTAAGACAATAAATCTTAAGGTTGAATATTGAACACTTAACTCCCATGGCATAGAGAAGATAGAAACATAGGTTCCTGTCGCAAATGCAACGGAAATTATCTTCTTAAAATTAAACAAATTCTTCCATGGCTCATTCGCTCGTGTTAAACCTAAAATCAGTTGCAACCATCCTAATATGAAATAGCGATTAATATAACGTCTTTTCGAACTTTCATCTTCTCTAGGATCAACAGCTTTAGGTTTAATCAGTGGGTGCACTTTGGGGCGTTCTTTCGTATTATTGTGATATAACTGTTCAACTAGTGCTGTCATACTCTTCACTAACTTACGCTCTAAATTAATCCAACCTAACGCAGGTAATGAAAGCATAGAAACTTGCTTTTCACTATTAAAGTCACTAATCACAACTTTATTACCTGAGATACTTGGTAAATCTGTAATACAGATAACGAAATCCCAATCATATTCTTCCTTCAATTCTGCAGCTTTATCTATACTCTCATGTACATCCTCAGCAGATCCTATTAATAAATCGACTTTACTCTCGAAATGCCATTTATCCACATCACTGATCCGTTCATGCAAATGCTGTTGGATCTTTGGTATCGCATTATCGACGAGCTTATGTGCAACGCCTGGCGATGGCACTAATCCAATCGTATAGGTCATGATTAACCTCCTTCCTCTTCTAATATTTGCTAAGTTAACTATTGTTTTTTTTGAAAAAAAGTATTAATTAACGGGGTCAAAATTATGCAATGTTCATTTTATGATAATAATAATACTTTTTGCAATAATATTAGTTAATATTATTATATTAATTTATTTCACATTAACTTTAATGAATCACTTCACAGTCTTGACTTCTAAAATTAAAAATACTAAATTAAATATATAGTATAAAAATATGCACTAGGGGTGTTTACAAACTGAGATGGAGTCTTACTCCGAACCCTTTGAACCTGAACTAGATGGTACTAGCGTAGGAAAGTGTGGACGAAATCGTAGATAACTTGATTAAGGTCTAGATATGTCATGCCTTATTTCATATAAACTCACATCTATCATTTACGTAACTTTTCTATAGTGAAGGTTGCGTATTTTTTACTTTAAAAAAGTGACAGAGGTGACCGCCAGACAATTTTATCATAGTAGCGAAAATGTCATGTTGAAATAAGCATTGTCTGAGAGAAGCTTAGACTAGAAATATTGTAGAAAATTCATTTTATTTATCCAATTTATTTATCCATATAATAGAAATTAACGTAAAGTCGGTGATGCTAACTTAGGGGCGTCACCGACTTCTTTATTGCAATTAAAAAGAGTGAGACATTCGTCTCACTCTATAAACGACTCAACTATTAATATTTATATGGGTCGTTATCTTTTTTATCTTTCAATTTGTCCGCTTCATCACGTACAAAGTCGTTATCTTTATGATGATGTCGATCTTTATCAAAATCATTTAAATCTTTATGTGCTTCATCTTGATATCTATCACTACGAGAACCAAATTGACTACGTTCTTCATTGTCATGATTATGATTGTGCTCTTGATTTTGATTAAAATTATTGTCTTTACGGTCATCTGAAGACCACTCTACATCATTACGACGGTTAAAGTCTTCATTTGAACGATGTAAGTCATCACGACGATTAGACTCTTGATAATCATTACGCTCTAAATTAGAACGGTTACGTTTATTGTCATAACGATTGTTATCATTGTGATTTGAAAGGTCATGACTACCATTATGAACATCATCATTAGAATAATGTTCTTTAATATCTCTTTGTTCCTTCGCTTTATCTTCTTCATCTAAGATAAACGCATTGTTTTGAGCGTTAACATCTTTATCATCATGATGATTGTCACGACGATTGTTATAGTCATTATCACGGTCGTGTTCACGGTGTGCGTTATGATTGTGACGATTGTCATTAAACTCATTGTTATGACGATCGTTATATCTGTCATCATGACGGTTATCACGATCATAATCGCGTCGGTCATCATTTTGGTCATCATGACGGTTGTTATCATGATCATGATTACGACTATTATTATGGTTGTTATTATCATAATAGCCATTAGCATAACTATCTTTTTTCTTACCTTTTCTTACAAGTAGCATAATACCAGCTACGATCCAAAGAATAACACTAATCCAGTTAGACATTAATGCAATTAGACCTGCAATAATTAGTAAGATACCTGCAATTTTAGGTTTTTTACTAATTAAAATACCGCCAATAATTGCTAAAATTAGTGAAATTACAGCACCCCAAGTTAAGAAACTAAAGAAACTACCTAAAACATCAATACCTTGATTCAATTCTGAAGTAGATACTGAGTTACCTTGCTTTTGAGATTCACTAATCATTTGATCTTTAAAGTTACTATTTCCCATTAAAGGTTTAAGAACTAAGAACATGATTGCAGCTAATGCTTGCAATACAACCCCTAACCAAGTAAGGATATGTTCGACTGTGCGTTTAATCTTGTTATTTTGTGTGTAATGTGATGTATAATCGTTTGTTTGATTAGCCATTTTTACGCCTCCTTTTTTTGTTGTATACCCTACCGATGATTAGGTTACACTTAATTTTTAAAAAGTATGGCAAATTTCTAATACTTGATTTAGTGATACCGATTAACAATCATGTAATAAATACGCGATGTAATCCAATACATTAAGGCATACATAGCAACAATCGAAATAATAACACCGACATAACTTGTCACAAACACACCAACATGATTAACATTCAGAATACCTAACACGTTATATATTATTTTTGAAGCAAAGATGACATGAATCGTAGCGACAATAATTGGCAATGCAAATATCCATATAATTTGTTTATTAATGGTATCTTTAATTCTGTCATTATCTATACCAACGTGTTGCATAATTTGATAGTTCTTACGATCCTCATATCCTTCTGCAACATTTTTATAATACATCATTAGAAATGTGCCAATAAATAAAATGATAGACACTACCGTTCCAATAAAGATAAGTCCTCCATTAATTTCATATAATGTGCCCGCCACTTCTTTTTTATCATCAATACTCACTTTATAGCGTTGCATTAATGTATTTTTCAACTTATCAAAGTCAGATGTATGCTTTGTCATGATATTAAAATGCATAAATGTATTTTGAACTTTCTGTGTGCCGTGATGGTCGTTCTTATCAGCATTGACATAATAATTGGTTAATTGTTGGAATGTCTTATCATCTGGAGTAATAATAGTTAACGATCCTGGAACTGGATAGGAATAGTTATGACCATCTATTTGTTTAATATTAAATTGGTCCCCCATCATTGTTGCAGTTCTTAATTTTTTAAAAGGTTGATTTAAACTTTCAAATCCTAATTCCCCATGTCTCAACTTAACCTTCTTCGTGTTTAACTCATTATAATCGTGTTGTGTCATAATCACGAGATAGGCACTATTAATCGTCATATTATAATCTTTATTATTGCGATGTTTAAATAATCCTGGTTGTTTGTAATCCACCGCAATCAGTGAAACTGCATTCTTTTTAAAGAAATCAACTTTAGCATGATCTTTAATATCACGTTCCAAACGACGCACTTTCTCCTGCGTCTTCTTATTATTGTGAAGATTTCCATCTATTGAAACTCTATATTGATCCGACATAATAGAATCGACCTGATCCGATATCCCTCGATAAGTTGAAATCGTCATACCCACAGTAACAATTAGAAATGTACATAACATCGTGATGCTTGCAAGTCCAATCGCATTTGAATTCATCCTAGACTGCAATCCTGAAATGGTAAAAAAGTATTTGGGATTATAATACATTTTAGGGATTCGTTTTAACCAATCTAATAGTAAAACGCCTAACGATAAATATAAGCAATATGTCCCAATCATAACCAAGCCAATTGCACCGAACAAATCATATAACGAGCGTAATACCATTTGATTAGAGAGCGCAATGTGATAACTGCTAAATAACGTAACAATTCCAATAACTAGTAATGCGTATAATACAAATTTGGGTAACTTTCTTTCAGCTCTCTGACGTTGATGTATTAATTTAATAGGACTTTGGAATAATATTTTTAAATTGTTAATCAAGAATAAAAATAACATCACCGCTGCTAAAATAATTAAAGTAATGCACATCGCTTTCACATTAAAGGGATAATCTAATAGCGACATGCCCGTTTGATGCATCAATCTATTCATAAGCATAAAGATTAATACGCCAAAGAGATAGCCACCAGTTATACTGATAAGCGCAATTAAAACATATTGATATACCATCTCGATGAGCATAATCATCCGGAAATGTTTCTTCTCCATTCCGAGTATCATGTTCATCGCAAGTTCCTGTTGACGTCGTTTCATCATGAAGCGGTTAGCATATAAGATAAATATAAAACCCAAGACACTCATAAAGAAATTTCCTACACCAATAAATATAGGTAATAGCTGACTTCGTTTTTGGACGTAGTCATTCATATTTAAAGATAATAGAATGAATTCCGTTGCGAACATGATGCTCAGTGCTAATATAAAAGGCATGATCACATGTCGCTGCATCTTGAAGTTTTGAGCAATCATCTTCCAGAGCATATGTATGGTCATGTTAGTACCCACTTTCATTCAGAATAGCCAAACTATCAGCGATACGCTTTTGAAAATCTTGTTGCGATTCTTCCCCTCGGTAAATTTCATGATACAAACGTCCATCTTTAATAAATAATACTCGTTTAGCATAAGACGCATCGATAGTTGAATGAGTTACCATTAATATCGTTTGCGTATTATCATTAATTTCTCGAAACAGCGTCATGATTTGTTTCGAAGTCTTAGAATCGAGCGCACCGGTCGGCTCATCGGCAAGCAGTAAATCCGGTTCATTGATTAAAGCTCGACCAATCGCAATCCGTTGTTGTTCTCCACCAGAAACTTGATACGGATATTTAGAAAGTAATTTCTCTATACCTAATTTAGAACTTAGCGCATTCATACGCTGTTCCATTACTTTATGTGAACGGTTAGCAAGCACAAGTGGCATTAAGATGTTATCTCGATTCGTCATAGTTGGTAAGACATTGAAATCTTGAAAAACAAAGCCAAGGTTATCACGACGGAAATGCGCAATTTGCTTATTACGTAGCTTACGAATATCTTGATTGTTAATAGTGATGTTGCCTTCAGACACTTTATCAAACGTTGCAATTAAGTTTAATAATGTGGATTTACCTGAACCCGACTCACCCATAATGGCTACAAATTCTCCCTTATCAACTGTAAATGAAATGCCATTCAGCGCAGTAGTCGCATTTAACCCCCTGCCAAACGTTTTCTTTACATTTTTAACGTCTAATAACATTGCTTCACCCTCGCTCTCTTTAATTATTTTTTATAAAATGGCCACAATGAAATGTAATCCAATAATTGAAAAATAGCAGACCTCAGGTTCCTTTTGTTATCTCTATCATAAAACAAAAAAACGCCAACAACATTGATAATTTCTTACAAATGTTGTTGGCTAGCTTACAATATTGAAAGTTTAATTATTTTTCGGAAAATAAATACTAAATGCCGTACCTTTGTTCAACTCAGACTGTACATCTACATAATGATGTAAATGTTGAGAGATATGTTTAACAATAAACAATCCAATGCCTGATGAATTAGCATTCAATCGACCATTATATCCTGAATAGCCTTTATCAAAGATCTTCGGTAAGTCAGCTTGACTAATTCCGACGCCATTATCACGAATAGTCAATACTTGCTGTTGTTGGTCAAACGCAATCCAAATATCTTTGCCCCGTGCATACTTCAATGCATTATTAAGAATTTGTTCAATCATTATTGAACACCATTGTGCATCAGTCAGAACTTCATCCTCACACCGTTCATAATGAATCTTTGTCTTCTGATCAATAAATTGAATAGAATATTTCATAATTAATGGACGGACAAGGTCATTAATCTTCACTTTTGAAAAGGACATATCCGTTTCCTGGTTCATCAATTTTAAATAACTTAACGCTAAACTTGTATAATTATCAATTTGAATAATTTCTTGCCGCACTCGATTGACGACATTATCTTCATTACGCTCTAACAACAATTTAGATGCTGTAATAGGTGTCTTCATTTGATGAACCCATGTTAAGAAGTAATTCTCCACATTAGCTTGATATTCAGTCTGATCACTTTTTACCTGTTGCAATTCATGCTCTAGTTCATGAATAGTATCTGCCATCTGTACTTGTTCTTTAAATCCACTTAATTGAACTAACCAATAAATTATCATGATGAATAGCATAATTCCGGCGCCTAATAGAAACGCACTCAATGGCAGATTAAATAGAAAGAAGATAAGTAAGAATAATAATATACATGTAATAACTATAATGATTTCATTTAATATCGATTTAATAAAAGCTTTCAGCATAATTAAGACACCTTATATCCCACATTCTTCTTAGTTTCAATTAAATCTACAACACCTATCGATTGTAATTTCTTACGCAATCGTGTCATATTGACCGCTAAAGTATTGTCATCTATAAAATTCTCAGACTCCCAACACTTCTCAATCAATGCGGTACGGCTGACATACTTACCTTCATTGCGGAACAACATATTTAAGATTTGTAATTCAGTAAAAGACAATTGAACCGATTCGTCTTCATGGTAAAGTGTTGCTTCATCTACAACAAGTTTGCAATTTTTAACAGTAACTTCATTATTAGACACTGCTAAATCATACGTTCTACGTAATAATGCTTGAATCTTAGTTACAGTTAACGATAAATTAAATGGTTTCTCGATAAAGTCATCGCCGCCCATTTGAATTGCCATAATTTGATCCATATTGTCGGTTCTTGAACTAATAAACATAATCGGTACATTAGAAGTCTTACGTATCTCCTGACACCAGTGATAGCCATTGAATGTCGGTAGATTGATATCGAGCAATACGAGTTGTGGTTGATTTGCATGAAATACGTCGATAATATTATCAAATTGTTTAGCCACGATGACCTCATAATTCCATTTCGATAACTCTTGCTCTAAACTTTCTGCAATGATAAAATCATCTTCCACGATGAATACTTTCATATTGCTCACCTTTCATTACTAATGATTTATTAAGCTTTGTGGTCGTCGTCATAATCAGGATTTGAAACTTTATTCTTTTCCTTTTCAAATTCTGCTTCTTTTTGCTCAGTTTTCTTTTTACGTTTACGTTCTTCCATTATTGATAATGCGATAAATCCAATGATGAGTAGTGGTGATAACATTACAAATATCATCGATTGAACACCTCTATATTTTATATTTGATTGATACATCATCTTAGTCTTCATTTTACAACTTTACTTATAAAATGAACATCAAAAAACTGAAGCGATACCGAAATAATGACTATTTCAACGTACCGCTTCAATCATAATAAAGATTATAAATTTAATTGCGACTCATAAGTACAGATTAGACATTACTTTTTATTTAAGATGTAAGTTCTAATATCTTCTATTGAAGTACTGTCGTATATTTGTGTTTTGGCTTCTCCTATCTTAGCTACTTTCAACATACTTCCACCATAGCTCTTTGGTGAATATTGCTCCCAATAATCTAATTGTTCAAATAGCTCTTTCAATGTTTCCATAAGATTTACCACCTTTTCTAAATTTGGGTAAATAAAATAGCCCTCCTTAAATAAGAAGCGCTCACGGACATCTTCTTATCTTTCAGGAAACTCCTGTTGGATTTAGCACCTCACGCAAAGCGCAGTTGCTGGAGCTTCATAGGGCCAATTCCCTCCACTCACTCTTAATAAGACGAACTATTTTATTTATTGGTATTATAACTCACTTTTAACAATTATAAAAGTAAAACGTTTACAACATATGATAAAACTAAATATAAAATAAATTCTATTCATTAATAATTGTTTACAATTACTTTACTTAAAAATAACTTTATACTAACTGAAAATCAAATTAAATTTCTTAATATAAATAGTGTAACAACTACACAATATACATATTAGGAGGCTTTTTTTAAATGAGTTTCATCAATAAATTTGGTAAAACAACAGTAGCAAGTTCAATCTTAGCTGCATCTGTATTAGGGACAACACACGTGTCATTCGCGTCAGGTTCTGGCGAAGGTAACCAAGGCCAACAAGGACAAAATGAAGATTACATGGCCATCGGTAACACAAAGAATCCTAAAAACGTTATTTTCATGGTCGGCGATGGTATGGGACCTGCATACAATTCAGCTTATCGTTACTATGCCGACAATCCAAATACTAAAGAATTAGATCAAACTGCATTTGACAAATATTTAAAGGGTACTAACCGTACTAACCCTAATGACCCTAAAGAGAACGTAACAGATTCAGCTGCAGGTGGTACAGCCTTTGCAACTGGTCACAAAACATATAATGGTGCAATTTCAGTAGATAATAATAAAAAGCCATTAAAATCCGTTCTAGAAAAAGCGAAAGAACTTGGCAAATCAACTGGTATTGTGACAACTGCTGAAGTAACAGATGCAACACCAGCTGTATATGCTGCACACGTTGATGACCGTGATAAGAAAGACGAAATCGCGCAACAGTTTTACAATGACAAAATTAATGGTCAACATAAAGCTGATGTTATTTTAGGTGGCGGTTCTAAATACTTCGGTAAAGAAAATGGTAATTTAACGGATAAGTTCCAAAAAGACGGTTATGATTATGTAACAAACAAAGATGAACTTGCTAATTCACAAAGTGATCAAGTATTAGGTTTATTCTCTGAAAAAGATATGCCTTTACAAATCGATGCACCACAAAGTAATCCATTATTAGTAGATATGGAAAACAGTGCCTTATCTAAACTAGAAAAGAATGATAAAGGGTTCTTCTTAATGGTCGAAGGTGCGTCTATCGATAAATCAGGACACCCTAACGACATTACTGGTGTTATGTCAGAAATGGGCGGATTTGAAAAAGCTTTCCAAAATGCAATAGACTACTCAAACAAACACAAAGACACTTTAGTTGTAGCAACTGCCGATCATTCAACTGGTGGTTTATCAATTGCTAAAGGGAAAGATTACGTATGGAATCCAGAAGCAATTCATAAAATGAAACACTCTGGTAGCTACATGACTAAACAAATTGCTGATGGCAAAGACCCAGAAAAAGTTATTAACGACGGCTATGGTTTCGAATTCCCTTCTAAACAAATGGATAAAGTTAAAGACGCTGCTAAAGAATTGAAAGAAGCTCAAGATAAAGCTAAAAGTGAAGACGATGAAAAAGTAGCTGCAGCAACTACTAAACTTCAAGATGCGATTCAAAAACCAATCAACGATGAATCTCACACTGGTTGGACTACTTATGGTCATACAGGTGAAGACGTAAACACATATGCACATGGACCAGGTGAAAATAAATTTGCTGGTAATAATGATAATACAGATAGCGCAAAAAATATCTTTGATTTCTTTAATAACGATGTAACATCTAATCAAAACCAACAATAATTAAGACTAAAAATTTAAGTATAATAAAGGTTAATTGCAATTTAAAAGCACTTTGTCAATGATTTATATCATCGACAAAGTGCTTTCATTTAGTTAAGATTTAAGTTTTCTTTTAATTTCTCTTTAACTTCTTTTAGACTATTTTTATCAGGATAGAAGTAGTATAGATTGTCGTCACCAAGTGCGTTTTGACCATTAATTGTTAAACGTTCTACATTGTCTTGTGCTTTATCATAGTCAGATTTAAAGCGATTTAACTGTATGAAGCTTAGGTCTGTTTTCAAGTTATCTTGAGCAGCTTTGAATATACCGTTTAATTTAGTTACTGAGTTAACAGAGAATGCTTCTCTAGCAACTGCAGTAATCACTTGTTGTTGACGCAATTGACGACCTTCATCGCCACCAGCACCATCTTCCTTACGACTACGCATGTAAGCTAATGCTTCTTTACCGTCCATTTTGTATTGCTCGCCTTTAGTGAATTGATAGGTATTGGTACTATCTTTAGTTATAAAAGAGCCATTACTCGTAATTGTAACTCCACCAAGTTCATCTACTACTGTTTTAACGCCATCCATATCAATAGAAATATAATGGTCAACAGGTACATCCATTAATTTTTCCAATGAGTTGACTGCCATTTTAGGACCGCCGTATGCATATGCATGGTTAATTTTTTCAGTTGTTCCTTTACCTACAATCTTCGCACGTGTATCACGAGGTACACTTACCATTACAGTTTTTTTATCTTTAGGGTTAATTGACATCAAGACGATAGAGTCACTACGTTGCCCGAGATTTTCTTGCTGTCTTTCAGCATCGTCATCTATACCGTAAAGCACAACCGTCATAGGGTCTCCCTCTTTTGCTGCCTTTTGTCTTAATTGGGAATGATCTCTATCTAAGGATTCATTAATTGAATTATTTAATGAATGTAATTTCGTAAAGACAAAAATAGCTGCAGCAACAATAAGTACTAATAATATAATCAGTATTGTAATAATTACTTTAAAAGTAGTTGATTTCTTTTTTTTCATAATATTAATCACTCATTTTTTATAGACTTTTAATAATTTCAATCACTCGTGTTTGCTGCTCATCTGTCATATCAGAACCTGATGGTAAACATACTCCATGGTCAAATAAATAGGCACTGTTATCTATACCATCAACCATTATATAATCATAAGATTCAAAGTATGGTTGTAAGTGCATTGGTTTCCATACTGGACGTGCTTCAATATTATTTTTTTGTAATTGCGAATTAATTTTGTTTTTCTTCAACATTACAAAATATATTCTTTACATTCATCAAAACCATTACATTTTATCTTATAATATTAGTTAGAATTTACGTTAAAACTAATGTAACTATCATGTAAATATGCAATAAATAAACTACTTGCGTAATGAATTAGTAGCTTATTTATAAAAATTCATTTTATAGCTATGTAATTCCGAGTAAAACTTTCAGATTTCTTTATCCGTACATTATACAATTTTGAACGGTCAATATATGTCCTTATGCAATAAATTCATTATTTGTCTTAAAAAGTTATACTTACATTTATCCTCTTCCTCAATTAAGGTCTCTCCAACAAACAATAATTATGTAATTTACATAAATATAAAAAAGCCAAGATATTTCTACACAGAGATATCTTGGCTTAAAACATTAATATTCAATATTTGGCATTTCGTTTACTTTGTTTTGGTATTTTTTGAAACCAACATATGCAGCTACGCCTAAAACTACTGTAATTAATAATCCCTTCATGTCTGTCACTCCTTTAAGGTTCTACATTTATTAGATTTCTTAAATATTAAAATCTAAATTTACCTATATTATACACTTAAAATTGTTCATTTTTAAAGTCACGTTTAATTATCTTATACACCATTGGTCTGATTTTTCATGAAAAGTATTGTATTATTTTGAAAATCGAGTATATTAATTATATCGATTTCGAAATAAATATATATGAGGTGCACGACTGTGGCAAAATTATTATACATTACAGCACACCCATTAGATGAATTAGCTTCTAATTCTATGGCTGCTGGTAAAGCATTTATTGATTCATACAAAGATAATCATTCAAGTGATGAAGTGAAGCACATTGATTTATTCAAAGAAGATATCCCTGTTATTGATAAAGATGTATTAACTGGTTGGGGTAAATTAAGAAATGGCGATGAACTTAATCAAGATGAACAACAAAAAGTTGATCGTTTCAGTGAAATTTTAGAAGAATTCCTTTCAGCTGATAAATATGTTTTCGTTTCACCAATGTGGAACTTATCATTCCCACCTGTATTGAAAGCGTACATTGACGCAATTTCAATTGCAGGTAAAACATTCAAATACACTGCAGAAGGTCCTCAAGGTCTTTTAACAGATAAAAAAGTATTACACATTCAATCACGTGGTGGTTTCTATTCAGAAGGTCCAGCTGCAGATGTTGAAAGTGGCGACCGTTACTTAAGAACAATCATGACATTCTTAGGTGTACCTTCATACGAAAATGTAATTATTGAAGGTCATAATGCGGAACCAGAGAGAACAGAAGAAATTAAAGCCGCTTCAATTACTGAAGCACAAGAAATGGGTAAAAATTTCTAATAAGCATATTAAAAGGCATTGCGTAGTCATTTACGCAATGCCTTTTTACTATTCAATCCTATTTACTTCTCATCTTTCAAATGCTGAATATCTTGAAATCCTTCTCTGTAATTCGATAGTTCTTCCATGATGTCATACCAATCATGTCCTACCTTCTGAAAGGTACTCTGCATTAATTCATCTTGTGCTTTATTTAATTTATCAACTAACTTACTGCCTTTAGGCGTTGGAAATAATTGTTTCACACGTCGATCTTCTTCAGATGTTTGTTCAACAATTAACCCTTCTTCCTTCAATTTACGCAACGTCGCATGTGATCCTTGTTTAGAGATTTCTAATGTCTTTAATAATTGCTTAATGGTAATACCAGGCAATTTATTAATGAAGAACAAAAAGCGATGGTGCTGACGACTCATGTCGTATTTTTCAATAATTTCATCTGCCGTTTTTATAAATGTCTTATATGCGAAGTAAAATAACATATGTTCATAATCATTTTTATTACTATCCATAGATTTCTTTCCTTTTCCATTTATGAATGATTATACACATTATAATCAATTTTCAAAAAACAGTCGAAAAAAGGTCAACTAAATTGACTTTATTAGCCAATATAATTATATTGTAAGTGTATTCTAATTTATAAATAAAGGTGGAATGAATATGAAACAACGTGTAGGACAATACTTAATGGATGCAGTACATCATGCAGGCGTCGACAAAATCTTTGGCGTGCCAGGAGACTTTAACCTAGCATTTCTAGATGACATCGTACGTCATGAAGGCGTTGAATGGGTAGGAACGACTAATGAACTTAACGGTAGTTATGCTGCAGATGGCTATGCACGTATCAATGGACTAGGCGTGCTCGTTACTACATTTGGTGTTGGTGAATTAAGTGCTGTTAACGGTATCGCAGGTTCGTATGCTGAACGTGTCCCAGTGATTGCAATTACAGGCGCGCCAACGCAAGCAGTAGAACAAGCCGGTAAGTATGTGCACCATTCATTGGGTGAAGGTCGTTTCGATAGCTATCAAAAGATGTTCGAACACATTACGACAGCGCAAGCATACATTACTGCTGAGAACGCAACAACTGAAATCCCTAGAGTCATTAATGCTGCTATTCATGAACGTCGCCCAGTGCACATTCATCTTCCTATTGATGTTGCAATGACTGAAATCGAGGTAGATTCAGAGTATGATGTCGCACCAATTCCAGACGTAAATGTTGATCGATATATTAATATGGTCGCTGACAAACTACGCTCCGCTTCACAACCAGTCATTATCACAGGTCATGAAATCAACAGTTTCCACTTACACAAAGCACTCGAGCAATTTGTTAATCAAACACACATTCCAGTCGCTCAATTATCATTAGGTAAAGGGGCGTTTAACGAAGAGAATCCATATTATATAGGCATTTACGATGGCAAAATTGCAGAAGACCAAATTAAAGATTATGTCGATAACAGTGATGCCATTTTAAATATTGGCGCTAAATTAACTGACTCAGCTACAGCCGGTTTCTCTTATGAATTTGATATTGATGATGTGGTTATGCTTAATCATCATAACTTTAAATTGAATGAAACGGTTGCTGAAGATGTAACACTACCTAGCTTAATTGATGGACTTAATACGATTGATTATCGATATGAGGGCTCGTTCCCTACTTTTGAAAAAGGAGCATCAAAAGAAGTCGCATTATCAGATGATATCTTAACGCAATCAACTTACTTTGACATGATGCAACACTTTATTAAAGATGATGATGTCTTATTAGCTGAGCAAGGTACATCATTCTTCGGTGCGTATGATTTAGCTTTACCGAAAGACATGACGTTTATAGGACAACCATTATGGGGTTCTATCGGTTATACACTACCAGCTACTTTAGGTACGCAAATGGCTGATCCAAATCGCCGTAACATCTTATTAATCGGGGATGGCTCATTACAACTTACAGTTCAAGAGTTATCTACGATGATTCGCCAAGATATCAAACCGATTATCTTCGTGATTAATAACGATGGTTATACAGTAGAACGTTTAATCCACGGCATGGAAGAAACGTACAATGATATCCGTATGTGGGATTATAAAGCTCTACCTAAAGTGTTCGGTGGCGATAATGTTGTTGTGCATGACGTGAAGACTTCTAATGACTTACAGAACGTATTTGACGCCATTAACGCTGCTCCAGAGCAATTACACTTCACTGAAGTCACAATGAAGTGGGATGACGCACCAGCTAAACTTCGCGACATTTCAAAAGCCTTTGCAGCACAGAATAAATAGGTCATCTACAATTATTAAAATAAGCCTGTCGCATGTTCTACCATGTCACAGGCTTTTTTGCATCATATACTCTTTTCATCCAAGTATTCAAAATCAATAACATCTTTCGTGATATCTTGAAGATGTTTTATATCCCATTGACTTTTCTTATCGTTTCTTAATCCATGATCCTGCGCTAAATCCTCATTATAATCATCTAAATTATACACTTCAAAATCATGTCTCGTGTCTTTATTGGTAGGATCCCACTGTTGATAATGATTGACCATACTCGTCCACTTCACATTTTCAATATGTGCACCTTTAGGCGCTTTAACTATATCAAAATTTAGTCTTCCTAATAATTGATTATGTTCATCTCCAGTATCTTGTCCATTCAGAAAGTTACCTAATGAATATGCGACAAGTGTTTGATGATTATCACGCTTACTCTTCACCCATTTAACCGGTTGAATGACATGTGGGTGTGTACCAATGACAACATCTACACCCTCATCCGCAAATAATTGAGCGTATTTCTTCTGTGTCTTATTTGGTGTATGGTGATTTTCATTTCCCCAGTGTGCCGACACTATCACGACATCACTTTGCTTTTTTGCTTGTCTTACATCTCGTTGAATCGTTTTTTCATCAAACGTTTTAATTGTGTAAGGATATTGTGATGTCATTTCATTTGTACCATATGTATAACTTAGTAAACTCACCTTGATTCCATTGACAGTCATGACCGGTATCGTTTGAGAATCCCTTTTCGAATTAAAAATACCTGTAAATAAAACATGTTTATCAAACTTATTCCATGCCTTAAGATGATTTAAGACACCTTCATCACCTTGATCCAAGGAATGATTATTGGCACCATTTACCATATCAAATCCGGTTTCTACAACATCTTGAGCAATCTGACTCGGAGTATTGAAGTTCTTAAATCCTGAAAATGGTCGATTATCCCCACCTAATGGAGATTCTTGATTAATAAATGCAAGGTCTGGTGATTGTATGTCGTTCTTAATATGTGAATACATAGGCTTAAAATTGAATGACCCATCTTGTTGCAGTGCATCATTATAAACAACAGGGTGTATTAAATTATCTCCTACTGCAACCACTGATGCTTCATCAGTAACATCTTCAGCCAGTGCCATGCCACAGAGAATTGCAAAAGTAAAAAATAGTACTATACAACTAACATAATACTTAACCACTAAGTACGCCTTCTTTCAATGAAGATTATTAGCGTCTTTTATATTCAAAACATAATTTTGTTGAGTTGCATAACATTTATTAACGAACTCTTTAATTTTTATTTTAGACAATTACTAACTTTAATGCAATTTGAATAAGAAAAATTTTTAATATATCGTTTAGTTGTATAGTCGATAAATTATTAAGGGAGTTATAACATGATATTATTACCACTAATTATCATTATGGGGTGCGTTGGTTACATCTTTAAATGCCATCCACCTACCGAGTGCAATCGTTGGTACGGTTATCGAACAAAGAAATCAATGGCTAATGATCGTAATTGGATTAAAGCCCAAAAACAATATGGCATCTATTCTCTAAAATACTTATGGGTGATATTGTTGTTCGGAATTATCGGAATAATGATTGAAATCGTAGGTATTATGAGAAGTACTGATTTAATCATTATGGCCGGTTTAGGCATAGAGTTGTTAGTAATGGTATGGTATTTATTCATCACATATTGGAAAGTCGAGAGAGAGCTTTGATGATAGATTAATGACGTAGTAACATTAGCGAAATCCATTTATTTTTTGGAAATCAAAAAGACTGCTGGTTGAGCAGTCTTTTGCGTTGATTATCTAATCTAATTTAAAAAGAAATCATCAATTTCTTTCGAATTTCTTACAATTTTCTCTTCTTGAACATTCATCGCTGAAGCATAATCTATAGTATTTGCGAATCTTTCAGTGGCGCTTAATTCCATATTAAATGCATTCATCGTCAGCTCATTTAACTTCAAATATTCTCTTCTAATTCTTTTTAGAATAATAGTATATTCTTCATCTATTTTTGATAGTAATTCATCAAACTTAGCTTTCAATTCTTCTTGAGAATATTTATCTTTACTAAATATGCCCTTCAATGACTCAATAAACCCTTTAAAATCATCAATCATATACATTGCTGAGGCAACAGTCATTCCCGTTAAAATACCACCTACAGTTGCACCAATTAACTCTGCAAAAATTGAAAAAGGTGTAGTTCTTAAGTAGGTAATTAAACTTTCTGTCATAATTCCACCTAAAGCTCCAATTACAGTAGCAGTAAAAACTTTGACTGCTTCTTTATACTTTGTTTCATCATTTTCAGCCGTTAGTAATAACTTAACTGATTTAACTACCCCATTAAATGTCTCTCCGATTAATCTCGCTAATCGTTTATAAGTTGTTTTGAATGTATTTATAATAACTGTTAATATATTGCCTAGAAAACCACTAATAAATCCTGTACTAAATCCTACAAAATAAGATTTTGCTCTATTAAATACTTTATCTTTTATTCTACTGAAGCACAATGTTAATTCTTGCCATTTAACTTTATTTTTATGAAAATTTTTAAAATTATTAAAGTAATACTTCATCTCTTTAAAAAATTCATTTTGTAAATCATAAAGTAGCATTCCTAGCATTTCTTTCATGCCCATTTTAGCACCTGAACTAAAACTGGCTTTCATTGTCTTTTGAGTATAATATCTTCTAGCTTTTTCTTTTGTTTCCGTTCTAAGTCTCTCATTAGATCGATTTTCTTGAAATTTTATGTCTTCTTCCCTTTTATTAAATCTTTCTATATTACTTCTTCCATCTTTATTAATTTTATTTCCCCATTCGGATGGTCCTAATTGCCCTTTAGATTGATTAGAATCACTCGTTATAAACGTAATATTATCATTGCTATTAACAAAAATAGATTGTTCATCATGAGTAAAAAATAAATTGAAGGCATGATTTTGACTTAAAGATTTTATAGAATTTATATGTTCAACTTGGTAATTAGACTTGTTTGTTTTTTCGACACTAAGTATATGTTCTCGATTATAACCATCTTTTAACTTACCGCGACTTTTTTTATTATCATTTGTAATTGAATATATCTGATTTTTAGCTGCATCACTAACTTTAACATTAATTTTATTCTTACTTTTTTGTGAATTATCATTTGGTTTAATTTTAATTGTATCACCAATTTGACTTATTTCTTCATTTGTTAATTTAGCTGAGAATTCCCTTATATTTTTCACATTCATTGAAACGAGTTCTAAAGCGCCATCTTTATTTTTTTTGAATACGTTTCTATCATAATAACTACGATCCAATTTCTTTTTATGTGCTTGCATTATATTATATTTTTCTTTAGATTCGTCATCACTAAAAACTGCATTCTTAAAATTGTGTAGAGTAGTTACGTTACCGCCATCTTTGTAAATATTTAATATTTTATCTAATCCAAAATTTTGAATGACTTGATTAATGGCTATTTCTTTATATTCCTCTAATAATTTATTTGTAGATTCATTAACATCTTTAATTTTAAATAGGCTAGACTCTGTTAAATAGTTTAAATCTAAAAAAAGATCTAAGTTTTTTGCTTCTTCCATATTAAGACACCTTACCTATAGCTCTATTTAATAACTCAGTAGCTCCTTTAGTTTGATTAATTAAACTCCCTAAGTCTTTAATCAAATCATTGTCCCCTGCTAATTTAATCTCTTTATAATCAGACTTGTATTTTGCTGTACGATTTAGAATGTTATCATAATACGGATCAATTACTGTGTTAGTAGTTTCAGTCAATTTAGTTGTTTCAATTATTTCTTCACTCGCACCTTTTAGCATTTTAATTTGCGCTTGGACTTCAACTTCTTTAGCTCTAGCTTCATTAGCTACTTTTTTATTTTTAGAGTTTCTAAGGAAACCAGCCGTTGCAATACTTACTCCACCAATTGTCCACCCTATTGGACCAGATAAAGCTAACAATGCTGAACCAGCTGCAGTGCCACCTCCACCAGCTGCTAGAGCGCCTCCCCCTAACCATGCTAGTGCTGCATTAGTTGCTGCAGCGCCACTTAATGTTGAAATTGCAGTACCCGTAGAAGCTGTACCAAATGTTGTTGCAATAGCCATAGCTGCAGAAGGACCAAAAGCTGCAACACCAGCTCCTGCAACCACTCCACTACCAGCTCCACCAGCTGTTTTTTTGAAAGACATATCTACTTCTTCATTAATTTCACTAACGAAATTCTCGAATTTTTTAAATTCTATTTTTAATTTTTCTACCTGTATTTTCACTTCTTCAGGTTTATTTCTCATACTATTTAAAAATTGCCAAACTTTCTTTATATTATCTTTTAGAACTAATCTTTCTTTATATAGTTTTTCTGATTGTGTAACCATATACGCTTTTTCTATTTCAAAGTTTTGAATTGCTTTTTCTAAACTATTAACTGCTTCTACTCTATTTTTTTATTTAACATTGTTATTTCTCCTTAATATACTGTTTTAATTTGTCCCATCGGGGGTCTTGTTTAGTATGTTTATGGTTTTGTTTTTTCATTTTTAGTTGTTTGGTATCAACTTGTTTTTGAATTTCAAGTTTCTCTTTGAAGTTGGTGCTGTAATTATCTAAGATGTCTATCCAATTGACGAAGGTAAATGTTTCATCTAATGTGTCTTCAACTTCTTCTTTGAACTTTCGATCGTTTGTTTTAAATCGATGTATGTCTTTATGTAAGGCGTATAGTAAACTTGTAAATTCACCTTTGTTTTTTTCTAAAATATCTACGGTTTTTAATCCGTATTCACTAAGTGTGTGATTGATGCTTGCTTGTGACAATGCATCAAATTCGTCAAAATGTATAACTCTGACATCATGCTGGTCTTTTAAATTTTTAAATACACGCGCTACATTTGAAAATTCTTGCGTATTACTTTGCCATTTTAGTATTTCTTTTTCTACAACATCGGAAAATTGCAAATAACCGTAATATGCAATAATACGTTCATAATAGCCTGATAATATAAGATATACCCATATATCTGTATCAACAATTGGCGGCGTCATACCCTTATTAGTCATAATTGAGCACCTCTATTTTGTCGATAATTTCATTGATCTTTGCTCCAGAAACGAGCCCTTTGTTATAGTTATGTTCTAGCACCGTCATGATGTTCGACGAGATTTGAGTATTATTAGTGGGTTCTAAGATATCTGTTGGCAAATCATTACCTGTGTAAATTGCATACAATTGAGCCTTATGATCTAAACGAGAGAGTGCATTTAACTGTTGATACGTATCACGTGGAATAGGATTCAGTTGCATTGCTCTTACCATAGCTGCACCAAAACTAATCTGATAATGTACACTCATACGCGCAATCACATCGGGACGCATAATATCATCATATGCTGCCATCCATTTTTGAATTTCTGCATTAGGTAATAAAACAATTCCTGCAAATATTTCCGCTTCTCTCTCTTCCAATGACTTATGATTAAAATCACTAATCCCATTTTTATGATTCATGTAATGGTGGTATACTTCGTGCCACAATGAAAATTGTTGACGTCCTTTGCTATGATTCGTATTCACAAAGATGAAAGGAAATCGATCTTTCTTCATGTAAAAACCGGATAAATTATTAGGTGCTTGTGCTTTTACAATGTAGTAGCCCATTTCAGATAACACTTGCGTTGAATTCGCAATCGGATATTGGAGTTGGTGATCTGAAATGAATTGTTCTGCAACTGGAATAATACGTTCTATTGTTTCACGATATGATTCAGTCACGTGACTCACTTCCAATCTTTAATTGATATGTCAGCAATTGGAAGATGTCATCGAGTTGTTTGACTCTGTGGTTAATTTCTTCTGTATTTTCCAATGCACGAAATGAAATGCTATCTAAGTCTTCTTGAGGTAAATGTTCTAGAAGTATTTCAGGTGTCGTCTTTAATATTGTAGCTGCGAGTTGATAATCTTGCGCTACCCATATTAAAGATGGGTTTAAAAGCTTATGTAGCTGCTTAGTGTCATAGTCATGGTGTTCAGCATACATAACTGGTTCTAAACCACTGAGTTCTATTTCTTTTTGTATGCGCTTACTTATTTCGACTTGCGTTTATTTGGGTATCATATGTATTCCTACCTTTTGTATTTGAATGATACATTTTTATTATAATTATTAAATTAATATTTTGCTATACTTTTTATAGTAAAAATAAGGTATCTATACAATTTACTAAAAAATAACAATTAGAAATATTTGTTTTTGTTGACTTTACTACATAATTCTCTTTTATACATTGTTACGATAACTTGTTCTACTTGTGTTCTTAGAAATTTAGGTTTTAGCAGTGCTTTTTTAGCTAACTTCTTCGCTTCGTTATCTAGTTTAATCATTATTACAACACCTCTATGACTAATTTGATAACATTTTACCGCATAGCATAGACAAAAATTGTCTACCTATAGTTCCCAAGTATCTTTTCAATTTCAGCTATATGTTTCTCTTTCAAACTATTTGGCGATAGCACTTTGATACGTGAACCTTGAGATAGTAGCCACATTAAAATACCATCGCCGATGACTTCAATTTCTACTACAAATCGGTTATTGGTGTAATCTTTTTTCAATAATTGAGCAGTTGGGAACCGATCAAGCACTGACTCAATAATCCCGTCATTAAATTCAAAGCGTACTTTCTTCCAATGGCCGCCATACATAAAATAGATACGTTGTTTCAAAGCGCCTTCTCTAATATAAGGTGAATTCGGAACGTTAAATTTAGTGTTCAATACTTTATATTCTTGAATTCGATCTATCCTAAAAATGAGTACCTGTTCTTTATCATTAACCCCTACTAAATAAAAGTACAGTTCAGAAAATGTAATATACATTGGTTTGATGACATGTGTACGCCCTTTGTTCATTGCATTAAAATAGTTAAATTCAATCACGCGATTTTGTTGAATAATATGATTTAAATCCCAAACTTTATTTAATAATGGCTCGCCATGATTCATGGGTTCATAATGAACTAATTCAGATTGAATGGCCTTTTCAATTACATGTTGATTCTCATCAGACATATGTTTCGTAAGGTTATTAACAATCATTTGTAATTCATCTTCAGATAGTGCTCTTGTTGAAATAAGAATTTTTAATATCGCTAGCACCTGTGTTTTATCAAAGGTTTCACTACTATTGTGGACCATTTCATATTTACGGTCTGTCGTATTCATCGTTATCTTCAAATGCGCCATATCCGTTCTGTTAGCAAAGAAGTCATTTAGATGCGCGATATAACGCTGCACGGTTCTGTCAGATTTTTTACCTATGATGTCGCCTATTTGTGCCTTAGATAAGCGTTCACCAGACATAAACTTTAAATACAGCTCTAGCGTGTCAGTTGTTTTAGTCATAGTTACCTCCCATTTTTGGAAAATGAATGATTCTACTTTATTAAACAACAATAAAATAAAAAATGTAAGATACATCTTTTTACTACGACAAAAAATGACGTACCTTGTAGGTATACTAATCTCAAGCAGTTCAAAACACTTAGAAAGTTGGGAATAAGAATGAATTTGCAAAACCAGTCCAAACATCCGCAAATGTTTAACCATGTTTCAAAAGAAGATAAATCACTGGCAATGATTATGTGGGTCTTAACCTTTTTCACAAGCTTTGTAGCACCTTTAGTGATTTGGTTAGTCAAAAAAGAAGAATCAGAATACATCAATAAGCAGGGAAAAAATTGTCTAAATTTCGCTATTAGCTACGGTATCTATGGTATTGCTAGTTTCTTATTAACTTTAATTTTAATTGGCTATTTAGCTTTAATGGCTTTAATCATTGCCAACATTACTTATACGATATTAGCAATCGTTTCAACCAATAAAGGTGAAGATTACGTCGTTCCGTTCACTATTGAATTTATTAAATAGATAGAAACAAGCCTTCCACTTCGTTTAAACTTCGAAATGGAAGGCTTTTTTTATGTGCTTTGTCGTTCTACGATATTTAATTTTAATACATCATCGTTGCTTTCAAACTCTGTATCTTCAAGTAATGCCAATAAATAGTTAATCAATTGCTTACCAATGTCATTGACTGGTTGATTGACTGTCGATAAAGGAATCTTCAGCAAACTAGAAATGGGTTGATTATCATACCCCATAATGGCGATTTGGTTAGGAATATTGATTTGATGGGCAGTCATAAAGTGCATTAACCCTAATGCCACTTCATCACTACCTGTAAAAATAGCATCTGGTAACTGTTCTTGCCCCAATAATGCTTTCCCAATCCGTTCACCGTCCTCAATCGTATGAACATGATTGAAAATCCATTCGTTTCTAATATCCAAGCCATTATCTTCCATCGCTACTCTAAATCCAACATTTCTAGGTTTATTGAAGCAATGATCATAGTAATTATTGTCCGTGCAATAAGCTATGTTTCGATATCCTTTATTAATTAAGTATTGAATGGCATCATACGTCGTTTGACGTTGGTTGGTATGTATAATCTTTACTTTATCAGACTGCATTGATTGATCTGCCGATAAAATAATAGGTCCATATTTCGTATACGTCTCTAAAACTTCTATGTCATTTTCAAGTGCGCCCATAATCACACCAGCAATGTGTCTTTGCTTAAACATATTTAATAATCTTAATTCCTCTTCTTTATCATTATATGTTTGCATGATTAACGTATGATATGGTGTACCTTTAATTTCTTTATCAATTGCATCAATCAAATACGCGAAATATGGATTCGTAATTCTAGGTACAATGATACCAATCGTATAAGACTTGTTAGAACGCAATTGCATAGCGACTGAATTTGGCACATAATCAAGTTCTTCCATCGCTTGTTGGATTTTAATTTTCTTATTCTCAGAAATATAAGGATGATGATTTAAATATCTTGAAACCGTCGATATAGATAACCCTGCTCTCTGAGCTACATCTTTAATTGTTGCCATAGTACCACCTTTAATGAAAACGTTTTCATTATTTATGATAGGTTGTCGCTACATTTTTGTCAATCACTCAAGTTAGATATTCAACATTTTAAATATGTCAAAAAGAGCCTGGGACATAAATAATATGATGATGCTATTTTGCAAATTCGCAGTAGCTGACTGAACTGAAAATGCGCTTAAATCAAGCTTTTTTCAGTTCTAGTCATCCTTGCGGGGGTGGGACGACGAATTTAAAAAGAATTCTGTCCCACTCCCTATTATTCATCATTTTGATTCCAAATTCTTTTTCATTCCTATTCTTCTACTAACCATTCAATTGTGCGTTTGATGGCCTTATCCCAGAACGCATAATCATGTTGACCTGGACCTTCTTCATATTGATAGTCAATTCCTTTATCATCCAAATATGTCATAAATTGTTGATTATCTTCATATAAGAAATCTTCTGTACCACATTGAATCAACAACTTAGGTATGGTCAATCCTTTTTCGACCGCTTCATCAACTAAATGATATGTATCGAGTTCAGTACCCTTGATAGTTGTATCTTCCCCAGTAATTGCTTTTGGTGCGAAATCAGGATAATCAAGTTCCATTAACCCTTGCGCTTGAAAGACAGAAGACAATGGCGATGCTTTAGAGAAGAGTCTTCCTTGTGTTAATGCAAATTTCATCGTGCCGTAACCACCCATCGAATGACCTGCAATAAAATTATCTTCACGTTTTGGTGATAATGGAAGTAGCTTATGTGCGTAGTGATACACTTCCAATATATGGTCATAATAACTATGACCGTACGTCATATTTGCATAGCCACTATGATCTGCATTCGGCATAATAATGGCTAATTGATGTTCATCTGCATATCGCTCAACACTGGTAAAGCGTGTATACGACGTTGCATCACTTGATAATCCATGCAATAGCATAAGTGATTTATAAGATTTAGGTGATTGTGTTTCGTCGAAGAAACTGGCGTCTTCTGGAATAATTGCTACAAATGATTGTTGCATACCTAAAGATGGTGATAAGTAATTGATTGTCATGAGTGCCATGTTGATTGTCGCCCCTTCTAATAATAAATGATTATATCTATTTTACACTTTTTCTGAAAAAGGTGTTACCCAAACATACAAAAAGACGTTAGTAATGTCACCAACGTCTTAAGTAGCAATTATTGTGTTTATATCGGTTTGGTAGTTTAATATAAACGCTTTTTGTATATAAAGGGGGCTTTGTGTCTTATTTATTACTTTATAACCATCCAGTTTTTGCCATTTTTTATTAATTTTTTCTCTTCTTTTAATTCATGTACAATATGGCCAGTTGTTTCACGTGAAATACCTGCTAAATCACTCAGTAATTGAATGGTCATGATATGTTTAATTTCGTAGAATTCATCATGATCGTATCCTATTGCATGACATAAATAATATAGTACTTTCTCAATACGTTCTCTCGCCAACTTTGTGGTTAATGCCATATTGTATTCCATTAGCAGTTCAAGTTCGTTATTTAACTTTTCGAACAGTGTAACAAATATGTCGTCATGATTTTTACAAAGATATTCCAACATATCTTTAGGTATGCCTATTACATTACATGGTGTTATAGCTGTGCACATCTCGTTTAATTCAATTTTTCGAAAGAGATGATTTAACGGAAATAATAGTTGCTCTTTATTAAGCTTACGATAAGCGTCCCCATCTTCATTAATTGTTTCACGCAAAACAATACCGTCTAGTAACAAATACACATAGGTGGGCTGATCAGATGAATAATATATGATTTGTCCTTTATTGTAACGTCGCACGAAACACTCACTCTTGAATGCTTGAATGACACCCGTTGGAATATTTAAGTAAGACGCTAATTGTTTGAGCCCTTCACTTAAATCATTGTCTCTGTTGTTGATATATGTCTTTCCGGCCATTGAGATACACTCCTAAATCTTTTAAAACTTTTTATTAGAATACTGAAACGCTTCCCATCGCTAAGCGAATGATACCTATTATTGCAAGTATGATAATGACTGCAAACAAGATATAGTCACCTTTCGTTAATGGTTTATGGTTATTACGTTGTACGAAACGATAAACAAATAGACCAGGGATGTAGAGCAACATGGTTAATAACAAGTAATCAATACCTGCAGCGTACACAAGCCATATCGCATAGATTGATGCAATAATACCGATTGCCCATTGTTTCACTGTAGCGTGTCCTTTATGCTCAATTGTGTATTTCAATTGATAAAAGGCACTAAACATATACGGAATTAAAATCGCGCTTGATGCAAGTGAAAACGCAAATTGATATGCACTGTCTGTAAATAACATGCTAATTAAGAATATTTGTACTAGAATGTTTGTAATTAATAATGCATTGATTGGTGCTTTATTTTTATTTTCTTTAGCAAACCATTTCGGGAACAAGCCATCTTTAGCCACTATAAATGGTAGCTCACCAGCTAGTAATGTCCAACCAAGCCATGCACCTAAAACAGAAATAATTAATCCAATGTTAACGAGTACTGAACCCCAATGACCAACGATATGTTCTAACACTTGTGCCATTGATGGGCTTGCAAGATCAGCAATTTGATTTTGTTGAATGACGCCTTGTGCCAATACAGTCATTAAGAAGTAAATAACAAGTACTGAAACAAGTCCAATTACTGTAGCAGTACCTACGTCTTTTTTCGATTTAGCACGACCTGAGAATACCACTGCACCTTCAATACCAGTGAATACCCATACGGTTACAAGCATTGTACTCTTAACTTGAGACATTGTATCGCCCCAACTAAATATACCTGTACCACCGCTTGTCATTCCGTAGAACCCTGCTTTGAATGTATCGAAATTAAATACTACAATCATACAAATGATGACTAAGAATATAGGAATTAACTTTGCAACAGTTACAATACTATTGATAAAAGCTGCGGTTTCAACACCTCTAAGTATTAAGAAGTGCACACCCCATAATAAGAAAGAAGCGACGATAATACTTGGTAGCGTATTACCACCTTTGAAGATTGGGAAGAAGTTACCTATTGCTGACATCAATAATGTTGCATAGGCTACGTTACCTAGAAACGCAGCAAACCAGTAGCCCCAAGCACTTGAGAAACCAATAAAGTCGCCAAATCCAGCCTGTGCATAACTGTAAATTCCACCTTCTAAGTCCGGTCTTACATTAGTGAGATTTTGGAAGACAAATGCGAGTGAAATCATTCCGATTGCGGTGATAATCCATCCAATCATAATTGCTAAACCACCGGCTTGACCACCCATATCAGAAATGATATTGAACGCACCGCCACCAATCATAGAACCAATGACTAAGCCAATAAGTGACGTTTTACCAAGTTTGTTTGTGTCTGATTCATTCATAATTCATTTCCCCTTCTAAGGAGGATTACTTTTAAATTAAGGGCTTGAAGCATCATTATTCAATTGTCTGGTAACCCTGCTTCAAACCCTTCTCCTTGTGTTATATTTCTACATCACTTTCCCTGCGATGTATTTTTCAAAAAAGTCCTTACGTTTGCTCGAAATACTTTAAATATCTTCTCTAAATAATGGTTGGCTCATACATCTTGGGCCCCCACGTCCACGAACAAGTTCACTACCAGTAATTTCAAGCACTTTAATGCCTTTATCACGAAGTAATTGGTTTGATACGTAGTTTCGGTCATAAGTAACGACCACACCTGGGCGTATACATAGCGTATTTGAACCGTCATTCCATTGTTCACGTGCGCCGTCTATCACGTCACCATTACCAGTTGGGATAAACTCGATTTTTTCAACGCCAAGTACGTCTGCTAGCGTTTCACGTAGTTTATTAGAATGTGTAATTTTGATATCATCTTTTGCTTCATCGTATTCAATCGTAAATAAATTCATGTTATTTTCTTCTTTGAAAATAGCTGAATGCACTGTGAATTTATCGTAGTCAATCATTGTGAATACTGTATCTAAATGCATGAACGTACGACTATTTGGAATTTCAATCGCAATTACTTTCTTGAATGTCGTAGATTCATCTTTAAATATATTACGTGCTAAGCGTTCAATTGCTTGTGCTGATGTACGTTCAGATATACCAATGGCTAAAGCTTCTTTAGATAGAATTAATTCATCTCCACCTTCGATATTAAATGGTGAGTTTCGGTCTAACCATACTGGTACATCTGCATCTTTAAATCTTGGATGATATTTTAAAATGTATGTCATAAATAGTGATTCTCTGCGACGTGCTCTCCAATACATTCTGTTAATTGTCATACCTCTACCTACTGATGCTTGAGGATCACGTGTAAAGTAAAGGTTAGGCATTGGGTCTAAATAGAATGGATATCTATCATCCATGTATTCAACGAGATGTGTTGTTTTTAGTTCAATTTCTTCTTTTCTCACACCAGCCATAATTTTATCGATTAATTCTTGATCTGATAACTTCGCAAAAAACGTTTTAATTTCAGCTTCATGTCCTAATACTGTTTTTTGAGATTCTGCAAGAATGTCGTCAATGAACTGTTCTCGCACATCTTTATCTGCAATTGCTTCAGCTGCTAGTTTTTCTAAATAAACAACTTCCACACCTTCATCACGAAGTGTTTGTGCAAATTTGTCGTGTTCTTCTTGCGCCACTTTTAAATAAGGAATATCGTCGAATAGCAAGCCACTTAAGTGATCTGGTACTAAATTTTCTAATTCTTTACCAGGTCGTTTGAGTAATACTGTTTTTAATCTACCGATTTCACTGTTTACTTGAATAGGTCCTTGTGTCATATTCATTTCCTCCTTTATTTATCTACAATTAGAGTATAAAGCGCTTTCAAAAAAGTTTATGTGATTGTTTTCACAATATGAACGTGTGCTAGTTCATGCTTTCTGGTTATTCAATGCATATTTGTGATTGAATATACAAAATCATTGGGCATTTGGTGCTTTTTATGTATATTCCATTTATTTTCGTATGATAATATTTTTAAGAAAAGTTTTTTATGCATTATTCTGTATTTATAAACACCCGTGATTTGTATCTACAATTATATAACTACTTAGGTTATGAACATTATAATTTAGGTGTGTTACACTCTATTATAGATAATATAAAAAAGTAAATCCACATTATATTTTATACATTAATTTGAATATTTATGATTAAATAATTTATAATGCACATATTTAGCCATTTCTTCAGAATTAGTTAGTACCATCAATGTGTCATTGCCACCTACTGTCCCTAATATTTCATTAATATTCATTCGATCAATGAAATAATTAATGCATTGCGCAAATCCTGGAGATGTTTTGATAAGTATGTAGCTATCTTTTATTATGATATTTTTAATTTCACTGTCATAATAATGTAGCAGTTTCGTTTTAGCATCCATTTGTTGCGTATTATCTAACTTCTTATAATAGGATTGATTACTTACAGCTGGAACTTTAAAAATCTTTAATTCTTTCAAATCTCTTGAAATCGTAGTTACGCTATAGCGCACCCCGAAATGCGTATCGATGTAATCTGCAATCTCTTCCTTTTTGTTAAATCGGTTATTCTTAACTACCGTTGCGATGAGATCTAGACGTTTATTCTTTTTCATATTATAAACTCCCTCTATCCCTATACAGCCTACTGCTATATTTATGTTTTACTTTTAACGTATCATTTTTTTGTCTTTCTTTGTGTGGGGTATTTCATAAAATCTGTTATAAATTTAATTATTTACATAAAAACGCCCCAAAAGTAAGATTTATCATCCAACTATTGAGGTGTCTTTCAAGTTATGCTATTTTGATTCTTTCATAGCTTGTTTTACAGTGCTATAACCTATTACCACGCGATCAACTTTACCGTTATCTACATCAAACCATACCGTCATTCCTTTTGAATTTGGTTGGTAGAAATAGATACCTGTTGTATTATGCTTTTGGTTATTTACCTTTTGTAAATCTTTACCGTAAGTTTTATTTAATTGATCCAATGTCATTTTACCCGTTACGTTTAAATCAAGTAATGATGCTGTTTTACCATCTTTCGAAACGTTTCTAAAATATTGATCATATTTTTTCACATTTTTAGATGATGTTGTTGCTTTCAATTTAATACCATTGAATGTAACATTTTCAGCTTTTACCGCATTTTTAAAATGTTTATCTAATACAAAAGATACGTCTTGACCTGCATATCCTTTATAATTGTAATATGCAGATGTCGCATTCGCTTTAGAATGAGTTGTGTTTGTTGTAGCTTTAGATTCAGCATGTGCAATAGATGTGTCCGTCAATGCACTTGTAACACCTACACCAAATAATGTGCTTAGTGCTAATGTCGTTGCGACTAATGTTTTTGTAATTTTTCTCAAATTAGAAGCCTTCTTTCTTTATAACTAAACATATCATACGCCATTCTTGATTGTTATACAATTTTGGTTAACTAATTAGAAGTGTTTAATATTTGATGTAATGTTGTTTATAATTACACAAAATTAAATTTCACAAATCGTTAAATAATTTTTTTATATAAATTATGTTATACTAAATATAGGAGTAACATCCCCATTAACTCCTTCACAAAAAGTTATATTATGTAATAACTATAGCCATAAGTTTACTTCCCCTTTGTTAAACTTATGGCTCTTTTATATAGTTTTTTTACTTTTCCAAAATAAATATAAAATTACTTTATATTGTAGAAAACCACTTCCAAAATGCGAACATATGTTCTATAATGAATTTGAGGTGGTTAACATGATTCCAAATCCTAATGCGCCAGATGAGTATAAATATGAAACAGATTATCGTAAAATACCAAGACAATATCTAGACGCTAACATTCCTCAAGGACGTGGCATGGTGAAGTGGGCTCCCTTTGCAACAATGCCAGAACAATATCAACAATTGAATGATTTTATTGAGGAACAGAATAAAATTGCCATGCCTTCATTGTCAGATGATCAATTCGAAAATATCAATCGACAGCTCACATATAAATTCACACAGCACCAACTGGCAATGATTAGTTATTGGAGAAATGGCTATATCCAATCAATTGCAGCGTATATACGTCGTATCGACTCGCTAAATCGCTGTATCACAATTAGTAACGAGAACGGTTCACAAACGATGAAACTCGATTTTGAGGTTATTTGTAATGTAGAGTAAGTGTGTTGCGTAATTAGTGACTCATATCACTGAAACATGAGTTTTATTTTAACTAGAGATAAATTAAAGCGCATAGATGAGGAAGTCCCATTTATGCGCTCTTCTAAATATTATTTACTTGTTGTAAAGCCTACGTAACTAATATCTACTTCTACAACTTTATTGTTATTAAGAACAAATGATGTTGCTAAACCATCTTTATTTGGTTTATAAACGTAAATACCGCTACCTTTAACATTATTGTTGCCTTTTACTTTTTTCAAATCTTTACCATAAGCTTTTTTAAGTTGACTGTACGTTAAATCGCCTTTAACTATAAATTGTAATTTATTCGCTTTTTTGCCATTGCTTGTTACGCCAGTAAATTTCTGATTATACTTTTCTTTTACAGTTGTGCTATTTGTTTTAGCAAGTTTGATACCATTAAATTTAATGTTGTCGTGTTTGATTGCGTTAATAAAGTTCTTGTCTGTTAAGAATTTAGCGTCTTTATCAACGTAACCATTATAAGAGTAGTAATACCCTTTAGTTTGCGTTGCTGCATGAGCAGTATCTTGTACTGGTAATACAGCGCTACTCACTCCTAAAAGTGTTCCAAATGCTAATGTTGTTGAGGCAATAGTTTTAACTACTTTATTCATGTTAGTCCTTCTTTCTATATTAGAATTACACTTCATTTATATTATCGCACAATACATACAAACATTCACTGTACTTAAGACCTATTTATCAAAAATTTTAGTAAACAAAATTTAATATTATAAAATTGTGTAAATACTATCTATTTTATGAAGTTTTATTATAATAAGATAAAGAAATGAATTAAGGACGGAGGATACACCTTGAAAAAAGTATTGGCAGGTATCGTCATTTTATTACTTGTTGTTGCTTTAGGTTTTTCAATATTCTTTGCAGCAACTGGTACTAAACAATCAAATTCAAGTGATGATCATAAAACTGAGAAGCATGATAAAAAAGAGAAGAAAGATAAAACGAAAGAAGAACAAACTGATGAGCAATCTACTACATCTAATAATGGAGAAAATGCACAATCAGAACCAAAGTCAAACAACACTGTAAACACGCAACAAAGTTATTCTACACAACAAAATAACTCGACAACTCGAACACAAGAATCTAAAACAAAAGAAAGCAGTTCAAGACAAAAGAGTTCAGAAAGTGCTACTTCAGAAAAAAATACTAAAGAAACTCAAACAACACAACAACCAAGTACACAACAACCTTCTACGCAACAGCCATCAACATCACAACCTAGCACACAGAATAAAACGACAACTAACAATAGTTCAACACAAAGTTCAAGTAGTTCTGGTAATTCAAGTGATTCTAAAGATAAAAATTAAACATAGCAACAATAAATATATAGCACATAAAAAGCATTCTAGCCCATTTATAAGGTTAGAATGCTTTTTATAGTACAAATATCGTTTCCGTAACTACTCAGTTACTTTACTTTCAGCCACGCGTTTAGAAATTTTACGCATAATTGGATCTAAGACTGGTTTGACTAAGATGCCTAAAATAAAGAATCCTAGTCCAAATAGTATTAAGATAATCATTTTCGTAATTAAAATTTCTGGTACAATGCCACCTACCGTTTCACGTAAGGAATCTATCACATACGTGAATGGTAAATATGGTGAAATCGTTTGGAAGAACTTAGGTGCAGTTACAACTGGGAATGTTCCTCCACCACCAGCAATTTGTAATACTAGTAAAATGATTGCAATAGCTTTACCTGGGTTTCCAAGTAATGACACGCATGTATACACAATCGTATTAAAGACAATAGCACCACACAGTGCGACTAAGATAAACAATGTCGGTGATTCAACCTGCGCTTTCAAAATAACCAAGTCACCAATCGTTACAATCAATGCTTGAATGATACCCATCATTATAAAGAAAGCACCTTTACCTAAATAAATTTGACGTTTCGTTAACTCATCTTCCAAGGCTTCATGTTTATTATCTACAGACAATAAACTTACTAGTAATAATGCCCCTACCCATATAGATAATGACGTATAGAATGGTGTCATACCTGAACCATAATCTTTAACTGGGAAGACATCTACTTGTTTCTTATGAATAGGATTCGCAACCACGTCGGCTTGTTTCTTCAAGTCATTCTTCAACGCATCAATCACTTTATCTACCGCATCATCTTCATCTAATTTTTTAAATATTTTATTCGCTTTGTTTAAATCTTTTTCAATATCTGGCAAACGGTTTTCAGAGAAATTAGCTACGTTTGCTAACGCTTCTTTCGCACGTGGTTGATTTTGATTTAATAAATCAACGGCATTGTCATACTTATTGAACAATGTCGGTAAGTTCGTATTTACTGTTGCTGTAGCATTCGCAAGTTGTTGCTCTAAATCTGGCAAATCATTACGAACAAAGTCAGCTGCATTCGCTACGTCTTTTTTCACTGTAGGGAAATATTTCTGAGCAGTTTGCATAGCATTAATATAGGTTTGTTCTAAAGCAGGTAATTCACTTTGAATGTTAGCTATACGATTCTGTCCATCTGTAACTATATCCTGACCAGCAATGATAACACGATTAATCGTATTTAATTTAGATTGAACGTCTGATAACGTATTCTGACCTTTGCTTAATTCTTGTGTAATTTGATTAGATACAACTAACAAACGATTGTTTAAGTCGTTTTTAATGAAATCACGATAGTTACCTAACGCTTTATTTAAATCTGGTAACGAACGCAATACGTTAACTGCTTCTGCTTTACCTGAACTACCATTTTTTAGTGCATCAATGAGTTGATTCGTTGAACGTAATGAATCGCTGATACGATTATTGGCACTCTCAACTTGTTTAATTTGCGACGATAAATCGACATGTTCTCTTTTTTCTAATTCTTTTAATACGTCTATCAATTGTTGATTACTTTTCGAGCTATTTTCAAGACGTGTTTTTAAATTACGTAACATGTCATTAAATTCAGTCGGTCGATTAGAACCAATAACACCATAAGATATATCTTTCAAGGCTTTAATGTCTGACTGTGTTGCTTTCGCTTGATTATCAGAATTACTTGAAAGTGTTAATAATGCTTCTGCAAGCGCACTATTCATAGACTTCACGTCATTGTTTGAGACAATTTGATTATCATTCACAGTGTCCTGGCTACTATCTGTGCTCAACTTCTGAATTTGATATTGAGGAAGTCCCGACGTACTTTGTTGACGCAATGCACTATTGGCTTGGTTATTTACTTCTTGAGCACGCCCTGCCGCTTCTTGATAATCACCTACGCGTTGCTGAGCAGATGTAAGATAACCTTGTGCATCATTTAAACGCGTATTCGCTAAATCAAGCCCCTCACTAGCAATATCCACGCCTCTATTAATCTTAGGAAATTGTGCCGGTATATCATTAGAAGCTACATCTAATAGTTTCTCAATGTTCGGCATATATTCATTAAGTGCTAAGATGAGTTTTGCCTTTTCGTTAAGTGACGGAATGGCTGCATTCACATCATTAAGCTTTTGTTGGGCGTCTAAAATATCGCCTTTGTAATTACCTAATGCACGGAATTGATTTGCATATTTATCAAGATCATCCTGATGATCATTCAAATATTCAATACGATCCGCAATTTTATTGATTTGTGGTAATGAGTCATGTGCCGCATAAACTGCATTTTTTATTTTATTAATTGTAGGTACTTCATCTTCAAGTTGAATACCCACTTTGTTCGCTTCTTGTAGTAACGCTTTCGTGACGGTTTCGTTGAACTGTTTATTTGCTTCGTCAACGATGACCGTTGACCCTGTATCAGTCATTTTCGGTGCGACGGCATTGATTTTTTGATTAACTTTATATTCGATATCGGCTTTTTGTGGTTTCTTTCTTAATGTGCCAGTAATTTGATGCGAGAATTCTTTAGGTATGTATATGCCAGCATAATATTTACCCATTTTAATTTCATGGTCTGCCTTTTCCCGGCTAACAAATTGCCAATCAAATTTATCGTTTTTCTTAAGATTGTCTTCTAATGTATTACCAACATTAATTTTCTTGCCACGAACTTTGTCACCCTTGTCCTCGTTCACAACGGCAACCTTGATATGACCTGTATGGCTATAAGGATCCCACATAGCCCATAAGTTGAACCAAGCATAGAAAGACGGTAATATCGCAAGTCCTGTTAGTATAACCCAAACTGCTGGCGTCTTAGCAACTCGCTTCAAGTCCGTTATAAATAATTTTAGTGCGTTTTTCATTTTCACACTCCTAAAAATGAAATATTAAGATTTTATCTCAAAATGATATTAAGTATTGTTTTTTTCTTTATAGAGTTAGTATAATACTTTTATTGAGCAAAGTAATAATTAGTTGATACTTATCAACTAAAAATCATAATAAATATTATATCAAATTCTGATATATTCGCATACCACCATAGTTAATTTGATAGGAGGAAAAGAGCGTAATGTCGAAGCATAAATTCATGATTTACTTTTTAACAACAACGCTAGTATTGCCAACATTTACGACTAGCATTGCACATGCTGAAGACACAAACGAAGATGATAAGATGAAATCATCTAGCACACAAGAAGAACAGACTAATCATAATGAAGATGTAAATGACAATAATACTAATGAAGCATCTCAACCAGACGATACTCAGTCCGATAACACATCTTCTGAAGCACCTACTAAGGAAGATTCGAAGAACAAGATAAAACGAGAAAAGTCTAAGTCATCAAATACGTCATCAGAGGAGAAAGATGATGACAACACAAGCGTATCTCGCAGTCATCAAAAGCGTGATAAAGATACAAATAACACTTACCGTACACCCCTTTCTCCAATCTTTGACGCAACTCATTCTAGTGGTTTACCTGCTTCTAACTTTTTAAATCCTGATTTATATCAAAACGGATTTAGCCTAACTCATTTAATTGCATCATTATTTAATTTCGATAGTGATATTTCAGATTATGAGCAACCCGCAAGCACTAATGAAACAGATGATGACACGCATTCTACAAATGAGCAAGATAGTGATGCACAAGACCAAGATCAAACAGAACATAGCGCTTCATCTTCTGACATAACGGATCGCGACAAAAATGACATAAAGCAAAGTAGTGAGCAAGCTAACCAATCAGATAAGACTTCACAACAAGATGAGACAGATACAAATCAACAATCAACTGCCAATCAAGATAAGGACGATGCAAGTGTTAGTAAAGCGTTAGATGCCATTGATGATTTAGTCTCAGATGAAACAGATGATGATAAAGATAACCAAGGAAGTAATAATACAGATGACACTGATCATCAATCAAATAATGACGACACAAGCACCGACTCAAACAATGATTCTAGTAAAACATCATCTTCTAATAGTAATAGTCTGTCTGAATCTGCCTTAGACACTGTGCTCGATAAATACAGTGAAGATGCTAAAAAGACGCATCAAGATTTCGAATCATCTAAAAAGGATAACGCATCAGACACATCTAAAGATGAAAAATCAAAAGAGAGCACTAATAAAGCAAGTAACCCTCAGTTGCCAACTAAGAAGGAGCTTGAACATAAAACTACACCTGCACAGTCATTTGAAGATGACTTTAAGCAAAATAATACGCGTTCAACTAGTCTGTTCCAAACATTACCTCAACTTAATGGTAGTGACGTAACGGATGGCGATATAACAGTTGTTGAAAATAAAGGTACGCGTGACTTTATTAAGTCTATCGCTAAAGATGCACATAAGATTGGTCAAGATAAAGATCTTTATGCCTCAGTAATGATTGCTCAAGCTATTCTTGAATCTAGTTCAGGAAACAGTACCTTAGCACAAGCACCTAATTATAATTTATTTGGTATTAAAGGTAGTTATAAAGGACAATCTGTAAACTTTAATACGCTAGAAGCTGGTAGTGACAACAGTATGTTTAGTATTAATGCTGGGTTCCGTAAATATCCAAGTACTAAAGCATCATTGGAAGATTATGCTGATTTAATTAAAAATGGTATCGACGGTAATCCAACAATTTATAAACCTACTTGGAAGCATGAAGCTATAGATTATCGTGATGCGACACGACATTTAAGCCGTACGTATGCTACAGACCCTAACTATGCCACTAAATTAAATAGCTTAATCAAGCACTATCACTTAACTGATTTTGATAAGAAAAAAATGCCAGATTTAGATCGCTATGCTAAACAAACATCTAGTGGAGAAGATGCTTCAGGTAGTGAGTTTAAATCATTTGAAATCACAGATTCGTCATCACCTTATCCTCAAGGTCAATGTACATGGTATGTATACGAACGTGTTCAACAATTTGGTAAGAAAGTAGGTAGCGACTGGGGAGATGCCCATAACTGGGATAATCGTGCAGAAAGTGATAACTATGATGTCAGTCAAACACCGTCTACACATAGCGCAGTAGTCTTTGAAGCAGGACAAGCTGGTGCGCATGATATATATGGTCATGTTGCCTTTGTTGAAAAGGTAAATAAAGATGGCTCTATCGTCATCTCAGAATCTAATGTAAAAGGTTTAGGCATCGTATCATATCGTACAATCGATGCAAGCACAGCTGAAGACTTACACTATATTGAACCTAAATAAAGCTGATGTGAGCTAGATTAATTAAAGTAATTTAAATAATAGATCAAAAAGGCAATTTCTATTTTATTACAATAGAAATTGCCTATTTTTATTAGATTAAGCGTTTATCCGATTTATCTTTTATGATTTTTGCTCTAAAACTTCTTCGACTTCATTTTTAATTGTTGTAACATGTGGTCCGTAGACAATTTGGGCACCATTACCTCGAATAATGACACCTTTAGCATCTGTTGTCATTAAAGTATCTTTACTTAATAATGATCCATCTTTTAAAGTTACTCTAAGTCTAGTAGCACAACAGTCTACTTCCTCAATATTAGTAGCACCACCTAAACCTTTGATAATAGTATCAGCACGTTCCGTAGCTTCAACACTTTCAATTTGTTCTTTATCTTCACGTCCAGGTGTTTTGAAATTAAATTTAATAATTAAGAATCTAAAAATAATGTAATATAAGCAGAACCAAACGATTCCAATTGGTAAAACCCATAAGTAATTCGTTTTAGAATTACCTTGTAGTACACCGAATAATATATAGTCAATGAATCCACCACTAAATGTTTGTCCTACTGTAATATTAAATATATCCGCCATCATAAATGCTAATCCATCTAAGAAAGCATGAATTAAATATAAAACAGGTGCAACAAATAAAAATGAAAATTCTAATGGTTCAGTTATACCTGTTAGGAATGATGTCAATGCAGCTGATAACATTAATCCTCCAACTACTTTTTTATGCTCTGGCTTAGCTGTATGGTAAATAGCTAATGCTGCACCGCACAACCCAAACATCATCGTAATAAATCGACCAGACATATATCTAGATATACCAGAGAAGTAATGTGTTACACTCGGATCACCTAATTGGGCTAAAAAGATATTTTGAGTACCTCGTACCATATGTCCATTTACTTCTAATGAGCCCCCAAGTCCTGTTTGCCAAAATGGTAAGTAAAAAATATGATGCAATCCAAAAGGACCTAATAGACGTAATATAAATCCAAAGAAGAATGTTCCAATAGCTCCAGTCTTTTCAACTAATCCTCCGGCATTAAAAATCCAACTCTGTACTGTTGGCCAAACAAAAAACATAATTACGCCTAGAAATATTGAGCTAACTGCAGTAATAATAGGTACAAAACGAGAACCACTGAAGAAGCCCAAATAGGCAGGTAATTCAATTTTATTAAACTTATTATGTAAATATGCTGTTAAAATACCTGTTACGATACCACCAAACACACCCGTCTCAATTGTTTGGATGCCTAATACCATACTTTGTCCTTTTTGAGCTAATTCTGTTGTTTTTGCTAAATCATCTGTAATTTGTAGCATTCCATTCATAGTTGCATTCATTATCAAAAAGCCAATTAGTGCTGCTAATCCTGCTGTTCCTTTGTCACTACGTGCTAATCCTATAGCTACACCAATAGCAAATATTACTGGTAAATTTTGAAAAACAATGTTTCCAGCAGAAGACATTAGCGTAAATATGTTTTGTAGTAATGTAATATCTAAAAATGGATATGCTTTTACAGTATTAGGATTACTCAATGCTCCACCAATCCCAAGTAATAGACCTACTGCTGGTAAAATGGCAATTGGTAACATGAATGATTTCCCAAATTGTTGTGCTTTCTCAAATAATTTATTCATTTTTATTACCTCCTTTGAAATAAAATCACTCTATATTCGTACTGACAACGCTTTCTTAAATAGAAATATAATACTAAAGAAAATTTTAATCAATATCATTACCTAAAATGAAAAACATTTTCAAAATAATATACATAAATTTTTCGAATTTAAAGACCATACCTATTAAAAAACTGCCAACAGCGTCGTAGACACCGTTGACAGTTCTAATATTTAATTCTTCTATTATGAATAAATTAATACTTGAGTGACAAGCATGCCACCACCGAAGATGAATACGAAGGCAACGACTGGCCATACGAATTTCAACCAGTGAGAGTACTTCATGTCTAGCATTTGTAATGTTGCCATTATCAATCCTGTTGGTGCTAAGAATAACATTGCATATTGACCAAATTGATATGCTGTTACGATAACAAATCTAGGAATACCTACTGTATCAGCAAGTGGTGCAAAGATTGGCATTGCAAGCACTGCTAAACCAGAAGATGATGGAATAATGAAACCTAGGAAGAAGAAGATAATCAACAATATTACAATGAAGATCGGTCCACTTACACCTTGTACAAGTGATGAACTGAAGTTCAAGATTGTATCTGAGATTAATCCATCATTCATAATCATATTGATACCACGTGCCAAACCAATGATTAGTGATACCCCTACCAAACTTGATGCACCTTCTACAAATGCATCGACGACCACTTTCTCGCCAAGTCCATCTTTACCTAATGCTACCATTAACATGATTACAATTGTAAATGCTAGGAACATTGAGGCCATGATTGGGAACCACCAACCTTGTGTCATAACGCCCCACACCATGATTGGGAATGGTAAGATGAATAAAATTAAAATGATTTTTTTGCGTAGTGTAAATGGTTTTTCTCCGCCATCATCGTTAATAACTGACCATTGATTTTCAAATTTAGTTTTATCTTCATATGTGTAAGATGCTTTAGGATCTTTTTTAATTTTTTTAGCGTACCAGTATAAATAACCTACTGTGAATATTGTTGCCACAATTAAGCCAACAATTCTCCAATATAAACCATCTACGAATGTTGTACCTGCTGCATTTGATGCGATAACAACTGAGAATGGGTTAACTGTTGAGAATGTACTACCTACAGAACTTGCTAGGAAGATTGCCCCAACACAGATAATTGAGTCATATCCCATGGCGATAAAGATAGGTACGAGTATTGGATAAAATGCTACCGCTTCTTCTTCAATACCACAAAGCGTACCACCTAGTACCATTAATACTGATACCATGAATACAAGTAAAAATTCATGACCTTTAGTTTTTTTAGTAAGTGCTAAAAGTCCTGATTCAAATGAACCACTCTTTTGTACAACACCAATGAGTCCACCTAATACTAAAATAAATACCATTACATCGACTGCTTCAATTGTACCGTTAACCATGCTTGATGTAATTTGATCTGGTCCAGCAGGTTTTTGTTCTAATCGTTCGTATGTTCCAGGAATTGAGATAGGTTTATTGATGGCACCTGATTTAAATTGGTCTACATCAATTTTTACACCTAATTTATCTAATTGTTCTTGTGTTCCAGGGACTGTTTTTGATTTATTATGAGCATCGACAATTTTAAATTCATGAGCACCGCCATCATAAGATAACTTAGAGTATGCACCAGCCGGTATCATCCACGTTGCCATAACAGCGATTACAGTTAAAATAAATAAAATTGTAAATGCGCCAGGCATCTTAAGCGAGAATCGTTTTTTCCGTCCTTTGCTAGTGCTATTAGTAACTTCGTTAGTGTGTGTCATGCTTTTCAACCCCTTCAAGTATTTTTTTATCTATGAAAATGCTATACACATTTAAAACGTATATTTTGTGAAAATTTGTTAATTAAGCAACTTTGTGAAAAATTTCTCAATTTCTTTTTCCACTATTAGTGTATGTCTAATGCACTTTACAATCAATATGAATATTAAATAAAGTGTAAATATTTTTAAGTATTCCATAATTATTTCACATAACTTTACCAATAATTTCTCAAAATTCACTTGCTATTTTCAAAAAAATGTGCAAGCGCTTTCTTAACCGATGTTGAGCCTCTTTTCCAAAAAATAAGCGTAGATAACATAAGTAAGTAATGATTACTCAGTTATCCACGCTTTAAGTTTGTATTTATTGTTTTGTTTTTTGTTGTTTACGACGACCTAACCCTATTAATGTGCCCCCAGCAATCACTAATAACACTGTTACTGGTAACCAAGACTTTTTAACTACTTCCCCAGTATTTGGTAAAGATAGATTCCCTTCATCATCAAATAAACCACTTAAAAATCCATCATCATCGCCTAATTGTCCTAATGATAATCCTTGTACAGGATTAGGAATATCTTCAATATTGTCTAACAGACTTCCTCCTGAATTAAGACCATCTAATAAACTACTACCAGTTAGTCCATCTAGTAAATGAGACCCTTGATTAAGAGAGTTAGAACTTGATGCACTACCATTAATGCGATCAAATAGCGAAGGTCTATTTGTAATAGGATCTAAGATATAACTCAAATTATTTTTTGCAGTGTCGAGTTTATTTTGCAACTGTAATAAATCACTAGCAGTACCGTTTAATGCGTTTTTCACTAAATCTAACGCATCAGCTTTATCCGTTTGAGCTCTAGCAATAAGATCTGCCAACGCCTTCGCTTGTGTTTGATTTAACTTTGTAGCTAATAACGTTTCGATGGTTTGTTTAGGGTCTGACGATTTATCAAGTATGTCTTTAAGAATATCATCAGCTGTTATTTTTTGATTTGCGTTAATTTTTTGCTTCACTTGATTTACTAATTCTGAGCTAGATAAGTTCTCTTTAGCAAGCTGTTTAGCTATTTGTGATGCCTCATTATTTCCTAAACGTGTTGAAAGCAATGTTTTGATTAAAGCCTCTTTATCAGGCGCTTGATCAAACATGGATGCCAAAATATCATCACTTGTTGTCGTTTTGAGGTTGTCGATATGTTTCATCATTTGATCTGTTATTTGCTTATCTGACTGACCGTTAGTTTTAATCTGCTTGGCTATCTTTTGAGCTTCGTTTTTACTAAAGACACTTCCTAAGATTTGTTCGACTGTTGCTTGCTTATTTGAAGATTGTTCTAAATGGCCGCTTATTTCATCTCGGTTCGCTTTAACATTTTGTCGAACATTTCTAATATCTTTTTCAACATTTTGCTTTTGCTCATTAGTCAAATTGTTGTTTTGCTTTACTTGTTGTTCTAACTGTCTCAATTGCTCAAGTTTATGGTCACTATAACGTTTCGATGTGTTATCTTGTTGATTTTCAACTTTTGTAATGGCTTGGTCAATTTTTTGATTAGCAGATAATTCGTCAGTTAATGCATCAACATGACCCTCTTTTGAATCAATCTTGTTTGACTTATGGCTTACATCATCTTTATCTATCTGTTTGATACCATTTAGAATACTTTTATCTGATGCAGTATTAGTATTATCTTTTGAATGCGATTTTGTTGAATTGTCCTCTTGAATGGATGATTCAGTTTGATCTCGAATATCTTCTACAGATGAATGTGCACTTTCTTTAGTTGATTCTATGTCATTTTTAACATTATCCATTTCATCCAATATTGAGGTATCATCATTTTTATCATTTATTTGATTCTTATTGTTTTGAGAAGATGCTGATTGTCCACTACTTATTTGGCTATTTTCATTATTATTTGTGGAATCTTGTTCCGACTTCATATCGCCATTTTGTTGATGGGTATCAACCTTTTCAGATAAAGAATCTAAATCGGCTATTACTTTATCTAATTCATCTAGCTTATTTTCTTCATTCGTTGATGATTGCTTAGCAGTTGAGAGTGAAGATTCATTTGAAGTGCTTGCTTTTTCACCAGTTTCTTTAGTACTTTCCTCATTTGATATACGGTCTTCTTCCTGTGCATCCCTTAAAATTTGATCAATTTCAGACTGATTACGTGCATCTTCAATATCTTCTTTATAACTCTTAATATCAGTGGCTTGTAGGTACTTCAAACGGTCAATTTTTGCTTTCGCTTTATCTATCGCTTTATCAAGTTTATTTTGAACAGATGTCATTTCACTTGAAACGTTGTCAATGCGGTCATTTGATTGTGCAAATCCATCTTTGGTAAATCCATAACCCACTAATGTTCCACTCATTAACAACACTGAACATGACACTTTTAAATACGAATTAAATTTAGAATGTTGTCTAAGCTTCTTCATGCATGTCACCCTTTTTATTAATATTCCACTTCATTATATAACATTTAATTTAAAACTTATACTTCTATTTTTTGAAAATTAATTAAAGGTTCCAAACATTGACCAGTCTTAGATTTTTATAATTTTATACGTTTAGTGTTGATTTTTTTAGTATCTGTAACCTTAACAGAGTATTGGTACGCATTAGTTAAATCTATAAGAGATAAGAATTTATTATGACCAGCACCTGTATCAATATCTAGTATATTTTTCTTTTTATATAATTCATCATTTTTTAACCCATAGCGATAATTAGGAATATGACCATGTATCAAATATTTATTTTTAGGGATGTTTCTATTTAAATTATGGTTATAATGACCAGTAGTATATTCCTTAATCTGTTTATTTAAAGGCTTAGACGTATCTATACCAGCATGCGCAAATATGTAATTATCTATGACCTCGATTGTCGACAATTCTCTTAAAAATTTGTGCCAGCGTTTGATTTTTTTATCTTTACTTTCTAACCAACGCATCTCATGATTGCCAGCCAAGGCAAGTGCACCTCGACGTTTTAAGCGTTTCACTAACTTCAAAGTCCCAAATGAATCGGGTCCATTATTAACATAATCTCCCATTAAAACGAGTTGATCTTTTCTCACATTAAAATTAACTGCCTTTAAAAGAGTGACGAGTGCCTTCCGATGACCGTGAATATCAGAAACCACAAGTATCCTTTCTTTCATACTTCCTTCTCTCCTAACCTACGACTTATTGCATATTAATATAAAACCACTGTTTAACTAACTTTAAACAAATTATTAACGTGTCCTCAAAATTCTTTATTTATTATAGAAAATAGTATAAACAAAATATATATTTTGGGGAAATCAATTTATGAATACAAAGCAATTACTCATCTTTAAACATTTCGTTGAAGCACAAAACGAAAACGCCGTCGCTGAAAAACTTGGTATCACACAACCAACGGTAACTTTTCATTTAAAAAACTTAAGCAAAGAATGTGGATTACCTCTGTATTTCAAAAAAGGTAAACATTTCAACCTCACTGAAGCCGGTGAATTACTCTATCGGAATGCGAATAAAATGCTTAATTTAATAGAAGAAACAACAGATATGATGGAAGATTTCAAACAATCTAAACGAGGAACTTTAAGAATTGGTGCGAGTCACGCTCCGATCTATAGCATTTTACCATCAACATTTAAAAACTATATGCATGAACATCCAAATATAAATATTAACTTAACAGTAGATACTGCGCCACTTATTATCGAGAAAGTTAAAAACCGTAAGATTGATATTGCTGTCATAGCTGAGAAAGGGTTTAACGAGGGGGAACTACAAGTTAAACGTCTTCATGAGAATCCATTAGTGCTTGCTATGGACAAACGTCACCCACTTGCTCAAAAAGATCATCTTACTTTAGAAGATATTAGTAGTTACCGTTTTATCATTCATAATAGCGGAGCAACTCGAGACAGTATAGACGAATGGCGTAACAAGAACTTTATCAACTTAGACGTTCACATGGAAACCAATAGTATTAGCAGTATCCTTACAACAATAAAAGATTCAAATTACTTAAGTTTAGTCAGTGAAAATGCTATAAGTCATCATTCAAGCATTATTAGTAAGACTTTGCCTAATGCCCCAACCACAAGTTACATCTCACTCATATACCGTAATGATAGACATCTCACTTCTATTATCCAAGATTTCATCACATTAATATATAACACTAAATAGTTCCTGCAAATTTGAGCAATCACGTTGATTAAATATTTATTAACATGATTGCTCTTTAATACTATCCGCCCTTCTACAGTTGCTTTCTGTTTCTTTTCTCAAAATAATTCAAATACGTATAGTTTGAAAAGTCAGTTTATTATTACCTTTATAAAATATTAAGAATGTATAAATTTTGTTAATAAACATTCCAAAAAGTTATAACAATTTTACAATATATTAATAAATCGCTATAAAAAAATACGCTTACATAATATAATAGATTTGAAAGAAAGATATACATATTAATCAATTTACTATTTGTACTTTTTTGATTAGGAGGTACGGTTAATGCTCGTTCTTTCCATCATTTTATTACTTTTTGGTCTAATTTTAATCGGTATTAGTAGATTTGTTGCATACCAACGTAACATTGACCTCAGAGAAAAAATTTATATTCCTGGCGTAATTTTTGTCTTAATAGGCGCATTACTTCTCCTGTTTTATTTAATGAACTAACTACATCGCAAGTCTACATACCAAATTATTTTCAGGTATACCATCATCACGAGGTTACCTGTTTTCTTATATATCCTCTTAATACACGCTATTTTCACCAACAATTTTTCCAAAGTGTTGCATTTTCCAACGACGTAAAACTTTTAATGGTACCGAACGTGGGTAGAACTTGTTACATTATCAAATGTAACATTTTAAATATGCTTAATTTGAGGTATCGATTTAATGTAATTGCTCACAAATCATCAACACACTACCCATACTTTAAGCGATATAAATTAATGAAATAGGGGGAAATGTCTTGGCAAAGCTATTATACAAACTAGGAAAATTTATAGCTAAGAACAAATGGCTAAGTGTTATAGGATGGCTTGTTATACTAGGTGTCATTATCACGCCATTAATGATAAACTCACCGAAGTTTGACAGTGACATAACTATGAATGGCCTTAAGTCATTAGACACAAACGATAAAATCAGTAAAGAATTTCATCAGGACAGCGAGAAAGCCTCGATGAAAATAGTCTTCCATTCTAATAAGAATGATGGACTCAATAATAAAGATACGAAGAAAGATATTGAAGATGCTTTAGACAATATCAGACAAAATGATGATTATATCCAAAATATCTCTAATCCATATGACAGTGGTCAAGTTAATGATGAAGGCGATACTGCTATCGCTAACGTAAGTTATGTAGTTCCACAAACTGGATTAAAAGATTCTTCTAAACATATCATCGACAAAGAATTAAAAGATGTAACTGACAACCACAATGTGCAAATTGAAAAAACTCAAGGTGGCGCTATGAATGCTGAACCTGGTGGTACATCAGAAATTGTCGGTATCGTCGTAGCATTCGTAATCTTACTTATTACCTTTGGTTCACTTATCGCAGCTGGTATGCCAATTATTAGTGCAATCATCGGTTTAGGTTCAAGTGTTGGTATCATCGCATTATTAACATATATCTTTGATATTCCAAACTTCACTCTTACACTAGCTGTAATGATAGGTTTAGCTGTTGGTATTGACTACTCACTCTTTATTCTATTTAGATTTAAGGAACTTAAGAAAAAAGGTGTCGATACTGTAGAAGCTATCGCAACAGCAGTGGGTACAGCAGGTAGTGCTGTAATATTCGCTGGTCTTACAGTTATGATTGCTGTTTGTGGTTTATCACTTGTAGGAATCGACTTCTTAGCGGTTATGGGATTCGCTTCAGCGATTAGTGTGTTATTTGCAGTATTAGCAGCATTAACACTATTACCTGCCCTAATCAGTATCTTCCATAAAAGTATTAAGATTAAAGATAAACCATCTAAAAGTAAGGACCCTAAAGATCATCCTTGGGCAAAATTTATTGTTGGTAAGCCAGTTATCGCTGTTATTGTAAGTTTAATTATTTTAATTTTAGCTGCTATACCAGTCAGTGGCATGCGTTTAGGTATTCCAGATGATAGTTTAAAACCAACTGACTCATCAGAATACAAAGCATATAAATTAATCTCAGATAATTTTGGCGAAGGTTATAACGGACAAATTGTCATGTTAGTTAATACAAAAGATGGTGGAAGTAAAAGTACTATCGAACGTGACTTAAATAATATGCGTAGCGATTTAGAAGACATTGATAATGTTGATACAGTTTCAAAAGCACAACTAACTGACAACAACAATTACGCATTATTCACAATCATTCCTGAAAAAGGACCGAACTCACAGTCAACAGAAAATCTAGTATATGATTTACGTGATTATCATAGCCAAGCGCAAGAAAAATATGACTATGACACTGAAATTTCAGGACAAAGTGTTATTAACATCGATATGTCAGAAAAACTAAACAACGCTATTCCAGTATTTGCAGGCGTTATCGTTGTATTAGCATTCTTCTTATTAATGATTGTGTTCCGTTCAATCTTAGTTCCATTAAAAGCAGTACTAGGATTTATCCTTTCATTAATGGCTACATTAGGTTTCACAACATTAGTCATTCAACATGGCTTTATGGGTAGCTTATTTGGTATTGAAAACACAGGACCATTACTTGCATTCCTTCCAGTAATCACAATTGGATTGTTATTCGGACTTGCCATCGACTACGAGCTCTTCTTAATGACACGTGTACATGAAGAATACAGTAAGACTGGCGACAATGATCATTCAATCCGTGTAGGTATCAAAGAAAGTGGACCTGTTATCGTAGCTGCTGCACTTATTATGTTCAGTGTATTCATCGCATTCGTCTTCCAAGATGACAGTGCAATTAAGTCAATGGGTATCGCATTAGGTTTCGGTGTGTTATTCGACGCATTCGTCGTACGTATGACATTAATTCCAGCATTGACGAAACTCTTTGGTAAAGCTTCATGGTACCTTCCTAAATGGTTAGGTGCAGTATTGCCAAACGTTGACGTTGAAGGTAAAGCTTTAGAAGAAGATAATCATCACGACACATATTCTGAAAAAGGTCATGTCAACGATAAAAATAATGAATACGCTAGACAAGACAAAGATAACTATGTTTATCAAAATGACAAACGTAACCACAATCGCAATTATAATGACGAAGATTATAACCGTTCTGTGCATTTAGATAATCATCATCGCCAACATCATTATGATAATCAACGTGATGATATAGACTATGAATCACTTTATACTCAAAATGGCGACCATACTCATTATGATGAACGTAATTATAATGATCGACACTATCAAGACAATTACGATAGAAACAATGATTATCGTCATAGCAATCATGTTCAACACAATGATAACCATGATTATCATGATTCAAATTTCGATAAAACAACAAACTTATACAAAGAATTAACTGATAGCAATATTGATCAAGATGTATTATTCAAAGCATTAATGTTATACGCTCGTGAAAACAACAAAGGTGTTTACGATAGATATAACCGATCATCTCAACATCGTCATGATGACGAACTTAGAGACTAATATTAAAAAGGAGGAAACACGTTATGTTAAAACGACGTAGTTCGAAATTCTTAGGACTACTAGCCACACTTGCCTTAGCCATAGTGCTAAGTGCTTGTGGTAATAGTGGTAGCGGTAGTGGTTCATCAGACGATAGTCAAACATCACTTGGTAATAAAGAAATCGAAATACCTTATATCGCGAGTGATAATTCAACACCACGTTCACTAGTTATAGCAGAAGTATTGAAAAAAGCAGGTTATGATGTAACAACTACACCAGTAACAGCAAGTGGCCCATTATACGCTGCTGTATCAGAGAACTCTGATTCATTCCATGCATCAGGTATCTTCCCTACTACTGATAAAAGTTACTACGATAAGTTCAAAAGTAAATTAACAATTTATGATGATAAACATTTAATTGATAACGCAAAAGTAGGTTTAGCCGTACCTAAGTACGTGCAAGATGTCGACTCAATTAGTGACTTAAAAAATAGTGACTTCGGAAAATCTGTAGATTGGACAATTCAAGGAACAGACGCACGTAATGGTGTTATGCAAGAAACTAAAGATGAACTTGATAGTGACAACTTGGATAAATATAGCTTGAAAGAAAGTTCTGACCAAGACCAATTCAAGAAAATTCAATCTGCTTTTAAACAACAAGAACCTATCGTCTTCACAGCAATGGAACCTAGCTGGTTCTCTAAAGAATTAGACGTTAAAATGTTGAAAGATCCAGACAACATTTATGGTAATAATAATCAACACATTGACTTAGTATTTAACAAAGACTTTAAAGAAGCACATCCAGCTGCATATACAATTGCAACACGTATGGCAGATGATTGGAGTAAATCTGACGAAGACAAATTAGCTAAAAAAATCTTTGTTGATAACAAAAATCCAGAACAAGTAGCTAAAGACTATGTTGATGATAATGATAATAAAGTAGATGAATGGTTAGAAGGTATTGAGACTAACTAATTGCATAGTTAGGAAAGACAAATAAAGAATATGCTCGTTTGGTGTAGCATATTTAAAACTCATAATGCAAATTTACAGTAGCAAACCGAGTTGAAAAGGCGCTTAACTCTTCTCAACCGTAGCTATTATTACGTGGGAGTGAAACTAAACTCAGTTTCGCTCCCACTTTTTTATATCGTTCTTATAGTATTAAACGTTTCAGATAACTTAATTACTCTTTTTTTGTAACTAAATTTAAACGTAGTATCAGTTGTTATGTTTGGAAAAATCAATTTTATTGTGATAAATTACTCTTATTACGTCAGGCTATCTGACTAGATTAAATATATAGGAGAATCAGATAATGCCGTCAGCAAATCAAAAACGTATGATTAAACATATTCATGAAACAGTGTTTATACTTTTACATGACTATCATTTTGATGAAATCACGGTTCAAAAAATATGTGATATTGCAGAAATCAACCGCAGTACGTTCTACAGATACTTCCAAGATAAATATGAATTACTCTACACTTTACCTGACTTTATTACACAACACATTATAGCTAAAGGTGACACATCAGCAGACATTACAACCCCTGAATCATTTGAAGACTTTATTTATTACATTGGTAATAATAAAAAGATTTTCAAACATTTATTAGTTTCGTCTCGACAGGCGGATGTGTTTAGAAGTTTAACAAATGTGAGTCGCGAAATGATGTTAAATAACTCAACTCGTAAGCGTGACCCATTAGCGCAAAAGATTAGAGAAAGTAAGCATCCTGAAATTGTAGCTGATTTTTACAGTAGTGGCGTAATAGAAGTACTACGACGTTGGGTAGAAAATGACTATAACTATACCGTTGAAGAAGTGTTTGAAACATTAAATAATGTGCTTGAAACGTCATTATATTGTTATGATAAATAAAAGCAATCTCACATAAATTAAGAGTGAGATTGCTTTTTTGTCATTTGCGTTTTTTAGCGTCTACTGTTTTATAAACCATAAAAATACTATTAGCTACGATTAATAGTGCCAGAATGACCATTGGCCAAACACCTATATTAACCATATTAAATATAATGAGTACTATCATCAAAATAAGATTTAATGCATTTGAAATCATTAATGATTTATCCACTGATATCACCTTTTATTATGTTATAACCTAATTCACTAAATTTAATTAGAAATTGGTTACCTCAATTCATATTTTCTACGTGGCATGCATAGTGCAATCATAATAGCGATAATACCAATCACAGCTATAATGTTAAATTGTACTGTGAAACTTGAAATCGTATTTAGGACAATGCTTAGAATAGGTGCAATCGCAGTACCTAAGAATAAAACAAATGTGTTTACTGATAAGAAGAACCCTTGGTTACCTCGAACAGTTAAGCCTACTTTAGAAATTGTTGATGGAATTGCGAAGGCGATACCACTTACAAATAGCACACTCCAAATAATTAATAACACGATGTTTGTTGTTACAGACATTAAGATAAGTGCTACTGTACTCACAACTAATGCACTTAAAATAAGATTTTTAACACCTATGAGATCACTGATTCGTCCTGCAATTAGAGACAACAACATACCAATAATACCAAACAGTTTAGCATTAATCGCAGTTGTTTCATCCCCACCAATGGTATCGGAAGTGACGTAATGATTAAACACTGTATACATACTAATAAACATAGTTAACAATGTGAGCGACACCCCATAGCACAAGAGCACGGCTTTATTCGTTTTAAAATCACTAAAATTATTAAAGAATTTAAGTAATTGAATGTCGGGATTCTTCACTGGACTTTCAGGAATTTGTCTATGAATTACGAAAGCTAAGATGATATATAGCACCGTTAAAGTGAAATAAACCATATGCCAATTTGAAAAACCTACTATGATCTCACTTAAATTTTGACCAATAATCCCTGATAACATGAAACTCGTACTAATGAAACTAATCGCAGTCATACGTTTGACCGGTGAATAAGTTTCTGTCACGTATGTGATAGATACTGGTGAAAAGGCAGCAGCAAATATACCTTGTATCGCTCTTAAAACGACCAGTATCGCGAAAGAATGTACAAAACCCATAACCATACAAATCATTACAAGCCCACATATCCCAAATAATATGGTGCGAATTCTCCCATATTTTTCTGAAATAGTCCCATAAAACAAACAACTTACTGAATATGTAACGGAAAATGCAACACCATTTAAAGTTGCAATTGATTGTGGAATTTTGAAGTCTTTAGCAAACTCTGCAGTTAATGGAATTGCCGTATATAAACTGCTCATTACTATAATTCCTGCAATAAAGAATATGGTTGTTATTTTGTTGTAATTCATTGTTTTTTGGATAGACATTTGCTTCTCCCTTCTTTCTATTTTCTACAACATTTCTATTATGACACTTTCACTTATTTTTCAAAAGACTACTTGAAATTGACAAAATACTTTTAAAGTTCTTTCATTTAAAAATCACATATTCGCTTTTTAAAATAAAAAATCTCTAATTCGAAACATTTCTATTGACTAATCCTAAAATAAGGACTACAATTCTAGTATAAAATTTATACCAATGGAGGTGACGTGTTGAAAATAGAATTAGGATTGACTTCATTTGCAGATAATGGTGATATGGTTATGCCTGATGGTACACAAGCTGCTGTTTCAAATGCTCAGAGAATTCGCGATATTGTAGAAGAAATTGAACTAGCTGATCAATTAGGATTAGATATATATGGATTAGGTGAACATCATCGTCCTGATTATGCTGTATCAGATCCAGTGACCGTACTTGCTGCTGCAGCATCACGTACTGAGCATATTAAATTGTCATCTGCAGTAACTGTGTTATCATCAGATGACCCAGTACGTGTGTATCAACGATATGCGACATTAGACGCAGTATCTAATGGACGTGCTGAAATTATGATTGGACGAGCGTCATTCATCGAATCTTTCCCATTATTCGGTTATAATTTAAATGACTACGAAGACTTATTTAATGAAAAGCTGCAATTATTACTAAAAATCAACGAACATGAAGTTGTAAGTTGGGATGGTAAATTACGTCCAAGTTTCGACTCAACAGGTATTTATCCACGTGTCGAACATGGTAAGTTACCTATTTCCATTGCAACTGGTGGTACACCTGAATCATCATTAAGAGCAGGTGCCTTTGGGTTACCAATAACGTATGCGATTATTGGTGGTAATCCTAGACGATTTACACGCAATATTGAGATTTATAAATCTGTCGCAGAATCTTACGGTCATAATCCAGACGAATTATCCGTATCGGTACACTCATGGGGGTACATCGCTGAAACAGACGAGGACGCTAAGAAAGAATTCTTCCCTTCTTTAAAAGCACACCATGATATTTTAGGTCGTGAACGTGGATGGCCTAGCTTTGACGAGAATATGTTTGAAAGAGAAGTAGGAAGTCAAGGCGCAATCTATCTGGGTAGTCCTGAGACGGTTGCCCAAAAAATTATTGAAACTGTTGAAACGTTAGGTCTTAACCGCTTTATGATTCATACACCTGTAGGCTCAATGCCTCATGAGTATGTAATGAAATCAATCCGTCTATTTGGCGAGCGCGTTAAACCTATTGTTGACAAATACTTTGAAAACAAATAAAAAGGAGATTTTTAAATTATGATTTTACGTTATGCTGCAAACTTAAAACTTGCTAAAGAATTATACACTGCTTCAAAACCTAAATTAAAAGGTGATCAAGGTATGATCGATACATTCCAAAATGTATTCGGTTTACCAGAAAGCTCAGTTAAATTAGCTGGTACTGTAGAAGTTGCTGCCGCTGCTTTTTATGCTGCTAGTTTCTTAAACAAAAACTTATCTCGTTTAGGTTCAATTGCTACTTTCGGTGTATTAAGCGTTGCTGCTTACAAACACTTTGAAGCTGGACATGGTAAAGAAGGCGCTCAACACGCTTTAGACTTATTAGGTTTAGCTGCATTAAGCTTTGCTGATACTTTCGATTGCGATAACAAATAATATCGTTAAACTTTATAATATAAGAGTAGGACGTGCGATGACTATCATCACACGTCCTATTTTTTATTGTTCATTTTTTTAAAAATTCTGGGAAAGTTTGTGGTTTATCATGCACTAATTGTTCAAAATCATTTGAATGTTGATCAAGTAACCCTCTTGCACCTGCTTCGTACATTGATGCAAGCAATGCACCAAACCCTTTAGGTTCATCATACATTTCTGAGAACTTTTCCAAAGAAACAGGACTATATTCAATCTTAGAACCTGCTGCTTCAGACAAGATTGCTGCTAATTCTGTCATAGAATAACTATAGCCAGATAGTAAGTATCTGTGTCCAAATTTATCTGGTTGTTGTAATAATGCTACGATACCTCTAGCAATATCATCTCTAGAAATATAATTAATACGACCCTCACCCGCTGGATAAATGAGTTTCTGCATATCTGCAAGTTCTGGTAAATAAGGTTTCAATGGATCCATATACATCGCCATTCTGACATAAGTATATTTAAGACCACTAGATGCAAGTAAACGTTCAGCGTAGCCAAAGTATGGACTCATATGGAAAGGATTATTATGTTGATCTGCATAGTATCCAATAAACATAATGTGTGAGACATGTACTTTATGAGCTGCACTGACTAAATTCTCCACTTCTGGGAGTCGTTTAAATGACGGATGAATAATACTCGGAATAAATATAACCGTATCAATACCTTTGAAAGCACGAACCATACTTTCCTCATTAAAATAATCTAATTCTCTAACGCCTACTTTATCTTTCCAGTGTGATGGCATTTTATCTGGATTACGTATCCCAATATTAAAATCAGGCACCTGTTCTTTAATTGCATGTTCAGTGATATGTGACCCAAGATGTCCGGTCGCGCCTGTCAGTAAAACTGTCATTACTATCGTTTCTTTCTTTTATAATTTAATTACTTTCTATAGTACTGTATTGCCCAAATTTGTCTGGATATGCGTTTATGTGAGGATGATTTGAAATAACTATACAAAATAGTGATTATTGTATCAATGGAAATTTTCAAAGATACTTTTTCAACATGTCAGGCGTAACATGACAGTATGAGATATCTTCTGGATGTTTATCGAGTCTGTCTTGATGTTCCTCAGCACTTGCAACGTAATTATTTAAAGGTAACACTTCTACGGCAATTCGCTCTTTATCAGGTCGTTTTGAGATGAAGTCGCGTGCTTCTTCAAGATGCTTCTGTTCATCACTATAAATACCTGTACGATATTTGGGTCCTTCATCAACGCCTTGTTTGTTAATACTATATGGATCTATAATCTCAAAAAGATAATTCATTAAGTCAGTAATTGATGTCTGCATAGGGTCGAATGACGTTTTGACACATTCTGCATAGCCGTCATATTTGTCACTAAGTGTTTCAGATATTCCATTTGCACGTCCCGCTTCAGTCGATAAGACACCTGGCAATGTTTTTATAAACGCTTGAACACCCCATAAACATCCACCTGCAATGTATACAGTTTCCATCTCTAACAACTCATTTCAATTTATAATTAAAAAAATAGAAGGACTTTGTCATAGTTTCCTTCTATTCTATCAAATTATTTCCTAACTAATGCGATAATCCCAGCAACGAGGATTAAAATACCTGATAAATAACCAAAAAATCCTAATAAATATATATGAATTATTGCAGCAACAATAAGTATAATACCAATTAAGACACGTCTTTTATTAATTAAACAGCTTAATGTTAAAGTTATTGCTGATAAAATAATAGAGCTGGTTGCCACAATAGTCATTAATCCAACAAGTTCTGAACCATAACTTTTGTCATAGTTTGTTAGAATTAGCGCAATCAATCCACCAATAATTCCAAATATACTTCCTGTTATTCCAAGAATCATTTCAATAATTCTGTTAGTTGGCTTAGGTTCATTCATATAATTATGTTCCATTGTTACCTCCTTTTCTATGCTGCGTCATCTTCAGAAGAAGTAACTTCTGTATCTTCTGTTCCACTGTCTAATGAAGGATCATCAGAACCAGGACCATTTGAATTGTCATCAGATTCAGATGCTTCATTTTCAGCTTGTTCTGCTTGTTGTTGTTCATATTCTTCTTGAGCCAATTGGTCTTCATAATCTTGCATTGCTTTTTCGTATTCTTTTTCGCTTTAGCATTTTCTTTCTCATACAATGCTTCTACACAAGCTTCTAATTGATCATACTCAATTTCTAACACATCTTTAGATACATGGTTCATCTTTTCACCATCAGTGAGTGAATTATATTCATCTACTAAAGCATTATACATATAAGCAGGGTATGTCACGCCCACGTCCGCTTGATTAGAATCATCATTTTTTTTACTAGAAGATGTTGTATCTGATTCGTCCTCAACATCTGTAGTTGAGCTAGTCAAAGTATCTTTAGTGACATTTGAATTCTTAATTTCTGATTTATTAATAATCCATTGTGCCCTAACTTTGTTGAAATTAGGTATGGTATCTAATTCTAAAGTATAATGATCACTATCCGGTACATCATAAGTAATGTAGCCTGATGCAGTGTTATGCTGATTTAATTGGTGGCTAAATCCTTCATGCATATCTTCACTACCATACCATTCTTCATAATTCTCGTTATTTACTTTCATACTGAAATCAGTATTATCCATTAAAACTTGATCATCGTTATTATTTCTAAAATTTATGTATACTCTCAAGGCTTTGCCATTTACAGGTGCACTATACTCATCATAGTTATCTACGAATTCTGCTTTAACTACTTTAATATCTACACCGTGAGCATCCACGACTTGACCTATTTTAAATTTTTACATTTTGTCTGTAGCTTTAGCCTTGTTATTGGCTTCTTCACTTTCTGCTTTATCTTTGTTGTCACTGAGGGAACATCCTCTTAAAAATACTAAAAATATAATACTTATAAAAAATAATCTTTTCATATTAGCCTCCTCATCTTTTTTGTAAATTGAAAAGATACTATTTACATATATTTTTTATATTTGATTTAACTTTTTCAGTGACATAAATAATTAATTGATATCCCAACCTTTCGTACTCTTTTATATGAATTTAAGAAGATAATACGAATTATTCATAACTTTTTCAGAATTAGTTTTTAAACTGGAATTACAAAATCAAATAAAGGAGTGCATATGAATGACTGGTATCATATCATCTGTATTATTACTCATTTCAATGGGGAGTTTAGCAATAGCTTTTTTAACAGGAATATACGAAATACTTTCATGGTTAAGAGATAAAGATTATTCTCCTACATTTAAAATTCCCGTATTATTCTTTGGTTTATACGTGCTATTCTATATACCAACATTTATATTAATTAATTAATAAAACATGGAGGTGAAATATATGGAGGGGTTTCATATTTTATTAGTAGAAGACGATGAAACCATCGCTAAAAATTTAAAACAAATATTACAACAAAAAGGTGCACAGGTGACATTAGATAGAACTGGAGATAGCGTTTTTAACGTATTGAATGACGTTCATATCATTATTATGGATATTATGTTACCCAATAATGATGGTTTGTCTATCACTGATGAAATAAGAAGCATTTCTACTATACCTATTATTTATCAGCAAGAGTTGATATCGATTCTAAAGTTAAAGGTTTGAATAATGGCGATGATTACCTTACCAAACCTTTCAATCCGAGAGAACTTATTTCTAGAATTAATAATCTTTTAACTATCCATTATGCTGATAAAGAGGCTCAATTTTATGAGTTTAAAGTTAATGCTAAAGACAAGATAATCAAATCTAATGATGGAAACCAATTATCTTTAACTAAAACGGAACGTCGATTATTTTTCTATATGTATGAAAATAGAGATTTGATTTTAACAAAGAATCAAATTATTGATTACGTTTGGCAATTTGAATCCGCTTCTGAAAATACTTTGAACGCTTATGTAAAAAAATTAAGAACTAAGTTATTAGATTCTGGAACAATTATTGAGACTATTTATGGTATTGGTTATAGATTAAATGGGGGCTAATTTATGAGACTTTTAAAAAAATACTATATGTTCATGGGATTGGGTTTATTATCGATACCTCTAGTTTTTTTAGCTATCAATAGCATGATACTACTATGTATTCTATTTATTGAAAAAGTCTTGGGTTATCCAATCGGTTTAAATTTTAAATCCAGTGGCCTTACAATAATTTTTTACATCTTTTTCTTCTTAATTCTAATTACTTTAGTTATTATTGCCTCACGCTATGTATATAAAATCGTGAATCGTTTACGTTTACTTAATGATAAATTATTAGACATTGCTAATAGTGATAAATTACCTAATAAATTAGACATACCTACTCATATAAATGACGAAATTGATGAAGTTGGCCAATCTATAAATATCTTAATAGACAGACTAAGATATAGAGAGTTAGAAATTATCGAAAACAAAAAGCAAGAACAAAATTACATTAATCAACTTGCTCATGATATTAATACGCCTCTAACTGCATTAAATTTAGAGTTATACCAACTCGGATTTCAATACCAAATTAATGATAATGATATAGAATTATCTTATGAAAAGATAAACTATATTTCTAATTTAATTAAGGCATTACCTAACAAAGATGATATTTCTAAATTTTATACGTTTAACCACCAAGTTGATATACAAGCATGTATAAACACAACAATTGATAAATGGCACTATCTATTAGATTCAAAGAACATACTAACCATTCTAAATGTTGAAGGTAACCGTATTTATTGGCTTGGTGACCAATTATGGTATGAGCGCTTATTCGATAACATTATTTCTAATGTTTATAAACATTCTAATTCATCGCGCATTACCATTTATCTAAATGAGAATTATATTACTATTCAGGATAATGGCATTGGCTTTAATGATATGTCTACTAAATCTAAAGGGTTAACTATTATTAAAGATATTTGCGAAAGATTCTCTTTAAAATTAAATATTAAATCTGATTCTAACGGTACTATAATCACTATTGAAAACAACAGAGAGTAACTATTTATATAAATCATTTATTTGTTAAAACTAGATATACTTTCTTGAAAATTGTTTTAAATTAAAACCACATAAAAAAACATAAACGTTCACATTCTTTAGTGTGTAGTTCTAAGATAGAATACGAAACATAATTGCGAAGACGCCTAGGGGGGAGCATCTCAACTAAAGTGGAATGATGAACCTAAGTGCTATGACATACCAGGAACGCGTATCAACTTATTTGAGTAACCATCTATCTAAGAACACCTTTACAAAACAAAAAGCTTTTGAGTAAAAGTAGACTTTTTGTAAGTCTTCATTCATCTCAAAAGCTTTATTATCCTCATTTAATGATTTAACGCATTCGTAATGACATTTTTGAACGTAGTTTCTTCAATACGATTATTCTGTTCTTGTTGTGCAATGACTCGCTCTTTAAATACACTTGGTTCATTAGCAATTTCATTTAATATATCAATTAATTGTTGAGGTTCGTCTTGCTTTGCAATATTCTTTTTAGCAATAAATGAACGACGATGCGCAGTTTCATCATAAGCCAAAATTAATTGATTATGGAGCATTGCACGTTCAATAGCATTAACGATTTCTCCACCTTTATTGATATCTAAATAAACATCACATGTTTGGAATAATTGATCAATCTTCGCTTGGGTGATTGTTGGATAAAGTTTAACGTTATCATATTTACCCAAGCTCATTAATTTAGCTGACATTTCGGTAATAGCACCAATATGAAATTCATAATCTTCACACTGTCGTATAATTTCTTCTAAATTTGGAAGATCATCAGAATTCGTTAAATTAAGTACTTGCTTGTTATAATTATTAGGCTTCTGATAATCATACAAGTAGCCCAATTGACTGATGAAAGGACGATACTGCGCCTCAACATTGGATGTAATAGCCTCAAATTCTGCACTATCTGGGATAATTACCTTTGAATTCAGCGTCTCTTTATCTAACAATAACTTCATATTTCCCGGGACATTACTATGACTTTGTTCTTGCCAGAATAACACTGCATTCAACATATGATTCGATTGATATAACACGAAAAATGGTGTTGCCAATGAATTGATGAAGACAGTTGAAGTATCAACATCTATTTGGTCTAAATAGAAGCTAATGAAGTCTTGTTTTGACGCAAAGAAATGCGATTGACCTTGCCAATCTAATATAATATCTTTTGTGACAAAGTTTTCATATAACACTTCTTTCCCTTGACGATCTACGTAAGTCTTCAAGATGGGCTTTTTATTTAAATCATATACCGTTTCCGCAAATTTAAATCCATCTTTGTTATAAAAATCGACCGAACGCAAACGGTCCTTTGTATCAAACCACTCCACAAAACTCACAATTCGATTTTTAAAATACTCGCGATAAAATATTCGCCCTCTTACATTACCATTATCTATAATTTCTGCATGATTATAATTACCTTTAATTTCCCATAATGGTGGCACTTGAACCTCATTAAAAAATGCTGGTTTATCGTCATCATTTCGTTTATAATTTGCAAAAAATTGATACGGTGTCATGACGTTATCGGGTAAAAAACCGTCATCATCCATCACAATGGTCTCATGTTTAAATCCTGCAAATTGAAGTGATTGTTGAAGTTTTTGTGATGCTTCATCAAATATTTCAAATAAATTAATCATATAGCACCTCATCAATTAGATTTTGCCACTTTTGCGTAATATGCTCAGTTTTAAATGATTCTGCAATTTTATAAGATTTCTCATGCGAATGCTTAGGCCCATCATTAAAATACTGAACAATTTTTTCAGCCATAAGATTTGTAATGACTTCGACATCTTGGTTATCTTTATCAATTGGTATGAGATATCCATTCTCACCGTGACTAATAAATGTTGGATTACCGTAATTCACATCGAATCCTATCATGCCTAATCCAGAACCTACCGCTTCCATTAAGGTCAAACCGAACCCTTCACTTGTTGAAGCCGATACAAATAAATCATAGTTCACATAGATTTCATCTAACTTCTTATGACCTTTAAGTTGAATATAATCTTGTGCTTCATTTTCTTTAATGATTTCTTCAATTTTCGATCTTTCGTTACCATGACCATATATATCAAATGTTAATTTTGGCACTTTCTTTTTAGCTTTAATTACAGCTTTCGCAATCCAATCTACATGTTTTTCACTAGCTAACCTAGAAGCCGTAAGCATAGAATATCGCTTTCTTTCCCCAATTGGATAACTTAATTGATGTAGACTACCTACTGGGATAGTTCTGACACGAGGTTGATGTGATGTATATTTTTGGAATTGCTCGGATAAAACTTGATTTTGTAAATCCGTCGCAGTGATATAAAAATCGATATATGGTGCTTGTGCAAATACATATTCGTAATAGTTATTCCACAAAATGTAGGTATCATTTGTAGCATTTTCGCTATAATGTTCCGCATGTACAACAATACCGACTTTACTTGATCCTTTATGTTCTAATATACTTTGACCAACTTCAGTCGATCTATCAATAATAACGATATCTTGTTCAGTCAGATGCAACTTTTTCATAAAATAAGCTACAAATTCCTGTTTACTGTATAATCGAGCATCCTCAAATACATAGACACTCGATTCTCCGTCTATATATTCTTTATAAGCAATAGAGCCATCCTCATTGTAAAACTGTCGCTTATATAATTTGGCACGATTTTCATATGGTGCATAATATTCCGAGAAAGTTCGTACATAGCTATAGTAATCTTTCCGAACTAACATACCATTGACGACAAATTCTGCACGATCGACAATAATGTCATCTTCATTCTTCAAATAACAGCTCACATAGGATTTATCATTCCCGATGTATAAGCGCATAGTTTTACCAGTAACCACTTGGGCAGTGACAGGATTACCTAAATCCTTTTTCAAGTCATCAACCGTATACGTCGTTGGTGCGATAGGTATATCACTGAAATATTGATACAGCCATATCACTTCATCATCTTTAAACCCGATATTGTCAGTTAACGTTTGAATGTTCTCTGCGGAAATAAAGTCTAGAAAGATAAATTTAGCTGGTTGATTTATCTCTCTTAATAATTTGGAACGATAAGCTTGAGCATATTCTACACCACTGCTCGCCCACCCAATGCCAAAATTAATATTATATACTGTCATCTATGAACACCTCATTTTAAGGAAAATGTACTACTAAATCTTGATCTTTATCAAACGTTAGAATACTTAAACATAAATTACGAATCGTTGCCCGTTTAATATTTATCAGCATCATTTCATATGTTTCTAAAGCTACTTTATGATATTCGAATATTGCATTTCGTTGACCATTTTGTCGATTATTAACACTCGCTTTAAGTTGTTGAAGTTGATCAACTTGATTTATCCATTCTACATCTATGGCTTTCAATATTGCTTTTTGAAAAAATCGTAATTTAAAATAATCGTTATTTGCAATTTTCATATTCTCTTTTAATTGTTTGTTAAATTGTTGCACTAGATAATCAATGGTTTGTTCACGTGTTTGAATCTGTTGGCTAATAGCGTCATCTTTGAAACTAAAGCTCAACTGCTCATAAATATAATTGATGATGTCATCTTTATTATGAATATGCTTTGTTCTCAAATCATAGTCAAAGACATCACGCGCTAGTGAATCAAAGTCAAATGCACTGAAGTCTGACGTTTCAAGAATACGATTGCGCTCTTCATACACACGATCACGTTGAATGCCGATACTTTTTTCGAATTCATTAGCCATTTCACGCGCCATCATTGAGGTTTCTTCAGATACACGCTGTGCTTTAGAGACAATTCCTCTTACTCTTCTTCTGAAAAATGGACTATCTTGTAGTTTGTCTGGATCAACGTCTTTTAGTTTTTTATTTTCAGCTAGTTTAGAGTTACTCCAACGTTTAACAATATAATCATCTAATGATACATAAATCTGTGAAACACCTGGGTCACCTTGACGACCAGAGCGTCCACGCAATTGTCGGTCAACCCTGCTATTCTCCATATGTTCATTGATTATGACTGCAAGTCCTCCGAGCTCATAGACTCCAGAGCCAAGCTTAATGTCTGTACCACGACCAGCCATACTAGTTGAAACTGTAACAGCACCCAGTTGTCCTGCCTCAGCAATCATTTGTGCTTCTTTAGCAACATTCTGTGCAATTAATAAGTTATTAGGGATATTGTCTTTAAATAATTGGGTTGAAAAATATTCAGCCGCTTCTGCAGTTCTTGTTATTAAGAGTACTGGTTGTTTAGTGGCATGAATTTCTTTTACTTTCTCAAGTATCGCTTTATTCTTTTCATCTGATTTCGCATATACTCGATCTTCTTTATCATTACGAATAATCGGATGATTAGTTGGAATTTCAACTACTAACTTAGAATACAAATCAAAGAATTCCTTTTCTCCCAACTTACCGGTTCCGGTCATCCCTGAAAAACCATTAAATAATTTGAATAAATTTTGGAAGGTAATTGTCGCCATTACACTTAAATCTTGTGATAGTTCAACACCTTCTTTAGCTTCAATCGCTTGATGCAAACCAGATTGTAGTTTGGTACCCGGCAACATTCGCCCTGTAATTCGGTCTATAAGTACAACTTCGCCATTATAAATAAAATAATCTAAATTGTCTTTGAACAGATACTTCGCGCGTAATGATAAGTTAATGACACGTACCAAATCAAAATATTGTGGTAGGTAGATATTATTCACTTTAAAATAATGATTGGCTACATCAATACCTTCATCCGTAAGCCATACTTCTTTTTTATTCACATTTAATTTAAAGTGTTCATCTTCAACTAACGTTTCAACAAACATCTTAATAATATGGAATAAATTGGATTGCACACGTGGAGCACCAGAAATAACCAGTGGTGTTTGCGCAGCATCCAATATAATTGAATCAACTTCATCAATAATCGCAAAGTTCAATTCAGGTAAATATTTAGCATTAATATGGTCTGCTAAATTATCAAATAAATAATCAAATCCTAAGCGACCATTTGTTGTATAAATGATGTCATGGTTATATAACATTTGCTTCTCATTTTCGGCATATTCATAATCTGGAATATCCACAAAGCCAAGTGACGCTGTTAAGCCTAACCATTCATATAAAGGTCGCATTTCTTGAAAATCACGATTCGCCAGATAATCATTCGTAGTAATTAGAAATGCGCTTTTTCCTGTAAGTGCGTTTAAATAAAGGGGCATTGTCGCTGTTAACGTCTTACCTTCACCGGTTTGCATTTCTGCTATATTACCTTGATGCATCACGATGGCGCCCATCACTTGAACATCTTTCGGATACATACCTAGTACACGTTTCGATGCTTCACGAATCGTTGCATAAGCTTCCGGCAACAGTTTATCCAGCGTTGTTTCCCGTTTCTCTAAACGTTGTTTAAAGTCAGCTGTTTTAGCTTGTAATGCTTCATCTGAACAGTTTCGCATTTGATCACTTAATCGATTTACTGCCACTAACTGCTTCTGTAATCTTTTCAAACGCATCGAGTTAATCACATTACTAACTTGATTAGCCATTTTGATCACCTCGCACATAAACACTTTCGCCAAATATGACTCGATTTAATACATCTAAATTAACTTTACTTTCAACGATAGAGTGTGTTTCAGATTCATCTGTATCTAACTCTTGAATAATAATATTTTTGAAAAAAAGTTCCGACAAGCCAGCATTTATTAATTCAATTTTATAAGCATAAGCCTCTTCAGGAAATTCGAATTCTGCATCACTATTTTGAATGATTAAATTGGAATGTTCCGTGTCATTTTTACGATAAAATGTAATCTTTATATACACACTCCCTAGAGGCTCGACATTGTAATTTAAAATCACTTTATATTGTTGTTTCTTTTTCAAAATAGGGAGCGATGGCGCGTATTTATGTTCACTAAAAGTTGTTAACATACGCCAATCATGTATAACAGTCCCTGATGGCATCAATGGATTGTTAAAGTATGTTCCATCATCCTCAATGCGTAATTTCGTACCATACATAAAGGTTGTAGTATTTATATGACGGCACGTTAATGTATAACTATTTAATGCTGACATCGCTATCTCTCCCGAATTGATCTTTTAATATAATGTTATAAAAGTTGACAAACCAACTTGTTATTGTAGGTGAATCATCATTATGTCGACCCGGTACACCACGACTCATAACATGTGAACCTTGTTGACTCAATACTGGTGATAAATTTTGAAATGCCGTAGCATCATAATCATCATTGTACATATATGCAATTGCAAATATTGTATTTGTTAGATTACTGTTTTTTAATTTTTCCCAAAAACGTGAATCTAAATGTTGAACATCTGAAGTGGAAATACCACCTGTATTCGCCAACAACACATCATTTGCAGTGCCAAATTCATTTGGACGTAACAATTTCATATTATCTGCTATAGTCCCAATATTTAATAACGGTTTCCCTACTACAACCGCAGCTGGTTCTAATTGAGCTGCATAGTACAAGGCACCAAATGATCCCATAGATAACCCTGATAGTATAAGTTCATCATGCTTGAAACCTAAAAAGTCTAAGGCATTTTGAATCACATTGATAATCCCTTGTTCAAAAGTTTCGGATCCAAGATAAAATGAACCACCTTCAAGACGAGGGTCACCAATTAAGATAAACGGCGCATTCATCTTATTCATCATGAAATAGCCTTCAAATCCTTCAGCAGGACGATAACCACTAAAATACACATTGAGCGGAGGCTTCATATCACCTGGATTGAAATAATGTCTAAACTCATCTCGTTTCTCATCAGTAAAACGCTGTCCACCCATAATAAATTGTCCCATTTCTAGTCGTGACCAACGTTTATGAATGGCACCAATACGTAATTTACCCTTTCCTTTTGCTTTAAGAGATACGCTGACATTCATTTGAGTCGTCCTTAATGGTAATTGAATAGGTTGATTTAAATCTTTATGCTCAAAACGTAATGTTGTATCTGGATATTCCGTTGATCCAAACGGAGATAATCTAAATGTGTACTCGATTTCGACATCTCCTTCAAGTGAATACTCCGGCCAAAGCTCGTTAACCTTATCTTCATCACTTACTAAACTTTGTATCCACGTAACAATAGGTTTGAATGATGTACCGAAATCACCTTCTAACACGAGTGACTTGTTCCCCTCATATTTATACGTTCCTTGAAAATGTGGGTTAACAGTTGTCTTAATTGGTGATACTCTATCGCCATATTGCCCAGGAAATGTCACAGCTAACAATTGATGGTGTAGATCTTCCTCAGTTTGATAATTAAGTTTCTTTACAAATTTGTGTTGGATTAATGGTTCAGCATCATAATTCGGAGACCACATTTGTGCATCGATGACCGTATTGTGAGGTGTAGCGACGACTCGTAATAAATCCATTAATTCAGGTGAGTAAGCACTTTGTACAAATACTAAATCAAAGTTACCAAATGCTTTTATAATGCTTTTTACCGCTTCAATATAACCACTATCAAACGTAAATAATGCATCATCTAAATAATCCCATTCAACACCTTTTTTACTATCAAATAATGGTTCTAAATCTTTCCCACCTACTTGTAAGATTCTGAATTTACGTGCCATGAATTTCACCTTCAATCACACTATTTAATCTTTGGATTATCTTTTCTGAACTGAATTCATCACTCAATTTAATAGAATGCGCAAACGAATAATTCCAATTCTTCAGATTGTTTATAAAATAATTTAGCGCTACCCTTAATTGTTGGATATTATCGATAATTAAACCATTTAACTTATCATCTACATAATCTGTCTCTCGCCTATTGATTTGTGGAACGCCTGCACTAATACTTGAAATTTGTAAATATAAATCAGGCTCTTGGTTTAAATCTACAATCACTCTTAATTGCGACAATTCCTTCATTAAATCTTCTTCGAAAGGCACATAAATTAACTTAACCTTTTCTATTTCATCTTCTTCAAGTTCCGTTTGTAAAATATCTTGAACTTCTGGAGAGAATTCTTCTTCCTCAACATTTAACAATGCATTTAATTGATCTATTTCATCTCTTAACCATTGCTGTATATCGTTCTCATTTAATCGCGTTAACAGATGGATTATGGTTTGTTCATGTTGAGAGACGTATTGACTCAATTGATCGATAACCGTTTTTAAGTCTTCTTCACTAAGTGAATCTATCCAAACGCCAATATTCGTTTCATACAATTGACTACTTATATTAGGTAACATTTGTGCATCAAACGGCGTTACGCGCATAATTTTGAATGGCTGGTACTCAGGATTCTGAGTTATGAATTGATTTAATTTAGTCGCATTTGCTTGTGTATCAACTATACATTGATTCGCTTTTCCAATAGTTTCTAATAACGTCGCATCGATGTATGCATTTCTCTGGCTGAATAATGAGAAACACATATTCTCAGGTTTGAATGTATCTGTTAATACATAATTGTGTCTTTTATCTGCAGCTATAATCACTTTATCGTCATCCGCTAATGTTGAAGTATTGTATTGTTGAATTTTTTCAAAAATAAGTTCATCCATATTGCCATATGACTTCTTCTGAAAAAGGTCATAGAATTCTGGTTGGATAGTAATTTTTTCAGTCATAAAATCTTGAGTCATAATGATCTGACCTTTAACCGCTAAGTAATATCGTTTCATTGGTGATTGTCCATCATGATAAATTTCAATCGATGACACAAACCCTCTATCATCAAATATCAATTTACGGCTTAGTGTTTTGTGTTCATAATCCTCAATGCAAATTAAATAGCCTTCTTGACTAAAAATCATCTTAGAAAATTGATTATCACTTTTAATGGCCAAGACTTGAAATGGCGTATAAATAAATTCAGTGTCTTCTGGCCAAGATAATTCTCTATAATCAATTGCTACAGGTGTGCCATGCGTTGCACCTTGTATCTCATCAAAAAGAGACCAATAATTCATTTCATAAAGCTCATGACGATGTAAAAATAATCGCAACAGGGGATTATAATTCAAGATGATTGTATTGAATGGTTCATTGTTTTTATGATGCATCAACATTAAACTTACCATGTCATCAAATTCTGTCGTTTTTCTTTTTATATAAAAGGGCACAACAGCGCTATCCCACCAATTGTTCGAATCGTACCATGCAGGTATAAACTGTTTCATAACTATCTCCTACCAATATTTATTCAAGATTTGCTTGTAACGATCAAAGTATAAGTACGTGCGAATCGTCTCACCAATATTAATACTGATGTACACTAAGATAATCAGTTGCATTGAAAAGTAAATTTCTGTTGATAGATTGGGCACCAACAATGTTGAATATAATGGCACTGCCAGAATCAATGCTACCAATATGGCACCAGTCCAACATACTCTTCTAGCCTTACTATTTAAATACCGCTCTGTCTCACGACCCGGACGTATAGGATCAAAATAATTCCCATTCTTTAGAAATTCATCCGCCTTTTTCTTAGTATTAATCAAAAATCGTGACAGCAAGTAACTCAGTACGATTTGTAACACAATATAAAACATAATACCTATCGGATTAGCAAAACTTAAAAATTCGAAATTTGCGTTTGACCCGAGCAATGTAGCTATTAAATTAATCATATTATTTAACAGTACGTATACTGATAAACTAATCATAATTGAAATACTTCCAGCCGGATTTAATTTCCATGCTAAATATGTTGGTGTCTTATTCGTAGAGTTATTCATGATGTCTTTGTAATTGAGTCGATATTCCGATAACTCAATAAATAATAGAATGAGTAATGCTATGACTAATGTCACAATTACTAATATAAGTAATAAGACACTTACACTTAACTTAAAAAAGTGTTGGTTATTAAATAATGATTTGATTAAACTTGTTAATACAATTGGCATTGGACCACAAATACCGTATGTAATATTTTGATCTGCTAACCAAACCAATAACATTGTCCCCGCAACAAGAATTAGCATGAGTAAAATGATGTTTGAATCTTTAATAAAGTTATTATGAATATACGTACTGATTACAAAATAACTTTGAAATATTGCAAACACTATTGTTATAATTCTTTCCTTATAATGCTTTTCAGAACGTGTTTGTTTCGTTGCTTGATCCAAATTACGATAATTTAATAACATAATGATAACTAGTGATGTTAACCAAGGTCCAAGACCTAATGAGAATACATTTAATGTATGAAGATCCCCACCTACATTTGAAACTGCTAATTTGAAAAATGTATCTTTGTTATCATAAATACCTTCCGAACCCACTATTGAAATATTACTTCCAAAAATGTAAACAATTAAAATGAAACAGGTAAATAAAATCCTCTTGTATAAAATCTTATATTCATGTTTCTTAATCATAATTTCACCTAAAATTTTAAAAATAAAGTTTTTTACATTATATCAAAGAGGCTAAAGATATTAATTAGTTTGGTTTATACATACATTATTCCAACCAATAATTATACTTTAGCCTCTTTTTTTAAGGATAGACAACCAATTTATAGAAAAGTGATTATTTTATAAATCTATCTCCCACATGAAGTAGTTTATTGTTCTGATCCTTTATTCTTTTTATCTTTTTTATTTTTACGAGATTTACCAAATAATCCTAATCCCGCTAACATTGCTGCAACAGCTGATACAAGTCCTGTTGAATTAGAGTCACTATCTCCAGTATCAGGCAATTCATCTTTAGCATCATGATGAAGTGAATTGCTATGCATTTGTGAATCATTATTACTTTGAGATTCAGAAGTAGTCATTGACGTACTGTTTGAAGTTGATGCTGAGTGACTTAGTGACGTGCTCAAGCTTGTTGAATCTGTTCCACTCATACTTTCTGAAGTTGATATTGAATCAAATTGTGAGTGAGAAGTACTCATAGAATTTGATTCACTTACAGAATGTGATGTGCTGAATGAATGTGAAGCATTACTATCTGATGTGCTTGTGCTACTTGAATCACTAATACTTGTTGATGCTGATGCACTATCTGACGTCGTATTAGAATCAGAATTACTGATTGAATGTGATTTGCTGTCTGAGCTTGAAGTATTATTTGAATCTGTTCCACTCATTGAATGTGAAGCACTTCTACTTTCTGACGTACTTGCTGACGTAGATGTACTATCTGATGTGCTTGCGCTTGTTGAACTTGATTCGCTCATTGATATTGATGTACTGATTGATGTCGATACGCTTGCACTTGTTGAATCACTCACACTTGTTGACGTTGATTCACTTGATGATGTGCTTGCACTTGTTGAATCACTCACACTTGTTGACGTTGATCCACTTAATGATGTGCTTGTACTTGTTGAGTCACTCTCACTTGTTGATGTTGACGCACTCAATGATGTGCTTACACTTGTTGAATCACTCACGCTTGTTGATGTTGATCCACTTAATGACGTGCTTGCACTTGTTGAGTCACTCACACTTGTTGATGTTGATCCACTTAATGATGTGCTCACACTTGTTGAGTCACTCACACTTGTTGATGTTGATGCACTCAATGATGTGCTTGCACTTGTTGAGTCACTCACACTTGTTGATGTTGACGCACTCAATGATGTGCTTGCACTTGTTGAGTCACTCACACTTGTTGATGTTGACGCACTCAATGATGTGCTTGCACTTGTTGAATCACTCACGCTTGTTGACGTTGATGCACTATCTGATGTACTTGTGCTTGTTGAGTCACTCACACTTGTTGATGTTGATCCACTTAATGATGTGCTTCCACTTATTGAATCACTCACACTTGTTGATGTTGATCCACTTAATGACGTACTTGTACTTGTTGAGTCACTCTCACTTGTTGATGTTGACGCACT